>NZ_VZPF01000070.1 GCF_008801695.1 Pantoea stewartii subsp. stewartii
AGTGGAACGAGAGGTTGAGATTTAGAACGTTTTTTATGCGATTTGGAAACTATTTTGCACTCTCAAACTCCGTCCAAGTTGTGCAAAATAGTTTCCAAAACAGTGCAAAATATTTTGCCGCGCTACAGCAGTGCCCCGACGTCCGCAGGATTGTCGGGGCACACGCATTACTGCGCGTGTTACGTAACCGGGCGCGCGGCGTTACGCGTCACCAGCTTACGCAGCGCCACATAAAACACCGGCGTTAAAAACAGGCCAAACAGCGTCACGCCTAACATACCGGAGAACACCGTGACGCCCGTCACGCCGCGGACTTCCGCGGCTGCGCCTTCCCCCAGAATCAACGGAATAGTTCCGGCGATAAAGGCGATAGAGGTCATCACGATAGGGCGCAGACGTAACCGACAGGCCTCAAGCGCGGCGTCGACAATCCCTTTACCCTGCATCTCCAGTTCGCGCGCAAACTCCACAATCAGAATGGCGTTCTTACAGGCCAGGCCCATCAGCACCACCAGACCGACCTGCACAAAGACGTTGTTGTCTCCGCCTGTTAACCACACGCCCAGCAGGGCCGACAGCATGGTAACCGGCACAATCAGGATCACCGCCAGCGGTAACGTCCAGCTCTCATACAGCGCGGCCAGCACCAGGAAGGCCAGTAACACCGCCACCGGGAAAACAATCAGCGCGGTATTGCCCTGCGTCGCCTGCTGGTAGCTGAGGTCGGTCCATTCGATGTTCATGCCGTTCGGCAACAGCTGGCCGGACATCGCCTCAAGCTGGCGCATCGCCTGGGCGGAGGACAGTACCCGGGGGTCCGCATCACCGATCAGGTCCGCCGCCGGATAGCCGTTGTAACGAATAACCGGATCGGGCCCGTAAGTGGTGGTGATATGCACCATGCTGCCGATGGGCACCATCTCGCCACGATCGTTGCGGGTACGCAGGTTGGCAATGTCCTCCACGCTGTCACGAAATTCGCCATCTGCCTGTGCCATCACCCGCCAGGTCCGGCCAAAGCGGTTAAAGTCATTAACATAGGATGACCCCAGATAAGTTTGCAGCGTACTGAACAAATCCGTCAGCGCCACACCCTGTACCTTGGCCTTATCACGGTCAACCTGCACATCCAGTTGCGGTACGTTGGCCTGATAAGACGAGATTGGGAAGTGCATGCCCGGCGTCTGCATTACCGCGCCGGAGAGTGTATTAATCGCGGTTTGCAGTGCGCCATAGCCCAATCCGGCCCGATCCTGTACATAAAGCGAATAGCCCGAACCCTGGCCCAGACCCAGAATCGGTGGCGGCATAATGGAGAAGCCAAACCCCTGCTGGATACGGGCGATTTTTGCATTGATGTCCGCGTTGATGTCCGCGTTAATCTCCGCCGCCGTGCGCTTACGTTCACTGAAAGGTTTCAGGCCGAAAAACACCGTGCCGCTGTTCGGCGTATTGGTAAACTGCAGCGCATTCAGGCCCGGAAAGGCAACCGCATAGGCCACGCCTTCCGTTTGCAGACCGATTTCACTCATCTGCCGGATGACCTCATCCGTGCGCGCCAGCGACGATCCTTCTGGCATTTTCACGCCGCCAATCAGGTAAAGCTTATCCTGCGTGGGGATAAATCCGCCCGGTACGGCATGGAACATCCAGCCGGCGCCCGCCAGTAACATCAGATACACGCCAAACACCGCGCCGCGCCGCCGCAGGGTTTTCGCTACCATCGACTCGTAGCCATGGGCCGTGCGGTGAAAGAAACGGTTGAACGGGCGGAAAATCCAGCCAAACAGCCAGTCGATCAGGCGCGTGGGCCTGTCTTTGGCGGCCTGGTGATCCTTCAGCAACATTGCTGCCAGCGCAGGCGATAAGGTCAGCGAGTTGATGGCAGAGATGACGGTCGAAATGGCAATGGTGGTGGCAAACTGCTTGTAAAACTGACCGGTGACGCCCGACAGAAACGCCATCGGCACAAACACGGCACAGAGCACGAGCGCGATAGCGATAATCGGCCCCGATACTTCGCGCATGGCCTGATGCGCCGCCGCTTTGGGTGACAGACCCATCTCAATATTGCGCTCAACGTTTTCCACCACCACGATGGCATCATCCACCACGATACCGATGGCCAGCACCAGACCGAACAGGCTCAGGGTGTTAAGCGAGAAACCGAGCAGGTAAAGCACGCTGAACGTGCCCACCACGGAAACAGGGACAGCCAGCAGGGGAATGATCGAGGCCCGCCAGGTTTGCAGGAACAGAATCACCACCAGCACGACCAGAAAGACTGCCTCCAGCAGAGTCTGGACCACGGCCTTGATGGAGTCGCGCACAAACACAGTGGGATCGTAGGGCGCTGCCCATTTCACATCGTCAGGGAAGCGGGTGGCCAGCTCATCCATTTTGGCTCGCACCGCATTGGAAAGATCGATCGCGTTGGCCCCGGGGGCCTGAAAAATACCAATGCCGACGGCATCTTTATTGTTCAGCTGCGAACGCAACGCATAACTGCCCGCACCCATTTCGATGCGTGCCACATCGCGCAGCCGCACCAGCGAGCCGTCCTCAGCGGTTTTTAAAATGATATCGCCGAACTGCTGCTCATTTTCGAGCCGGCCCTGCATGTTGATCGACAGCAGAAAATCGCTCTGCTTTTTCAGCGGTTCCGCACCAAGCTGCCCGGCAGAAACCTGCACGTTCTGCTCCTGCATTGCGCTGACGACGTCGGCGGCGGTCAGGCCGCGTGCGGCCACCTTGTTGGGATCCAGCCAGACGCGCATGGCATATTCGCCTGCACCAAAGATCTGGATCTGCCCGACGCCTGGCAGGCGGGCCAGTTCGTCTTTCACTTTCAGCGTGGCGTAATTCCGCAGGTAAAGAGAATCATAGGTACTGCCCGGCGAAAACAGATGCACCACTAAGGTCAGCGTAGGGGACATTTTTTGCGTCGTAATGCCCAGCCGGCGCACGTCTTCAGGCAGTCGCGCTTCCGCCTGAGCGACACGGTTTTGTACCTGAACCTGCGCCTGGTCCGGATCGGTGCCGGGACGAAACGTGACGGTGGTCACCAGCACGCCATCCGAACCGGCGACGGACTTCATGTACATCATGTTTTCGACGCCGTTAATCGCTTCTTCCAGCGGGGTCGCCACGGAATCGGCAATGACCTTTGGATTCGCGCCGGGGTATTCGGCGCGCACCTGCACGCTCGGCGGCACCACGTCGGGATACTCACTGATGGGCAATAACGGTATGGCGATCAGGCCGGTCATGAAAATCAATACCGACAGCACGGCGGCAAAGATTGGCCGATCAATAAAAAAGCGGGAAAAATCCATATCAACCTCGGGTTATTGAGCGGCGGTAGCGGCCATATCGACAGTTTTGGCAGTCACCGGCATTCCGGGCATAAACACTTTTTGCAGTCCGGCAACGATGACCCGTTCGCCCGCCTGCAAACCGGCCTCGACGATACGCAGTCCGTCAGCCATGGCACCAGGCTTAATGTCGCGGCGCTGCGCTTTCCCCTGAGCATCAACGATATAAACATATTTGCGATCCTGGTCGGTTAGCACGGCTTTATCGTCAATTAACAGGGCGTTGAAGGTCGCACGACCCGGCAGGCGAACGCGCGCAAAGAGGCCAGGCGTAAAGATACGCTGATGGTTATCCAGCTGCGCACGCATGCGAATGGTGCCGGTGCTGGCGTTGAGTTGGTTATCCAGGAAGTCGACGTTACCCCGGTGCGGATAACCCTGTTCGCCTGCCAGCGCAATCTCGACGGGCAGGGCATGACGTTGCTGGCCCTGACGCGCCATGGCCTGGTAGTGCAGGAAGGTGGTTTCATCGACGTCGAAATAGACCACCATCTTGTCTTGCGAGACCAGCGTCGTCAGAACGCTGGCGCTGTCCCCGGCGGTTACCAGGTTTCCTGCGGTGATCATGGCCCGACTGGCGCGGCCGTCAATGGGCGCCGTGACGCGGCTAAAATCCAGGTTCAGCTGGGCCATGGCCACAGCCGACTCGGCGGCCTGCACATCGGCCTGCGCCTGGCTGGCGCTGGCGCGTCGTTGCTCCCACATCTCACGTGATACCGCCTGAGTACCGAGCAGTTTTTCTGTGCGCGCCGATTCACTGCGGGTCAGGCTGGCCTGACTCCGGGCACGCGCCAGCGAGGCTCTCGCCTGATCCAGTGCGGTGCGGTAGCTACGGTCGTCAATGGTGAACAGGACCTGACCCTTTTTCACCTCATCCCCTTCATGGTAATTAACCGTGGTGATGTAGCCTGAAACCCGTGGACGCAGTTGGACGCTTTCAACCGTTTCTATGCGGCCATTAAAGCTGTCCCACTGACTGACCGGTTTTGTCACCACCACAGCCGCACTCACCTCGGGCGGCGGCGGGGCGTTGTTCGCCTGACCCGTGTCACATCCACTTAACTGACTGATGACCAGTCCCATCCCCAGCAGGGTAACTCCCTGACGAACCCAGTTGCTTATCATTGTTGTGATTCCGCGATGAACAGTGAAGTAAAGCCCGCAGGCCAATAATTGCAACTTCTATGGTTGCAATTTATCGCGAGGAGTGTAGGCTTGTGTGTCTGAGAACTGCAAGAATAACTGATACACTTTATGTGCGGTCTGATGAGCGATGATTTATCGGCCAGCATCCAGCCTGACAGGGCATGAGGTAAGTCCCCATAAAATGTGCGGCATTTAATGTATTAATTAAACTTGCATTAAATGGCATTGTCAGTCACGCTTTAAGTGTAACTGCAACTGATACTAATACTGTTCGCTGTCGCGACCGGAGAAGACAAATGATGAGTAACGCTTTTATTCACGATCTGATTAACTGGATTGACAACAATATTGAAGCACGCCTCGATCTCGATACGGTTTCTGAGCGCGCGGGCTACTCAAAATGGCACCTGCAACGGATGTTTAAAGAGCACACAGGCTATCCACTGGGTGAATATATCCGTATGAAAAAATTAAAAAAATCAGCGGATCGCCTGACCAGCACCAACGAACCTATTCTGAACGTAGCCATTTCGCTGGGCTTTGACTCGCAGCAGTCGTTCAACCGCAGCTTCAAGCGTCAGTATGGTGTTGCTCCGGGTGCGTGGCGCCGTCACAGTGTGCCGTCGCAGGCTGCAATGCAGTAAACCCCGCCAGGGCCAGGTCATCTGGCCCGCGCTGTTTTATCCGCTGAGAAAACTGCTATTATCTGCATCCTGTTTTCCAGGGATGTCATCATGTCAAAAAAACTGTGGTTAGGATTAGTCCTCATCCTTATCCTCTCCTGGATAGGTCTGCGACCCTATCTGACGTCTGCACCTGCCAAAACCTCTGCCGCAGACATCGCCGCCTTAACGGATGTGCGAACCGTCGCCCGCTGGGTGCTACAGCATCAGCAGTTGCCCGATTACTACATCACAAAAAAGCAGGCCCGCCGTCTGGGCTGGAATCCTGCGAAGGGCAATCTGTGTGACGTGCTGCCAGGCCGGGCGATTGGCGGCGATCGCTTTTCCAACCGCGAAAGAAAGCTACCTGAACGTTCAGATCGGCAGTGGTATGAGGCGGATGTGAACTACCGCTGTGGCCATCGTGAGGCGGATCGCCTGGTATATTCGTCAGACGGGCTGGTGTTTCTTTCCACTGACCACTATCGCAGTTTTAAGCCGGTGCAGTAACGATGTTGCGCCTACGGTTTGATCTCGGTGAGCTGGCGGATCGCGATGCCTTTTACCGGCAGTTTGCCGCGCAAAGCGACTGTTCCGGCGACTTCGGCAATAACCTGGACGCGCTCTGGGACTGTCTGACAGGTGGCATGGCCCTGCCGGCGGAGATTTATCTGCTGAATGCCGATCGGCACGACGCGGATCTGGCCCCGGTTCTGGCGTTGCTGGAAGAGGCGGCGCAGTCGCTGAGTGGCGAACTGCGCCTGATATACGCTTAGTTACGCAGCGGTTTGAGCAGGTCGGCTAGCGCTTCGCGCGCGCTGACCGGCAGATCGCCCCCACCGGTATAGCCGTTATTTTCGATAATGACCGTGTTCAGGCCCACCAGCCAGTCATATATGTAGTACGCCGTGTGGTTTGCTGGCGTAGCCGACAGTTTTGTCAGTCGCTGACCGGCGCTGAAATTCACACTCGGCGCAGGCGGACGTGAGAAGATCGACTGGCCACGGTTAACCCGGCTGGCCGGACGTTCCGCTTCCGGACGCTGCAGGAAGCCCAGCCACGCGACGAAATCCCCCAATACCGTCATGGCACGCGTCACCTGACGATCGGCGCGCGACTCATGCGACATGCTCTGCGCGTCCGGTTCATGCAGGGCGGTTTGCAGCGACTGCAGGATACCGGTGCGGAAACTGGCGGTGATCAGTTCTTCTATTAACCATTCCATCGTGGCTTTGTCGATATTCAGCAGCGTGAGCAGGCTCTGATTTTCCGGCAACTGGCGCAGATGGTTCAGCCACAGGCTGAAGACCTGGCGCGGGAACTGAGTCAGGCCCTGGCCAAAGCTGGACTGCTGAGGCGCGGGCTGTTCAATTTCAGCATCGCTGAACAGGTCGAACTCAAAACCGATACCAAACTGGTTCTCCGGTGCCTGAATACTGGTGGTGGCGGCAGGAACAGATGATCCCGACTGATTCAGCCACAGCTGGCGCAGGGCTTCACGGGAAGGCTGCAAACGCTCCAGCAGTTCTCCATGCAAACCGGTGCGATGTTGCAGGCATTTCAACAAGGTATCCGCGATGTTCTGCTTGCGCACCGCCTGATCGGGTGACGCACCGGCTTCGGTCCAGGGCTGTAGCCGACGTTCAACGACCATGTGCTGGATTTGCGCCAGTTGCGCGATAAGCTGATCGCGGCGGGCCTCTGGCTGCATCTCATCCTGTAACCATTCGGACATGCGATCCACACCGGCGCGATCCAGTGCCAGCATGGAACCCCATTGCTGACCCGGCTGGCCGACCTGACGCTGTACCGCCTCATCCACATTCACCTGCTGATGGCGCGCATCATAAGGCGTGATCGCCCAAATCAGACGCGGTTTTTCACCCGCGTCGTTTTTTGGCTGAAGGCGTTGCCATTCGCGCAGGGCGCGGCTGGCGATATCCACATCCTGACGCTGGCTCGCGGCGGTGCAGATCAGCAGCAAATCGATGCCCTGGCGGGCGGCATAGATGCCGGGGAGCAGTGTACGTTTGTGCTCCAGCAGCCGTGCGCGCAGCGCATCCTGCTGCTGCAGGCGCTGGCGTTCTTCCCGCAGCGCCGCATCACTCGGCGTACCGGGTGCAGGCAGCTCCAGCATGTCCGCTTCGTCATAGAACGCGGTGCGCGGCGTGGAACTGAGCGGAATCGTCACCTCCAGCGTCAGCAGCGCCAGTAATCCCAGCGCCACATGTTGCGGCTTGGCCAGGCGGTTTCCGTTTAACGGGCAGATCTCAATGTGCAGCGAGAGATCCTGTTCGCTGGCCGGGACGATAAGCTGTTCGGCAGGCAGCAGAGACGAATCGGTTAACAGGCTAAGCGGCCCCAGCACGCGTGTGCTGTTGCGCAGTTGGTGGCGCAGATGCAGCAAGCTCCGCACCAGCTCATTCAGGGCCGGTTCGGCGGGCCAGAGCAGAGAGAACAACTGGACCCGATCGTCAACGCTCAGCCACGGGGCCAGTTCAACCGCCTGAGGCCAGAAGTGCCGATCCAGTTGTGCATCATACAAATGATGGCGGCGGCACCATGACCAGAGCGTGACCAGCGCATCGCTCTCCAGGCCAGGCAGTGGCGTCGTTAAGCGGTGACGCTGCAGACGTTGTATCACGCTGTCGATGTTTGCGGTATCGGGCTGGCTGACGCCTTCGCCACACGAAATCGCCAGGCGTAGCACCTCGGCTTCGCTCATCAGGGCCAGCTCTACCGGCCACTCCGACGACAGCGGCTCGCGCTGATGGGTAAACCGCGTCGCCGTGGCGAAATCAAGGTTACCCGGGTTGATATGCTGAAAATAGTTAACCGGCTTGTCGCTTAGCGCGGTGATTAACTGTCCCTGGGCATCCGCGACCATCTCCGTTAATAACCAGGCTTTGCCTGCCTGAGACTGCCCAAACAGGGCTAAAGTGACGGGGCGTGCCACCTGCTGCGCCAGCGCTTGCGTTTGCACACGGGCCTGACGTAACTGCAGGGTCAGGGTTTCGGCTTCCAGTGCCAACCGGGGCGACTGTTCGCGGGTGTTTTCAATCCATGCCAGGCTGCCATTCAGGGCGTCCTGCAATAAACTCAGGCGTTTTGCCAGCGTTTGCGGCTGGCGGGGTTTAACCGATCTCATCGTTTACATACACTCCCGCTGTCAATCCAGTATTGCGCATTGGCATTGCCAGTGGCGGAGAGAGTATTCAGTTTGAGGCTCAGATGTTCAAGCGGAACGCGCGTACCATCGTCCAGTCGGGCTTCGCTTAACACCAACGTCTCCGGGCCAGGCGCATCCGGACCGGCTTTCACCGCCAGCTTCACGCGCAGCACGCTTTCACCTGCAACCTTGCGCGCCAGCGCGGCATCATTGAGCGTCAGGCTGTACAACGGCGACGCGGGCCAGCGTTCATTATCCAGTTGGCGGAAGCCCAGACAGACATTGCCACGAATCCGGAAGCTGCTTTTGCGATCCAGCGAGAAAGCGGGATCGTCCAGGTCGATGTCGCTGTAGCACAGGTTCTCATCGGTCAGGGCCTGGTTTTCGTCCAGCATGCCGAGATAACGGATCGTGGAATAGGGCTCGAAATCGCCCGCGCGGAACCAGAAGCTGCTCAGGCGCAAATCCAGGGCCAGCAGGCATAACATCGCGCCCACGGCGGCCGTGGATTTCGGGTTATCGATACGACCATGTTTGTTAAACGGATACCAGTCACTGGTGTGATAGCCTTCCAGCGACAAAATTCGGCTGCCCGGCAGCGGTTGCAGATGACGCACCAGCGCCTGGATGCCGGGGAAGCGTGAGGGCCGTCCGGTCAGCAGCAGGACGTCACACTGATACAGTGAGACGACTTCACACATAGATCGCAGTGCCGGAATGATCGCCATGCGGTGCTGCATAAACTCGCCGTGAAGCTGCGCCATACTGACCACCAGCGGTACCTCAAGCAGGTCAAAGCGGCTGTTGCCGCCTAATTCACGCTGGATTTCGCCATTAACAAACGCCAGCACCGCGTCTGCCGGACGTTGATCGACCAGCTCACCAAACAGCGCATTAATTTCGGCATGGCTTTCCAGCGGATCCCAGTTCTCGTAACGTTCAAGCACCGCCTGCGCCAGGGGAATAAACACCTGCAACGTGGCTTGCTGCCGCAGCGTCGCCTGACCGTCCATCCGGCTGTCGTGGCCAAACAGTTTGTTGATCAGCGGTTCGGCCAGCGTCAGGCCGGCTTTCTGCAGGCTCTGTTGCAGGGCCGGCAACACCCACAGCTGAATCACATCCAGTAATATATCGTCGCCGGCCACTTTAAAGCCTTCACGGAACAGCAGACGCGGCGTAATTTTGACGTTATTGCCCTGGCCGTCATCGAGACGGTACTGGGTAATCGCCAGGTCGGTAGTGCCGCCGCCAATGTCGATAGAGGCAATGCGCAGGCTCTTGCCGGGCTGCTCATCGGCTTCACGCGGACGATCCGGACGCGCCATGCTGCTGAAGAAGTCTTCTGCGCGGCCGGCAAAGTTCACCTGGGTTTCATTAAACAGCCACACCATCTGACCGCAGGTGGCTTCATCCCACTCCATCTGTACGTCCGGCACGGGTTTACTGCTTTGCGCCTGCGTCTCCGCCGTAAATTCCTCGTCGGCCGGATGCCAGCCTTCAGCTTTCCACACCAGCGCAATCGCTTCCTGCATGCGACGACGAAAGATTTCACGTTCAGGTTTTGGCATGGCGGACGGAAGCGTCAGAATCACATGACGCAGCTGGCGCGGTGCATGACTTTGCGGCATGCGTTGACGCTGTGCCGCGCTGTTCATTTGCATCAGTGCCTGGGCCAGCAGCTCACACAGCATAAACGTCATGAGTGAACTGCGGCTGTAGTGAGCGGAGAACACCGGCAGGCGTTCATCCAGCGGCAGCGCATACAGCGGTTGACCTTCGTCATTCATCAGTGAGGTGAAAGGGGCGGCGCAGGCCTGCGGTTCACCTTGCGGGCTCTGCTGATTGAAGCGCCAGCTCGGCTGATAGCGCGCTTCGTCCCACAGGTAACGCCGCGGGCTGGACAGCCCGGTGCTGCCTTCAAGGCCGGCACGCTGCAAGGCCAGGCGGCTGGCTTCGCGTCCGACGCGGGTCAGTGAAGGCCACATAAAGGCCTGCTCACGGCCGCTTTCCAGCGAAAAGTTGGCTTTACCAAAACGCGCCTCGGCAAATTCCAGCCGACTGTCGAACAGCTCGTTATACACACGATGTGGTTGAGACAGATCGCGCATCTGCAGCTCGTAGGTCTGCTTCAGGCCGTTGCTCTCTTCCGGATGGTCTTCCACCAGAATACCGCAGGTGTGCGAGTTGCCGACGTCAAGAATGATATCCACGTTGACGGCTGGCGTTTGCAGCGTGGCGGCCTGGATGTGAATCTCCGTGAGGTTAAGCTGCTCGCCCAGCAATTCCAGCAGGTTGAGGTAGTGCGCCTGATATTCAAACTCACGCAGCGCCTGGCTGATGGCCTGTTCACGGCGATCGGACACGCGGTCGGTGAAGGATTCGCGCAGCCAGCCATCTACCCAGGTGTGATCAAGAAATTCCCCCAGCTCGTAGTTGTGCTAGGCCAGGGCAAAGGTAACGCCGTTCTGTGCGTCGGATGGCGTCAGTCCCAACTGTTCGCCGCCATCTTCTTCCGCCACGCAGCGCGTATCAAACGCCAGCGTAACGCGGTGCGTGTTGCCTGCGCTCTCAGGCTTCTTCAGCGCCACTAACCGCATGCGCGCCCAGTTTTCCGGGCCGCCGATAAAGCGACGACCTGAGGCGCAACGCAGCATTGGCAGCGGCAGCCAGCAGGCTTCCAGTAAGCTCAGGGAGTCGGACAGCGCGATATCGGTTTCGGGACGCACGACTTCCGGTGCGCCACCGTCCTGCGGGTAAAGTAAAAATTTACCGCTGTTACCGTCCATATTCAGACGCAGTAACGGACCATTTGCGGTCTGGCGCACAAACTGACGGCGCGCCTGGGTTGCGAAGAGTTGCAGACCAAAATCCAGGAACTGCACGCCGCTGTTCTCAATCAGAGAAATTTTTTGCTTATCATCGATCAGGGGAGCCAACATAGTTACTTACTCTCACGCTTAATCGTAATGGGATACACACGATCCCCGGTGTATTGCGCTTCGCAGGCGGCGGCGCCAATGCTGGAATGACACACTAACATCGGCATACGGTAACGCGATTTGTCCGCGCACCGGGCGGTAAAGCGGCTTTCTATCACCATGTTACCCGCGCTGGTCATCGCCGCCGTGACATCGGCCTTACAGGTGGTGTTCCCCTGGTTGATCTGTACGCTGCCCTTGCCATTGTTAAACTGGAAGTGCATGACAGGGGGTTTACCGGTTGGCGTTTTGATGTTTTCGATCTCCACGCGCCAGCGTCCGTCAATCACCTGAACCTGACCATCACGGACGGCATCCGGTGTCACCACCAGATCGTCGGGTTTCGCGGGCACCGCAGGCGCAACCACGTTGGAAAGCGTCGCAGACGGTGCCGCTGCAGGCACAGGCGCAGCGCTGGCGGCGGTTTGCGCACCCGCTACCACGGCGGCCGGTTTCTGCGGCAAAGTGTCAGCCAGTTTTTCAGCCGGCACCATGGCTGCCGGTCTGATGGCGGCAACAGGGGCGGTGTTTTGAGCGACCGGGGCGGACGGCGTGACGGGCTCCGATTGCGGCATATGCAGGATAACCGCCGTCGCGGCGGCTGCGGCAACGGCCAGCGTCGGAATCAGATACCACAGACGGAAAGCCGGACGACGCGCGGCCTGAGCGGGTACAGGCTCTGGTACAGGTTCCGGCTCAGGCGCGGGCACCTCTGCGACCGGCGGTACCACCGCGGCGGGTTCGGGCACCACCACCGGTTCGGGCGCAGGCGGCACAACAGGTTCGGGTGGCAGTTCGACCAGCTAAGCAGGCAGCGACTCCTCCAGGCTTTCACGCAGGCAGGCGAGTGCCTCATCACGGTTGCGCTCCTGCGCATCCACAAATCCCCAAAAAGTGATGACAGGTTTACCGTTCACCAGATAAACATATTGCTGATTGGGGAATTGCAGGCTCTTGCCGAGTAGCGCGCCAAACAGGCGCATCGCCGGATTGGCAGCCTCGCGGGCGCGGGCGCTAATGGCTTGCAGATCCTGCTGGCAGGCGGTGAGATGTTGCAACGCCTGACGGCGTTCATAATCGCTCGCGGCCATCCAGGATTTGACTTTGCCGGAAAAAGGCGCGTACCAGTCAAGCCGGTCGCCACGTTCATTGGTTTGCGGAATCGCCAGGCAGTCTGCCAGTGCGCTTTGGCGGCGCAAACGCAGGGTCTCACGGATTTGCAGGGCGGAAGTAAATACCGGCTGGCCGTTCTCATCTAAAGCCAGAACCGCATCCAGATTGCCGCTGCGCAGAAAAGTTTTTGCCACCTGTTAGGCCCTTATCGGTCGTTGTCTGAGGCAGAAGATCGCGTGTTATCGTTAATTACGGTGATTTTACGTGGGGCAATGGCAAATCAAACCGCAGAAAAAGAGGTCAAATACGTGGTTTTTTCGCCCGCTGCCGGGAAAATAACCAATGCCCAGATGATGTTACGCTGTTTTACGTTTTAATAACAGATGCGCGATAACGCCACCCACTAATCCCCAAAACGCCGACCCGATCCCTAAAAGCGTCACGCCCGACGCCGTGATTAAAAAAGCCAACAGCGCGCTGTCGCGGTCAGCAGGCTCTGCCAGTGCCCGTTGCAGACTGCCGCCCAGGGTCGTCACCAGCGCCAGGCGCGCCACTACGTGCACCATTACAGCCGGCAGTGCGCTGAACAGCATCGCAATCAGCGCACCGGACACGCCAGCCAACAGATAACATCCGCCTGCCACTGCCGCGGCAATCCAGCGACGACGGGGATCGGGATCGACCTCTTCGCCCATACAAATCGCTGCCGTAATGGCCGCCACACACACCGAAAATCCGCCGAACGGCGACAGAACCAACGCCAGTAATCCGGTCCAGCTCATGAGCCCGGACACCGACGGACGATAGCCGTGTGCCTGTAGGGTGGCGATTCCGGGCGCATTTTGTGACGCCATGGTGACTAAAAAATAGGGTAGACCAATACCGATAAGCGTGTGCAGTGAAAACGACGGCCAGACAGGCGCAGGAAGGCTGAAACGGGCAGCCTGCGCCGGAAAATGAAGACTGTTCTGGGCTACCGCCAGGGTAACACCGACCAGAAGCGTGATCAGAATGACATAACGGGCCAACCAGCGGCGCGCCAGTAACCAGCTCATACACATCGTGGCGGCGAGGGGAAAGTTCACGGCGAAGTCGCTAAACGTCTGCAAGCCAAAGCGCAGTAAAATGCCCACCAGCATGGCAGCCGCCAGCGACGCCGGGATATGATTCATCAGGCGGGCAAACAGGCCCGTGACCCCGCATAACACAATCAGGACATTGGCAAAAACAAATACGCCCACAGCCTCATTGAGAGACGTGCCCGGCAGGCTGGTGGCCAGCAAGGCCGCCCCCGGCGTGGACCAGGCGGCCAGCACCGGCATGCGGTAAGCCAGGGAAAGCCCCGTTGAGGCGATTCCCATTGCGATGCCAATGACGGAGAACCAGCCCGCGATCAGCGCAGGCGGCGCACCAGCCGCCTGGGCGGCCTGATAAATAATCGCACCTGTGCTGCTGTAGCCGACCAGCACGGCGACAAAGCCTGACACCACCATAGGCAGGGTAACGGGAAACGGCGGATGGCGCAGTGACATGGTCTCCTCCTCTTGTGCGTTATAACGCACATCGTCGCATAGTGCGCTATAACGCACAAGTGCTACACTGATGCGCTTATGCAGGAGACAATATGGAAAATTTGCATCACTATCTTGGCGAGGCGCTGAAACAACTGAGGCAAGCCAATGGCTGGAGCCTTACGTTAACCGCCGAGAAAACAGGCGTCAGTAAGGCGATGCTGGGGCAGATTGAACGCGGCGAGTCCAGCCCGACGATTGCCACCCTGTGGAAAATCGCCACCGGCTTTAATGTCCCGTTCTCGTTTTTTGTTCATCAGTTGCCCATCGCGGAAGGGGAAGTGGCCCGTTATCGCCAGCACAATGCGCAGATGGCGGTGACGCCGTTGTTACCTTATGACGATCGGCTACGCTTTGATTTGCTTGCCGTTGAGCTGGCACCGAGCGCGCAGAGTGATTCTGCCGCGCATGAAAAAGGCGTGATCGAGCAGGTGGTGGTGCTGGAAGGCGAGCTGTTGCTGGGCATTGCTGATACCTGGCGGCGGCTGAAGCGGGACGAGGCCTTTCAGTTCCGCGCGGACGTGGCCCACAGTTATCGCAATCCGCTGGATACGCGCCTGCGCTTTCACAGCCTGATTCACTATGTCGAGCGACGCTGAGCACCGGATCGGGTTTGCCCATTAATCAGCCTGACTTACAAATTGAAACGACCCGCGCCTGTTCAGCGCTGCCCGGCACGCTATAATTCCCTCCCCCTGTATGGCGCGCCTGTTCGGGCACTGGCGGCGAACCGGCGGTGCGTAGCGGCATCAGCCTGCGCCATACTTCTTATACTGTTTCCAGAGGACTCACCATGGCTTTAACCACACTTGATGCGAAAACCGCTCTGATTGTTATCGATCTGCAAGAGGGGATTGTTGCGCTGCCGGTTGTGCATGAGCCACAGCCGGTTATTGAACGCTGCGCAGCCCTGGCGGCCGCCTTTCGTGAAAAAGACCTGCCTGTCGTGATTGTGAATGTCGCGGGCGGCGCACCGGGCCGGGCCGAATCCCCCCGGCATCAGGGCGAATTACCGGCAAACTGGGCCACACTGGTACCGGCGATGACACCGCAACACAACGATATCACCGTCACTAAGCACACCTGGGGCGCGTTTAATCAAACCACGCTTCATGATCAGCTACAAAAACGCGGTATTACGCAGGTGGTTATCTGCGGTATTGCCACCAGTATCGGCGTAGAGTCGACGGCACGTCAGGCTTACGAATTAGGTTACAACGTCACGTTAGCGGTCGATGCGATGACGGATTTAAATAGCGATACGCACGAAAACAGCATTGAACGCATTTTTCCTCGCCTGAGGGAAACCGGCAGTTGTGACGATGTGCGTGCAAAACTTAACGCCCTGTAAGGGTTAAGCGACTTGCCAGGGGATGAGCAGCATCACGCTCATTCCCTGGACGTCTTTCGGCTGACGCGTCGCCAGAATGAGATCAGGCGGCATCGCCGTCGCTGCAATCAACGCATGGGTTTCAGCACGTCTAACGGGCATATACAGCCGTGCGCAGTTGCGTGCAATCCTGCCAGCGTCCGCTCATGATACACCGCCAGCACCTGGGTCTGGTACGCGTGGCGTAAGCGCTGCGCCTGTTCACTGTCCCGCCTCGCCAGGCGCGCGATGCCGCGTCTGGTTTCCAGCCATGTCACGGCCGAAATAAAGGTCCTGTCAGCCTCAGCACCACCGGCCCCCGCGAGAACGCAGGGATCCATTCGCGGCGTCCCGCAAAATTATCCCGGCATGTAACAACGTCATGCCTGAAAAATAAGGGAAAGAGCGAGTCGAAGCACCTGCGCAGCCGCCTGCGTTTACTGGAACTGTCAGGCCAACGCTGTAGTTGCGTCCCGGTACAGATTCGTAATAACGGCCATTGCTTTCGTTGACGATGACTGAGCCCATATAGTCAAACAGATTATCGACCCGGCCAACCAGATCCTGTGTTTATGCATCAACCAGCCATTTTTAGCTGCTGTTTACCATCGTTACGGCATACGAAGGTGCACGCACTGTGTTGCTGTCATCTGCGGCAATATTGCTCATATAACGCCATTCCGCGACCGCATAAAAGCCCTGTTCAGGGGCTGATTCTAAGCCGGTATCGACCCGGTTGCGCACGATACCGGGCATCCGCTTGCCGTCGCAGTCAGCGGCAGAGAAAAGATGGCAGGCAGCACAAAAAACGGCAGGCTTTACCGGCGTAATCGCTTAATATCCCTCTGTATTTGGCCTGAAAGCGGCTATCCCCGGGGATGTCGCCAGCCCGATGCGGGGCGAACGCCACGACGACTGGCGGCAGGTCGCAGTATAGGGGGATAAACGAACCCACGGGGGCTTTGTTGAATAATAGGTAATCATTCTGTTTTGTCTGCACTGTTTTGGTAGAAAACGCTGATGCCAGACAGAACACCGTCATACGCAAGCATGTAATGCATTGATTTTATGTTATCTGAAACAACCGTTTTCATAGTACCACAGCATAAAATCCATTTATTCAACAAAGCCTTTCAGAAGCTAATGCATTTAAATCCGACATGATTCTGACGCAAAAAGCGTTTGCGGATGTTTTAAATGCTGACGCCACACCAGAACAGATTAAACGGGTCATTATATTAAATAAACTTACCGATAAAGCCGAAATTGAGCAAAAGATCGTGGCTTTCTTAAAAGAACGTAATATGAAGGTTGCTAATCATGAATAGTGTAATCAATTTTCTGGTTAAAGATTTACTGGGGCAGGCATCCATTCTTATCGCTTTTATTGCGCTGATTGGGCTGGTGCTGCAAAAGAAATCTGCGGGAAAAGTGGTGGAAGGGACGTTTAAAACCCTGCTCGGCTTCTTAATTATGATGGCGGGCATCAATATTATTGTCGGCGCACTGACCTTCCTGAACAGTATCTTCACCCACGGCTTTGGCATGCAGGGCTACATCACCGATGTGGCTGCCATCGCCGGGCTGGCCAACCGTGAACTGGGCTCCGAAGTGGCCATGACGCTGCTGGTGATCTTTATCGTCAATATCATCATTGCCCGCCTGACGCCGTTTAAATACATCTTCCTGACCGGACAGGCGTTGTTATGGATGGCCACGATTGGTGCGGTCATCGGCTATAAAGCAGGCTTAACCGGCTTACCGCTGATTCTGACCGGCGGGATTTTTGGTGGCGTTATGGCTGTCGTGATGCCCGCGCTGGCCCAGCCGGTGGTACGGCGTATTACCGATTCGGACGATGTTGCGCTGGGCCACTTCTGTACCATCGGCTATTTGCTGACAGCGGCCGTGGCGAAGGTGGTCGGTAAAGGGTCACGTTCGACGGAGGATCTGAAGTTACCGGACAACTTCAAATTTTTACAGGACACCTACCTGTCAATGGCGGTGGTGATGGTGCCAATGTACCTGATCCCTGCGCTGGCAGCCGGTCTCGCCTTTATTGCGCAGTACAGCAGCGGCACCAACTACCTGATGTATGCCTTTATGCAGGCCATTCAGTTTGTCGCGGGCGTGTTTGTCCTCTACAGCGGTGTGCGACTGCTGCTGAATGAACTGGTTCCGGCATTCCGTGGCATTGCCATGCGGCTGGTGCCGGATGCGAAGCCTGCACTCGACTGCCCGGTCATGTTTCCTTATGCGCCTAACGCAGTCATTGTCGGTTTCCTGGCGACCACGCTCGGTTCCGTGGTCGGCATGCTGGTGTTCCCGATGTTTGGTCTGGCAATGATTCTGCCGGGTCTGCTCACCAACTTCTTTGCGGGCGGCACGGCAGGCGTGTTTGGTAATGCGCTGGGAGGCCGGCGCGGGGCGATGATCGGGTGCTTCTTGCACGGCTTATTCATTACCTTCCTGCCGGCCATTCTGGTGCCGATGCTGGAAAGTTATGGCTTTACCGGCGTGACCTTCAGCGATTCCGACGTCATCAGTACCGGGCTGGTTTTGGGACATGCTTTCCAAAATAACTGGTTGTTCGTCGCCGTATTCGTTGCCTTTGTTACCGCTATCGCCTGGTTTGTTAACGGAAAATCCACTTCATCCCGTGAGGAAAACGTGCATGAAACTTTATAATTTCACTGACCTGCTCAAGATTGCCAAAGAACGTAATTTTAAAGCGGTGGGATCGTTTAATTTACATTGTCTGGAAATGCTGCCCGCCTTTTTTAAGGCGGCAGAACAAACCCACAGCCCGTTAATGATTCAGATATCTACCGGTACGGCAAAATATCTCGGACACGAATTACTGGTCGATGCCGTTAAATCTTTAGCGAAAAGTAAAAATATTTCAACCTGTCTGCATCTGGATCACTGTTCTGATTTAGAGGCGATTCAGACAGCGATTAACGCCGGATTCAGTTCGGTCATGTACGATGGCTCACATTTACCGCTTGAGGAAAATATTGCTAATACCCGACGGGTTATTGATATGGCGCGCCCGCTAAATGTCTCCGTGGAAGCTGAGCTGGGCGCAATCGGCGGATCGGAAGATGGTAAATGCGTGGAGATGGATGAAATTGCGTTTACCCCTGTAGAGGATGCCAGGCGCTTTGTGCACGAAACGGGCGTCGACATGCTGGCGATTTCCATCGGCACCGTGCACGGCCTGTATACCGGGAAAGCCCATATTCAGCACCAGCGCCTGGCCGCAATCACCGACGCCACCGCGACGCCGCTGGTCCTGCACGGCGGAACGGGCGTGAGTGATGAAGATATGCGCCTGGCTGTCAGCAGCGGTATCGACAAAGTGAACGTGGGCACCGAGATGAATGTCCAGTGGGTGGCGCAGTGCAAAAACACGTTCGAAAAAGGCAAAGTAAACGACAGCGTGCGTAATTTCCTGGTGCCCGCTAATAATGCGGTAACCAATGTATTAGTGGAAAAAATGCAGTTATTCCGCTAACCCCATTTATCCCGACGTAAATAAACCTGAAGTGCCCGCGCGCTTTTCGGGGCAGGAGTCGCTATGTTTGGATTCATGAAAAAGAAAGTGGAAAATCATCCGCAGGATGCGGCCGAACGGGATCGCCTGGCAGAATCCGTCAGCGAGAAAATAAGGCAGCTGGAAGCGATGCTGGCCAGTAATACCGCCGATACCGACACGCAAAAACAATTAATGCTGGAATATAACCGGGCATTATCACTCTATGCAAAAAGCCGTCGTTACCGGGATCACATCGATCCTCTGTTTGTGAAAATTGATGAATTACGCAATCTGGTGCGAAAATCAGTTTAAGGAGCAGTAGGCTTTGTTGAATAAATGGATTTTATGCTGTGGTACTATGAAAACGGTTGTTTCAGATAACATAAAATCAATGCATTACATGCTTGCGTATGACGGTGTTCTGTCTGGCATCAGCGTTTTCTACCAAAAAAGTGCAGACAAAACAGAATGATTACCTATTATTCAACAAAGAAGGAGCAGTAATGACCATTAAACAGTTATTACAGGAAGCCAATGCCATTCAGGTCGGGGTTGCGGCCAGCGACTGGCAACAGGTGATCGCCATGGCGGCCAAACCGCTGGTGGCGGGCGGCTATATTCGGGCCTCGTATCCTCAGGCTGTCATTGATAACACGCTCACGCACGGTGCCTATTATGTGTTTGAAGAAGGTATCGCCATTCCCCATGCTCGCCCGGAAACAGGCGTTATTCGCGACTGTTTTAGTCTGATTGTGCTGGCAGAACCGATCTCGTTTGAGGGCAGTGAAAAGGCCGATATCGTCATCATGTTCGGTGCCCGTAACAGTAATGCCCACATTGAAGAGGGCATTCGCGCGATTGTCTCGCTGCTTGACGATGACGCGACGCTGGTCAAACTACGCCAGGCCAGTAGCGTGGCGGACGTCATGGAGATCTTATGACCAGACAGGCGGAAAGTAAGCGAGTAGTACTGGTTAACGGAATTCCCGCCTCGGGCAAAAGTACGCTGACCCGGATGCTGTCCGGGCGTTTCACCTTACCGATATTAACGCTGGACAGCATTAAGGAGCCCTTCATGTCCAGCTTCGCCCCGGTCGATCGTCAGCGTAACCGACAGCTCGGCTGTGCGGCTTACCAGGCGATCTGGAATATTGTGGGCCAGTCACCGGTGAACACGGTTTTTCTGATTGATGCCTGGTTTGGGTTTCAGTCGAAAAGCGTGCTGGAGCAGGGTTTGCAGCGAGCGGGCGTGGATGAGGTGCTGGAGATCTGGATGCAGATCTCACCCGATGAGGCGGTGGCGCGTTACCAGGCTCGCCTGGCGCAACGCATGCCGGGTCACCCCGGCGCGGAGTATCTTCCGGAACTGCGTCGTCTGGCGGAAGAAGCACAACCCATGGCACTGGGGCCGCTGCTGCGGGTTAATGCCAGGGCCATCGATGAAGCGGCGGTTTGTCAGTGGCTGGCTCAGCATACGGGAAAGAAGGACTATACTGCGTCTGTTGAGGATGAAACAGAGGAGCCGCCCCATGTCACAGCCCCCTTATCTGCAAACGGGCGAGAGCGTCGTGCTTTATGATGGTGTATGCAAACTTTGTACAGGATGGGTGCGTTTCCTGTTGCGCCACCGGCTGGCGCGGCAGGTCCGTTTTGCTTCCGTCCAGAGTGAGGAGGGCAAAGCACTACTGAGATGGGCCGGCCTGCCTGACGACAATATCAGCACGATCGTCTACATTCGGGATGAACAGCACTGGCTTCGGGCGCAGGCTATTTTTCGCGTTTTTCAACAGTTGCCGCTGCCGTGGCGCATCATGAGCGTGCTGCGCTGGTTGCCGAAACGCCTCAGTAACCTTTTTTACGACGCCATTGCGCTGAACCGCTACAGGCTGTTTGGCCGCTATGCGACGCAACAGCCCATTCGCGCCGATTATCCAGGCCGGTTCCTGTCGCATCAGGCCTGACGACACCGCTTTACCCGTCATCGCCTGCAAAGGTGAATTAAAACCATCATTTTTCTTCAGGTTTACTAATATTTTACAGGCAGGTTAACAACGTAATGGGAAGGTAATACGTTGTGCCTGGGCTGTATAACTATTGAAAATGGAGAAAATCATGCGCAACACCTCTGGACGATCGGCCATCGCCGTGACGCTTTACGCTCTCCTCGAACCTCTACCGGTGGGCTTTTTTGTAGCGGCCTGGCTGTTCGATATCGTCTATATGAAGACGACTGTCATCTTCTGGTCTGTCAGTGCCAGTTGGTTAATCGCAATAGGTCTGGTCATTGCTGTTCTGCCACGAGTAATTAGTCTTATTTATCTGTTCCGCGGCAGCAGCGCGCCAGAGAAAACCCATTTCTGGATCTCGCTGGTGGCTATCCTGCTGGCTATCGCCAATGCCTTTATTCACAGCCGTGATGCGTACGCCGTGGTGCCCACGGCGGTGATTCTCTCAACGCTGGTGGTGATACTGCTACTGCTGGCGAATGTGCAACTTGCCCTTCGTCAACGCATCGCTTAAGGAGAAGCCCCAATGAAAATGCCACAATATTCCCTGATAGCGTTGGCGCTGACGGCCCTGTTAGCCGGGTGTGATAACGGTGCGTCGGTCGCGCCTGAAAAACAGATTGGTGCGAATCCTGAGCTGCCGGAAGCCAAAAATTTTATGGTACCGCCGATGCAGGTGCCCAAAGGTGTTCCGTGGAAGAACGGCGAAATGCCTAAGGTCGCCGAGGGGCTGAAGATAGAGAAGATTGCCGATAAGCTTCAGCATCCACGTCAGGTCTACGTGCTGCCGAACAACGATATTTTGGTCGCGGAATCCAACGGCACACCTAAACCCACGACCAAGCCGAAAGAGCTGATTACGGGTCTGGTAAAAAATGCCTCAGGCAAAGGGGGCAAAGGCGGTAACCGCATCACCCTGTTGCGTAATGTGAATGGCAAGTGGGAGCAACACCGCTTTATCGAGAATCTGACCGCGCCGTTTGGCATGCAACTGGTCGGGAATACCCTGTATGTGGCAAATGCAGACAGTCTGGTGAAATTTCCCTACAGCGAAGGACAAACCGAGATTCGCACCGCGCCGGAAGAGGTGACCGAATTACCCGGCGGGCCCATTAACCACCACTGGACAAAAGCGCTGTTAGCCAGTCCTGATGGCAGCAAACTGTACGTCGGCGTCGGGTCGAACAGTAATATCACCGAAAACGGTATTGGTGCGGAATACCGCCGTGCCGCCGTGCTGGAGGTCGATGCCGCCAGCGGTGCCAGCCGCATTTATGCTAGCGGCTTGCGTAACCCGACGGGGCTCGACTGGGAGCCGCAGACGAAGCAGTTGTGGGCGGTCGTCAACGAGCGTGACGAAATTGGCTCGGATCTGGTGCCCGACTACCTGACGTCTGTTAAAGAGAAGGGCTTCTATGGCTGGCCCTACAGCTATTTTGGTCAACACGTTGATGTACGCGCTCAGCCGCAGCGACCGGATCTGGTCAAAACAGCCATCAAGCCTGATTACGCTCTGAGCTCGCATGTCGCCCCACTGGGCCTGTTGTTTTATGGTGCAGAGAATATGCCGCAGTACCGGGGCGGTGCCTTTATCAGCGAACACGGGAGCTGGAACCGTAAGCCACTGAACGGCTACAAGGTCATCTGGGTGAAATTCGAAAACGGGAAACCGGTGGGGCAACCGCAAACCGTGGTGTCCGGCTTTTTGACTGAGGATGAAAAAGAAGTGCACGGCTTACCGGTGGGCCTGGCCAGCGATAAGCAGGGCGGGTTAATTATCGCCGATGATGCAGGTGATGCGATCTGGCGCGTCAGTTCAGCGAAGTAATTGCGACTGCGCAGGCATAAAAAAAGGATTTGGCATAACGCCAAATCCTTTTTTCTTTTGTTCGTCCTGCGGCGGGTAACCGGAGGACAAACGAGGTGCTCAGCACTCTCCACAGGTTGAGTGTAAAGAGTGACAGCGAAGACTTCAAGTTTGGCCAAAATACTGTATATTTATACATGTGTTGAGCGTCGGGCATCGCACCGTGGTTAACTGATTGCTTCCAGGGGAGCACGGTTATGTAAATCCCGGCAGGTCCCAGGTGGTGCTGGCCTGTGGCTTAAACCATGAGTGCCGCTCAGCCCTCTCCACAACGTTGTGCTCAGGCAGTCGGCGGGTAATGTCAGAGTCCCGGCTGCTGAACAGCGCGCTCCCTAAGCAGGAGAAGGAAAGTGATGGAACTGACTAAGCTGATTCTGGAGATTATCCGGGTCATCTTGCAGATCATCGTTGCCCTTTTGCAACTGACCGGTCATGCAAAATAACCGGAACTTTGACCAAGGCGGAGCTAACCACTCCGCCTTTTTCGTTGTCAATTGTCTGTCATGTTATCCGGCTACAGTGGCGCGGCAGTCAGGCGCCTTACGGGCATCACTTATCCAGACCTCAGACCAGAGCCGGGAGCGTTTACATGTCACTTGCCGCGGTAAAACCCGCCAAACTTCAGCAAACCGAAATCGATGCCAGCGTACGCATGCGTGAAACGCAGATTGGCGCGCAGTGTGAAATTCTGGCTCACAGCTATCTGGAATACAGCACCCTGGGCGATTTCTCCTATGTAGGTGAACATTGTTGCATTGCCGACAGTGAGATTGGCCGTTTCACCGCGATCGCTAATCAGGTCCGGATTGGCGCGCCGAATCACCCGATGAATCGCGCGTCACAACACCGCTTTACCTATTGTCCGGAGTATTACGACGCGACCGCCACGCGCGACCACGGTTTTTTCACCGCCCGGCGAGAAGACAGAGTGATCATTGGCAATGACGTCTGGATCGGTCATGGCGTGATCGTACTGCCCGGCGTCACGGTGGGCGACGGGGCGGTGCTGGCGGCGGGCGCGGTGGTGACGAAAGACGTTGCAGCCTATACCGTGGTCGGTGGCGTGCCCGCCAAACCGATTCGGGTTCGCTTCCATCCGGCGATTGCCACGCGCTTACAACACATCGCCTGGTGGAACTGGACACGGGAAAAGATCATGGCAAACCTTGCCGATTTTCAGTCAGAGGATATTGAGCAGTTTTGTGCAAAGCATGGCTGAATGCGACGGGGATAAAACGGTGGCGGATGCCACCGTTTGGCAGGGCGGTTTAGCGTTTAGCCCGCGCGTCCAGCACGGCCGTGGCGATGCGGTCACCAATGGTTTTGTCGATATTGCGCCAGTACGCAAAAGCCCGCGACAGCACTGGCTCTTCCACGCCGTTTAACAGAAGACCTGTAACGTTGTTGACCAGCCGGTCACGCGCGGCGTCATCCATCACCTTATTGATCAACGTATTCGCCTGGCCTACGTCGTCGTCGTCACGGCGCAGAGAATAGGGTGCCCGTACCATATCGCCGCTGGCAGACCAGACCGAGTCGGTTGGATAACGTTCACCATCGGCAACCGGGCCGCCTTTGCTGTTGGGCGCATAAACCGGGTCGGATACCGGGTTAATGCGCATCGCGCCGTCTTTGCTGTAGCTGTTGACCGGCGACTGCGGGGCGTTAACCGGAATCTGCTTGTAATTTACCCCGAGTCGGGCGCGGTGGGCATCCGCATAGGCAAAGACGCGCCCGAGCAGCATCTTATCCGGGCTCAGACCAATACCGGGCACCAGATTGTTAGGCTCAAAGGCAGCCTGTTCAATCTGCGCATGGTTGTCGGTAGGATTGCGGTTCAGCGTAAGTTTTCCAACCTTGATCAACGGGTAATCGCTGTGCGGCCAGACCTTGGTGAGATCGAACGGGTTGTAGCGGTATTCATCTGCCTCCGCAAAGGGCATGATCTGCATATAGAGCGTCCAGCTCGGAAAGTGGCCGTTTTTAATGGACATGAAAAGATCGCGCGTATGGTAATCGCCGTCCTCACCTGCCAGCTTATCGGCTTCCTGCTGCGTCAGGTTTTCAATGCCCTGATCGGTATGGAAGTGGTATTTCACCCAGAACTTCTCGCCCTGTGCGTTTACCCACATATAGGTGTGACTGGAGTAGCCGTTCATATGACGCCAGCTTTTGGGAATACCGCGATCGCCCATCAGCCACGTGACCTGGTGCGACGATTCCGGTGACAGCGTCCAGAAATCCCACTGCATATCGTTGTCACGCAGATTGTTGTCCGCACGGCGTTTTTGCGAGCGAATAAAATGCTGAAACTTCATCGGGTCGCGAATAAAAAACACCGGCGTATTGTTGCCCACCAGGTCGTAATTGCCTTCGCGGGTATAAAACTTGATGGAAAAACCGCGTGGATCGCGCCAGGTATCCGGGCTGCCGCGCTCACCGGCTACGGTTGAGAAGCGCATCAGCACATCCGTTTTCGTGCCGGGCTGAAAAACGTTGGCTTTGGTGTAGCGACTGACATCTTCAGTCACCTCAAAAAAGCCAAAGGCACCGCTCCCTTTTGCATGTGGCTGCCGTTCAGGAATACGTTCACGGTTAAAGTTCGCCATCTGCTCAATCAGATAGTGATCGTGCAGTACCAGCGGGCCGTCCGGTCCTACCGACAACGAGTGCTCATCGCTGGCAACCGGAATGCCTGCGTCGGTGGTGGTGGGTTTATGCGCATCGTGACTCATTCAATTAGTCTCCATGTTTATACGGGTATTGCATGGAGTAAGCGTAGCGTAAAACTGAGAAGCGCAACGGTGAATCGTTCACTCTTTATATGACGATCTGTTTATCTTCCTGTTCGCCTCTGACCCAGGCAGGCAGGGCTTTTCACGCCCCAGACCTGACAAACCCGCCGGGATGGTGAATGTTTTTTAATCATTCCGCCATCAGGTGTTGTCGCAAGTTCATCAGGCCGCGATGCAGGAGATCTCTCCCTTTCCGGGCGATGCGTGGGCGGCGTGTTGCCCGTGAGGTGAGGCTGGTGGGTACGTAGGGGGACGTTTTGGCCGGTACTGGGTCAGACAGCTCGCTGTCGGTCGTGCTCTGCCGCAGGCATTGAAGGCGGCAATAACTGTTTTACCGTCCGGCAGATAAAAAAATGCAACGTCAGTGACGTTGCATTTTTAAGTGACAGGTGGGGTTACGAGGCCACTTTCACGACGGTTTTACCGAAGTTTTTACCGTTAAGCATATCGATAAACGCTTTGGGTGTGTTCTCCAGACCGTCAATCATGTGCTCGCGATAGTGGATCTTCTTACTCGCTACCAGCGGCGTCATGGCTTTCAAAAACTCAGGATAGCGATGGCCGTAATCCTGGAAAATGATAAAGCCCTGCATGCGAATGCGCCGGGTCAGAATACCGGCCATGATGCGTGAGGTACGGTCAGGGCCTGGCGGCAGCTCTTTTTGGCTGTAGGCAGAAAACAGTCCGCAAACCGGCACCCGCGCCGCCGGGTTCAGCAGCGGGAAGACCGCATCGAACACCTTACCGCCCACGTTTTCAAAATAGATATCAATGCCATCCGGGCAGGCATTTTTGAGCTGCTCTTCAAAGTCCTGGCTGTGGTGATCGATACAGGCATCAAAGCCCAGATTTTCGACCGCATGACGGCATTTTTCTTCACCACCCGCGACACCTACCACGCGACAGCCTTTCATTTTTCCTAACTGGCCCACGGTCGCGCCCACCGGACCGGTTGCCGCCGCGACAACCAGGGTTTCGCCTTCTTTCGGCTGACCGATATCCATTAATCCCATATAGGCCGTAAATCCGGGCATGCCGAGAATTCCCAGCGCCCAGGAGGGATGCGGGAGGTCGCTATTCAGACGGGCAACGTCTTTACCATCAGACACGGCATATTCCTGCCAGCCGCTCTGGCAAAGCACCCAGTCACCCGCTTTAAATTCACTGTTTTTGGATTCGGCGACCTGACAAACCGTGCCGCCAACCATCGGCTTATCCAGCTCTGCCGGTGGCGCGTAAGATTTCCCTTCATCCATACGTCCGCGCATATAAGGGTCGAGTGACAGATAAATCGTACGCAGTAAGATCTCGCCATCTTTGATTTCAGGTGTCGGCTGCGCAACATAACGGAAGTTGTCTTCCGTTGGTTCACCCTTGGGGCGTGAAGCCAAAAGCCAGGCGTGATTTGTTGTCGATTGTTCAGTCATAAAGTCGTCCTTTGCATGGGCAAACCGCTCAGGGTTGCCGGGAATGAATGGCTAAGTGTAGATGACAGAACAAAGCATGCTTAACTGTGCTGGCGGTCAACGGGCAGGGCAAACAGGACTCGCCCGGCGTACCGCCACGCACAGCGCGCGCCACGTGGCCCGTTCAGATTGCTCCGAATCCAGCGCGTCGTGACGGTGTCACACGGGGAACAACGTTATACCGGTCGTCACGGAGTCTGAAGGGGGCGGTGACGCTGAAAGCCGCGTCAGGTGGCGGGAGAAAGGGGGCAAAGATGCCCCAGCGCATAACCATGTCGCAGACGGTTCCCGCGCCGTCGGGCGACGGCGCGGGGGCGGGCTTAGTTAAATCGTTCCGGCCGGAAGGTCGCGAGCATGGGATGCCGGACATCGTTGAGGATCTCCTCCGTCAGCAATTCGCCCAGAATCAGTGCCAGCGTCGCGCCCGAATGGGTAAAGGCCACAAAGCAACCGGGGACTTTTTTCAGCTCCCCGACAACCGGTTCACCATCCCCCGGCACGGGTTTCAGGCCAATTTTCCAGCTGTCTGCTTCCAGTGGTGCGCCGTCGCCAAGCAGGTGACCCGCATCCGCCATTAACTGGCGAATAACGGCATGATCGATGCTGTACTGACCATCAGCATGCGCAACGATATCCTCTTCATACCAGTCATGATCGACCGCCAGCGTACGGCCAGGGTTGGGACGTATCGCCGCGCGGGGCGTATTTAATACCACGTTAAGATCGCGTTCCTGTGCGGTAGTGGTAACCAGCATGGACACCGGCGACCCGTTGGGAATGCGTACACCAAGCGGCGCAACGACATCGGGCGTCCAGGAACCACAGGCGACAAGCACCCGATCGGCCATGATGTCGCCCCGTTTCGCGCTGCGAATGCCTGTGGCCCGCCCTCCTGCGGTCAGCACACTGGCTTTGCCTGCCTGTTCAATCACTTCGCCGCCTGCGGCTTTGAAATCCTCAACCAGTTTTGCGGCCAGATGCGGCAGGCTTACCCAGCCCTCACCAGGGTTGGCAATAGCGACGCTGGCCAGCGCGCTGGGGTTAACCTGCGGATCCACCTCATGCACCGTGCGCGGATTAACCAGCCGGGTGTAGCGCGGCAAAATATTTTGCACTGTTTTGGAAACTATTTTGCACAACTTGGACGGAGTTTGAGAGTGCAAAATAGTTTCCAAATCGCATAAAAAACGTTCTAAATCTCAACCTCTCGTTCCACT
>NZ_VZPF01000071.1 GCF_008801695.1 Pantoea stewartii subsp. stewartii
AATGGAGGCGAAGCGCCTCAAGGAGCCATGTCCGGTGTTTCACGCGATAGTGTCCATTAAAAAATGATGGACACTATTTTCCCGGAACCGGAGCCCGCTGCACAGACGGTTTAAATGTGACGCTTACCATTCTGGTGATGGCCGACGGCCGTATTACTGCTGATCTTCCCCGCGCGGATGCCACGCGCGAAAAACTGATTAGCGCGTCAACCCCGCAAGCCTGAGGTGACGGAGAACTCCATGAACCAAAAATATCTGCTTTATATGTATATGCTCAAGGCGCGTACCTTTATTGCCTTACTGATCGTCGTCGGTTTCTTTAGCGTCATGGTGCCGAATTTTCTGACGCCCTCTAACGTACTGATCATGACGCAGCATGTGGCGATTACCGGCCTGCTGGCGATTGGCATGACGCTGGTGATCCTGACCGGCGGCATTGATCTCTCGGTGGGCGCGGTTGCCGGTATCTGCGGTATGGTCGCGGGGGCGTTGCTGACCGCAGGCATCCCGTTATGGGACGGGAACCGGCTCTTCCTGAACGTGCCGGAGGTGATTCTGGTGGTAGCGCTGTTTGGTGTGCTGGTGGGCATGCTTAACGGGGCGATGATTACCCGGTTGGGCGTCGCCCCCTTCATCTGTACCCTGGGCGTGATGTATGTCGCCCGCGGCGCGGCGCTGCTGTTTAACGATGGCGCGACCTATGCCAACCTGGTGGGCCTGCCTGCGTTAGGCAACACCGGCTTCGCGTGGTTAGGATCGGGCACCTTCCTGGGCGTGTACATTCCGATCTGGCTGATGATCGGCTTCCTGCTGCTTGGCCTTTATCTCACCCGTAAAACGCCGCTTGGTCGCTACATCTATGCGACGGGCGGCAATGAACCGGCCGCAAGGCTGGCCGGTGTGCCGATTATCAAAGTGAAAGTATTCGTCTATGCCTTTTCGGGCCTGTGTGCCGCACTGGTCGGCCTGATCGTTGCCTCCCAGTTACAGACTGCGCATCCGATGACCGGCAATATGTTTGAAATGGATGCTATCGGTGCCACGGTGCTGGGCGGTACCGCGCTGGCGGGGGGGCGCGGTCGTCTCTCCGGCTCAATCATCGGGGCCTTTGTTATCGTCTTTCTGGCTGACGGCATGGTCATGATGGGCGTCAGTGATTTCTGGCAAATGGTGATCAAGGGCGTGGTGATAGTGACCGCCGTGGTGATTGACCAGTTCCAGCAGCGCCTGCAGAGCAAAGTGATACTGCTGCGTCGTCATGAAAAAAAGCAGCCGGTCACGCCACGGGCTGATATCAGTCATGGATAACAGGGGAGCAGCATGAACCGCAATTTTAGTGGAAAAACCGTGGTGATCACCGGCGCCTGCCGCGGGATTGGTGCCGGCATCGCCGCCCGCTTTGCCCAGGACGGCGCAAACCTTGTGATGGTCTCCAATGCTGATCGGGTATTTGCCACGGCCGACAGTCTTCGCGCCACCGGGGCCGCTATCCTGGCCCTGCAGGCGGATGTCACGGATGAAGCGCAGGTACAACGCCTGTACCGGCAGGCCGCAGAACGTTTTGGCGGCATTGACGTGTCGATTCAAAACGCAGGGATTATCACCATTGATGCGCTGCCGAAAAGCGATTTCGATCGTGTGCTCGCCGTCAATACCACCGGTGTCTGGCTGTGCTGTCGTGAGGCGGCCAAATACATGGTGCAGCAAAACGGCGGCAGCCTGATCAATACGTCCTCCGGCCAGGGACGCAAAGGCTTTATCTACACGCCGCATTACGCCGCCAGTAAAATGGGGGTAATCGGTATTACACAAAGTCTGGCACTGGAACTGGCGCGCTGGAACATTACCGTGAATGCGTTTTGCCCGGGCATTATTGAAAGTGAAATGTGGGATTACAACGATCGGGCCTGGGGGGCCATTCTCAGCAGCGATAAGAAAACCTATGGCAAAGGCGAGCTGATGGCGGAGTGGGTCGACACAATTCCGTTGAAGCGCGCCGGACAGCCGCAGGATGTGGCCGGGCTGGTGGCGTTTTTGGCCTCGGATGATGCGCGCTATATTACCGGGCAAACGATCAATGTGGACGGCGGATTGATTTTCTCCTGATCTTTTCCCCGGCGCGTTACGTCGGTGAAGGGTTATCTTAACCCCGTTTCATGCGGGGTTTGCCGCCTCGCTGAGCACAAATATCGCTTCAAATCATTAATCTGGGTCACATTATGCTAAAATAGTCTGCGCTGGTTTTGTCATTCTCGTTGAGAAACCACCTGATAATGTTTATGCCCGGACCCGATGATGTGATTTACAGACCTGTTCTCCTCGCGTTGACTGTCATGACGGCCATCGCCGCCGCCCCTGTTTGTGCGCTGCAAGCCGACAGTCAGATTCCTGCCACCCCGTTTGGCGATCCTGCTCGTTTCCGGCAGTCGCTTGACGATCTTCCGTCGCTGGGGCATGTCGAGGAGGATCATCAGTGGAGTGAAAACTGGCGAAGGCGGCGAAAAGCATTGCAGAAGCCAGTGAAAGCAGCAGCGATGTGACCTTTGGTCAGCAGGCCGGGCAGTGGGCGTTTAATCATCTGCGTGACGAAGTTGCGACGCGGGTGGAAACGGAAGGGCAGTCGCTGCTCTCTCCCTACGGCAACGCAGAATTCGACCTGAAAGTCGACATGGACGGCAATTTTGACGGGACCGGCGGTAATCTGTTTAGTCCGCTGGCCGATGAAAACCGCTATCTGACGTTTAGTCAGCTTGGTCTGCACGATACGGTGGAAGGGGTGGTCGGTAATGCGGGACTGGGCCAGCGCTGGGATCTGGGCAACTGGCTGTTAGGCTACAACAGTTTTATCGATCGCAGTTTTCGCAGCGGCCTCCAGCGCGCATCGGTGGGAACGGAAGCCTGGAGCAACAACCTGCGGCTCTCCGCTAATTACTATCATCCGCTTTCAGGATGGCGCAATCGTGACAGCAGCCAGCAATACCGCATGGCCGAAGGTTACGACATCACCACTCAAAGCTATCTTCCTTTTTACCGTCAACTGGGCGTGTCATTCAGTTATCAGCAGTATCTGGGTGAAAAGGTTGATCTGTTTAACAGCGGTAATCGCTACCACAATCCGGCGGCACTCTCGCTCGGGCTGTCTTACACGCCCGTGCCGCTGGTGACCTTCACGGCCAGCCACAAAACCAGCAGTGCCGGCGAGACCCAGGATCAGGTTGGGCTGAAACTGAATTATCGTTTTGGCGTGGCTTTAAGCCGCCAGCTGGATGCCAGTAACGTCGCCGAGATGCTTTCGTTGCGTGGCAGTCGCTACGATACCGTCACGCGCAGCCAAACGCCGGTAATGGCTTACCGGCAGCGCAAAACCCTCTCCGTGTTTCTGGCGACGCCGCCATGGCAGCTTAATCCGGGCGAGAGCGTTCCACTTAAGCTGCAGGTACGCGCCAGTCATGCGATTAAGGGGCTGAGCTGGCAGGGCGACACGGCGGCGCTGAGTCTGACTGCTCCCCCGAACAACAGTGCAACGGACGGGTGGAGCGTGATTGTGCCGCCGTGGGACAACACGCCAGGGGCCAGCAATACTTACCATCTGTCGGTTACGGTCGAAGACAGTAAACAACAGCGCGTCACGTCCAACTGGATCACCCTCAGGGTCCAGCCGCCGTTGTCGCTGGATGAGCCGCCCGCGGAACAGGCGGAGGCGCGCTCGCCGGTTACCGATCCGCTGAGCTTCAGCGACTAACGTCACAATAAAATGTGATTTTTGTCACATTTTTTCACTGGTAAAAGCACACGCACACTCGCAGAATCGGCAAAAATATCCATTCATCTGCACACCATGATTCTTCGACCCCCCAACCATTGGTTTATCCGCCTGTTTGCCTGGCATGGCTCTGTTCTGCCCGATATCCTGTTCCGCCTGTTTCTTAACCTGTTAATGTCGCTGCTCGCCCTGGCGTTGCTGGACTGGTATGAAACCCTGGGCATTAAGCTCACGCTGGCGCCGTTCAGCCTGTTTGGCGTCTCCATCGCTATCTTTCTGGGTTTCCGTAACAGCGTTTGCTATGCGCGATTCAGCGAGGCCCGCCTGTTACTGGGGGCGTTGCTGATTGCCTGCCGTAATATTTTGCGTCAGGTTATTGCCTTCTGTCCGGCAGATGCGGAGCGGGTGCAGGCCATGCTGCTGGCATTCTGTGCCAGTCTGAAACATCAACTCCGTCATACGGATGCACGTGACGACCTGACGCGCCTGCTGGGCAGCGAGGCCGAGGTGCTGCTGGGCCAGCACTCGGCGGCAAATATGCTGCATTTGCAATTGTCGCAGTGGCTGGCAAAGCAGCGACAAATAGGGGTAATCAGCGATATTGTCTGGAGCACGATTGACAACAACCTCAACCAGATTGCGGCAGTGCTGGGAGGATGTGAACGGCTGGCCAGCATGCCGGTGCCGTTTGTCTATGACTTGCTGCTACGGCGTACCGTTTATCTGTTTTGTGCGTTGCTGCCGTTTGCACTGGCGCCGGACCTGCATGCGATGACGCCGCTGGTGTCGATGTTTATTTCCTACACCTTTTTGTCACTCGATACGCTGGCGGAAGAGCTGGAAATGCCGTTCGGCTATAAGAATAACCATCTGCCGATGGATGCTATCTGCATCAACATAGAAATCAATTTGCGGGAAATGTCGGGAGAGAAGGATCTGCCCCAACCGATGCAGCCGGACTGTCACTATCGCCTGAGCTGAGAGGACGGGGTAAAGAGAAACGGCCCGTCAGACACAGGCCGGGCCGTTTAACAATGAGGGGGTAACGCTTAGAACTGGTAGACCAGACCTACCGCTGTAATGTCATCTGTTGCCAGACCCAGCGGATTATTTTTCTTCAGCAGGTTAATACGGTATTCGCCGTACACCGACATGTTTTTATTGAAGTAGTAAGTTGCACCCACAGAAGAATATTTATACAGATCGGCATCACCGATGCCTTCAATGTCTTTGCCTTTTGAGGTGACGTAGCTTAATGAAGGGCGTAAGCCATTCAGGAACTGGTATTGCGCAACAAATTCCATGTTCCGTGCTTTGTTAGCGAAACCGGTCGCACTGGAAGGCATCGGTGTGGCGTTAAGCGTTTCACCGTACATTGCTGCCAGGTAAATCTGGTTAGCATCATACTTAACAGATGTTGCCCATACCTGTCCTTTGTCACCGCGACCAAAAGTCGCTGCGTTTTGTGCCTGAGTACGTTGCAGGCTTGAGTAAGCGCCAGCAAAACTCAAACCAAAATCAAAGTCATATGAGGTAGATAAAGCAAAGCCATCGCCATTCGCACGGCTCACCTGCAGACCGGCATTGTTGGTCGAGGTACGATCGTTCTTACCTTCGTACTGTGCCGCAATGTTCCAGCCCTTCACCAGACCAAAGAAGTCTTTATTGCGCCAGGTCAGTACACCACCTGAGCGAGCAGTCAGGAAGGCGTCGTTATAGGCAGAGTCTCCACCCCATACCGGCAACATATCGGTGTAGCTTAATGCGTCATAAACCAGACCGTAGTTACGGCCGTAGTCCAGTGAACCCAGTTCGCCATATTTCAGCCCGGCATAACCCAGGCGGGTTTTGTTACCGGTGTTGGCATCTGCACCTTCAGAGTTTTTGACGCTGAACTGGTACTGCCAGAAACCATAGCCAGTGAGTTGATCGGTGATGGCGGTTTCGCCTTTAAAACCGATGCGGGCATAGGAAGTGAGATCGCCATTATTTGACGGATCATCTGAAAAATAATGCGAAACGTTAACCTTGCCTTGGCTTTGTTGAATAATAGGTAATCATTCTGTTTTGTCTGCACTGTTTTGGTAGAAAACGCTGATGCCAGACAGAACACCGTCATACGCAAGCATGTAATGCATTGATTTTATGTTATCTGAAACAACCGTTTTCATAGTACCACAGCATAAAATCCATTTATTCAACAAAGCCAATTCCGCTTTAAAAAACGCTACTATCCCGTCTCACTCAGACTATTATTCACTATTTATGCATTTTAAGTGAATAGATGCTGATCGTAAGTTATTGATAATTGGTTATGCGCTCCATTTTATGCATTTTAGTCCTTGGCTGGCACGCTATCTGCAATCTATCGTAGGACGAGTCTTTACATTCTTAACATTTAACAAACAAACAGATTACCCCTGGGGTACAGGAGAAGGACTATGCCACTGCAGGTTTCGCGTCATGATTTTGATCACTGGATGATGCCGGTTTATGCACCCGCCAGTTTTGTACCGGTCCGCGCAGAGGGCTCAACCGTCTGGGATCAGCAGGGAAAAGACTATATCGATTTCGCCGGCGGTATCGCCGTTAATGCGCTGGGCCATGCGCATCCCGCGCTTCAGCAGGCGCTTCAGGAGCAGGCTTCACGTCTGTGGCATACAGGCAATGGATACACCAATGAACCCGTTTTACGTCTGGCGAAACACCTGATCGATGCCACCTTTGCTGACCGTGTGTTCTTTTGCAACTCCGGGGCAGAGGCAAACGAAGCGGCGCTGAAGCTGGCCCGAAAAGTGGCACATGACCGGTTTGGTAACCATAAAAGCGGCATCGTCGCATTTAAAAATGCCTTTCATGGCCGCACGCTGTTTACCGTTTCTGCGGGAGGGCAGCCTGCCTATTCAAAAGATTTTGCGCCACTTCCGGCAGATATTCAGCACGCGGAATTTAACGATCTTGCGTCTGCTGCCGCACTGATTTCCGATCAGACCTGTGCCGTCATTGTCGAACCTGTTCAGGGAGAAGGCGGTGTTGTTCCGGCAGAGCCCGCGTTTCTGCGCAGCCTGCGTGAACTGTGCGATAAACATCAGGCCTTGCTGATTTTCGATGAAGTGCAGAGCGGCGTTGGCCGGACCGGCTCGCTGTACGCCTATATGCACTATGGCGTGACGCCGGATGTCCTGACCAGTGCCAAGGCGCTGGGCGGTGGGTTTCCCATCGGCGCCATGTTAACGCGTGAAGACCTGGCGCAGGTGATGGGCGTGGGCACGCATGGCACAACCTATGGCGGTAATCCCCTGGCGAGCGCGGTGGCAGGGAAAGTCATGGAACTGATTAACCGGCCTGAAGTGATGGACGGCGTGAGGATGCGTCATGACTGGATTGTGGCGGCGCTGAATGACCTCAATCAACGTCTGCATCTGTTTAAAACGGTGCGCGGGTTAGGGTTATTAATTGGGGCCGTACTGAACGACGACTTTGCGGGGAAAGCCAAACAGATCAACCTCGCCGCTGCTGACCAGGGCGTTATGGTACTGATCGCCGGGGCTAACGTGGTGCGTTTCGCGCCGGCGCTGAATATCAGCGAACAGGAAGTAAAGACCGGTATGGCGCGCTTTGCCCAGGCCTGTGAACAGCTGTTTAAGGGCCAGGCATCATGATGGTGATTCGTCCGGTCGAGCGGGATGATCTGAGTCAGCTGATGGCACTGGCGGCAAAAACAGGCGGCGGACTGACCTCCCTGCCGGTTGACAGCGCCACGCTACAGGCCCGAATCGAACGCTCGCTGCATACCTGGCAGGGCATGCTGCCGCGTGCTGAACAGGGCTATGTGTTTGTGCTGGCTGACAGCCAGGACAATCGCGCGGTGGGGATCTGCGCCATTGAGGTGGCTGTAGGTCTACAGGAACCCTGGTACAACTTTCGGGTCGGCACACAGGTGCATGCCTCAAAAGAGCTGAACGTGTACGCCACGTTGCCGACACTGTCATTAAGCAATGACCATACAGGCAGTAGCGAACTCTGCACGCTGTTTCTGGATCCCGACTATCGTGACGGTAAAAACGGTTATCTGTTATCGAAGTCCCGTTTTCTGTTTATGGCGAACTTTCGCGACTGCTTTATGGCGCGGGTGGTTGCCGAAATGCGCGGCGTCAGCGATGAACAGGGGTATTCCCCGTTTTGGGACAGCGTGGGCATTCACTTTTTCTCGATGGAATTTCGCAAAGCCGATTTTCTGAGCGGTACCGGGCAGAAAACGTTTATTGCGGAACTCATGCCCAAGCACCCGCTTTATCTGCACTATTTAACCCCGGAAGCGCAGGCCGTCATTGGTCAGGTCCATCCTAAAACCGCGCCCGCACGTGCGGTACTGGAGGCGGAGGGTTTCCGCTACCGCCAGTATATTGACATCTTTGATGGCGGGCCGACGCTGGAATGTGACATTGATGACATCCGCGCCGTGCGGGACAGCAGGTTACTGACGGCACGAAAAGGCGAGGCCCGGCAGGATGCGCCACTTTGTCTGGTCGCCAACACCGATTATCACCGGTTTCGTGTCGCACTCATACCGGTCGATCCGAGCGCTGAACATATTCAGCTTAATGACGAACAGTTACAGGCGTTGCAGTGCCAGCCGGGTGACAGCCTGCGCGTAGTGACGCTGTGTAGTGAGGAGAAAAAGGCATGACGCACCTGATTAATGGACAGTGGCTCGCTGGCGAGTCAGATCACTTTTCCAAACAGGATCCGGTCAGCGGCGACACGCTGTGGCAGGGGGGCGCGGCTTCATCGGAGCAGGTTACAGCGGCCTGCCAGGCGGCCCGGTCGGCCTTTCCGGCGTGGGCAAGACAGCCTTTTGCCGCCCGTCAGGCCATCGTTGAACGTTTCGCGGTACAGCTCGAGAACCATAAAACCGCCCTGGCCGACTGCATTGCGCAGGAAACGGGGAAACCGCGCTGGGAAGCGCTGACGGAAGTGACCGCGATGATCAACAAAATTGCGATTTCCGTTAAAGCCTATCACGCTCGCACCGGGGAGCAGCAACAGGGCGAAAATGCCCTGCGTCATCGTCCTCATGGCGTGCTGGCGGTATTCGGCCCGTATAATTTCCCGGGCCATTTACCGAATGGTCACATTGTGCCCGCCTTGCTCGCCGGTAACTGTGTGGTGTTCAAACCCAGCGAGCTGACGCCAGCCACCGCTGAGAGAACGGTACAGCTGTGGCGGGAGGCGGGCCTGCCAGATGGCGTCATGGGACTGCTGCAGGGCGGACGTGAAACCGGCCAGGCGCTGGCGGCTGAGCAGGGCATTGACGGCCTGCTGTTTACCGGTAGCGCACATACCGGTTATCAGCTTCATCGCCAGTTTGCCGGGCAGCCTGAAAAAATGCTGGCGCTGGAAATGGGCGGTAACAATGCACTGATCGTGGACGATCCCGCGGATATCGACGGGGCGGTGCATATCGCCATTCAGTCAGCCTTTATCACGGCAGGCCAGCGTTGTACCTGCGCGCGCCGCTTACTGGTCAAACGGGGCGCGGCTGGTGATGCCTTCCTGACACGGTTGGTTGAGGTGGCCGGGCGGTTGCAACCTGGCGCCTGGAACGCCGATCCGCAACCTTTTATGGGCAGCGTGATCTCCTGCGCCGCTGCCGAAAAAATTTATGCCGAATGGCAGCAGCGCGTCGCGGCGGGCGGCAAGATACTGCTGGCAATGCGCTGGCCCAACCGGCAACAGGCGCTGTTAACGCCCGGCATTATTGACGTGACCGCGGTAGACAATTTGCCGGATGAAGAAGTATTTGGCCCGCTGCTGGCGGTGATGCGTTACGACGATTATCCGCAGGCGATTCAACTGGCTAACCAGACGCGCTACGGCCTGTCGTGCGGGTTAATTTCACCTTCCCGCGAGCAGTTTGACCAGCTGTTGCTGGAAGCGCGTGCCGGTATTGTGAACTGGAATAAGCCGCTGACTGGCGCTGCCAGTACGGCACCGTTTGGCGGGATTGGCGCCTCGGGTAACCATCGCGTCAGCGCCTGGTATGCCGCAGACTATTGTGCCTGGCCGATGGCCTCGCTGGAATCGCCGCAGCTTACGCTTCCGGCAACACTGTCACCGGGCCTGGATTTTTCACCGCAAGGAGGTCGCACATGAAAGCCACAGAAGCCAACTTTGATGGGCTGGTCGGACTGACGCACCATTACGCGGGGTTGTCATTCGGTAACGAAGCCTCGACGCGCCATCAACACCAGCCGTCGAATCCGCGGCTGGCGGCAAAGCAGGGCTTACTGAAAATGAAAGCGCTGGCCGACATGGGATTTGTTCAGGGCGTAATCCCGCCGCATGAGCGGCCCGGCATTGCCGTGCTGCGTCAGTTGGGTTTTAGCGGCAGCGATGCGCAGGTTCTGGAAAAAGCCCATAAAACGGCCCCCGCGTTACTGTCAGCCGCCAGCTCGGCCTCGGCGATGTGGGTGGCCAATGCGGCAACGGTATCACCCTCAGCCGACAGCGCTGACCGTCGGGTGCATTTCACCGTCGCGAATCTCAACAACAAATTTCACCGTTCGATTGAAGCCCCGCAAACGGCCGCTCTGCTGCGAGCGCTGTTTCGCGATCCGCGACATTTTGTTGTGCATGATGCGCTACCGCAGGTGGCCAGGTTTGGTGATGAAGGGGCGGCCAACCATAACCGTCTGGGCGGCGACTATGGTGACGCGGGTGTACAACTGTTTATCTATGGTCGCGACGGCCAGTCTGATACTGCCCCCCGACGCTACCCGGCCCGGCAAACCCGTGAAGCCAGTGAAGCGGTCGCCCGCCTGCATCAGCTCTCGCCTGAAAAAGTCATTTTTGCGCAGCAAAATCCGGCGGTCATCGATCAGGGCGTTTTCCATAACGATGTCATTGCCGTGAGCAATCAGCAGCTGCTGTTTTGCCATCAGCAGGCTTTTGTTGATCAGCCCAATTTACTGGCGCAACTGCGCGACCGTGTGCCGGGTTTTGTCGCCCTTGAAGTGCCAACAGCCCGGGTCTCCGTGCAGGATGCCGTCAGTACCTACCTGTTTAACAGCCAGCTGCTGACGCGCCCGGATGGCAGCATGATGTTGGTGCTGCCGGAAGAGTCGCGCCAGCATCCCGGCGTCTGGGAATACCTGCGTGAACAGGTGGAAGGCGGCGGTCCGTTACAGTCCCTGCAGGTGTTTGACCTGCGGGAAAGTATGCACAACGGGGGCGGCCCCGCCTGCCTGCGGTTGCGCGTGGTATTAACCCCCGAGGAGCACCGGGCCGTTAACCTGGCGGTGCTGATGAACGATCACGTGTTCGCCACGCTGAACCGGTGGGTCGATAAGCACTATCGCGACAGGCTGACGCAAAGCGATTTAGGCGATCCGCAATTACTGGAAGAAGGGCGGGTTGCCCTTGATGAATTGACCAGGCTGCTAGACTTAGGAAATGTGTATACATTTCAACAGTGAAGCAGGTGGTGCCGTCAGGGTTGCCCGCTTCCGCTTTTAAGGAGAAACGATGCAGGACTTTTTGCAGCAAACGCTGTCGGGTGAAGCGCCACGTTTGCGTAGCGGTGAGACGGCGCATCTTCGCTGGCAGTGGTTATACCATGGTCTTTTGCTTATGGAGCCAAAGGCACCGGTTAACCAGGCGCTGGTACTCTCTGCGGGCGTTCACGGAAATGAAACCGCCCCGGTTGAAATCCTTAATCAGCTCATCACGCCTTTACTCCGGGGCGAAAAACCACTTCAGCAGCGTATGCTGGTGGTGTTAGGTAATCCTTCGGCGCTGCGCGCGGGGAAGCGTTATGTGACCTGTGACATTAACCGACTGTTTGGTGGCCGCTGGCAGCAGATTGATGATGGCGATGAAGCGCGGCGGGTGCTGCGGCTGGAACAAACGCTGGAAAACTTCTGGCAGCGGGGGGCATGTGACGAAACCCGCTGGCACCTGGATATGCATACGGCACTGCGCGGCTCTTACCATCCCCGCTTTGGCGTACTGCCGCATAATCCGCGTCCCTGGCCGGACGCGTTTTTGCACTGGCTGGGCGCAGCCGGCCTGGAGGCGCTGGTATTTCATCGTTCGCCGGGGGGCACTTTTACCCATTTCAGCTGCGAACATTTTGGCGCAGCCAGCTGTACCCTGGAGTTGGGGCAGGCGCGGCCGTTTGGCGAAAACGATTTGTCGCAGTTCAGCGCCGCGTTTCAGGCCCTGGCTGCTCTGCTGTATGGTGAAACATTGCCTGAGCCCGCCGGTCGCCCGCGCCGTTATCGGGTCTGCCAGCAGATCACGCGCTTAAGTGAGGCGTTTCAGTTGCATATGCCGGATGACACGAAAAATTTTACCGCGTTTCCGCAGGGGGCGTTATTAGCTGAGGATGGCGAGACGCGCTACTTTGTCCAGCAGGCGCGGGAATACGTGCTCTTTCCCAATCCCCATGTCGGGCTGGGATTGCGGGCGGGTTTAATGCTGATTGAAGAGAGCGAGCAGACTCAGGCGTTACCTCTCTGAACGGTCTCACCGCGCAGTATAAAAAAAGAGCGGAAGAGACCTTCCGCTTTACTGCTAAAGGCATTACAATTCTCCACGATTTATCCGAAATTTCCTGATTATTCATACTCTTTTGCAATTCCTGACGCCATTCTTCTTATTCCCTCCATGATCGGCTGAAATATGACTTTTGTGCTTTCACGCTTTTACGCTCACTCGCAGTAGTTGACGTTCAACGTCGTATGCTTGTTTCCGAAGACGCGACAGCGCGCTGTCGTAACGAAAGTGAACAAGTAAAAAAGGACACTGTTATGCGTAAACTGACTTCTCTGTTACTGGCTTCTACCCTGGCATTTGGTGCGGCATCTGTAGTGCATGCCGAAGCGGATAACCTGACGCCACCGCCAGCAGGCAGTGAGAAACCGATGCACAAGCCGATGCACCGGGGTGGGATGGACATGATGTTTGGCGGACTGAATCTGACGCCAGAACAAAAAACAAAAATGCATGAAATTATGAAAGCGGGCCGTGGCGAGATGCAGCGCCCGTCAATCGAAGAGCGTCGCGCTAACCATGCGATTATCGCCTCTGACAGCTTCGACAAAGCGAAGGCCGAAGCCCAGGCGGAGAAAATGACCGCCAACGCCAAAGCGAACGCGGTGGCAATGATGGAAACCCAGAACAAACTGTACAACGTACTGACGCCAGAGCAGAAAAAGCAGTACAACGCGAATTTTGAAAAGCATCTGACTGAAAAACGCCCGATGCATGACAAAGCGGCTCCGGCCCCTGCTGAATAAGCTTCGGGTTAATCACTAAAACCGGTCTGAGACCGCCGGCCTTGTCCACGTTGCGTGGGCAGTGTCGGCGGTTTTTTTATGCACGCGCGCCAGCGGGAAAGCGGTTAAGGAAAAGGGCGGTTCTGTCGCGTCACGCGGTCAACTCAGGGTTGCGCTGCAGGTCGCCATCTGTCCGCCTTTTGTGCCGTCAGCAGGCGGTTCAGAGCGGAATGACCGGATACTGGCCGGACAGCACCGGACGGCACAGGATCTTATAACCATCGTGGTCGAACCCGCCTTTACCCCGTTTCAGCCGTCTGGCTTCTTCAAGCGAGTCAACTGAGCCCAGATAGAACCAGTGGTCAATGACATGAATCTGCGTCATCTGTTTCCCTTCTTCCACCAGCGCCACCGCCCCCTGCCAGGGCCAGCAGAAGACGCGGACGTTTTCCAGCGCCGCCAACAGTCGGTCCTGATGATCGCTCACGGACTCTTTGCCACAGCAGGCACCCGCACAGCGGCGTAACGCTGAGCGGAAACAGCCCCGGCTGGGGCTAAGTGCTTCCAGACCTAATAAGCCGTGGCAAAGCTGATACTCATCGGCCAGTTGTTTCAGCCGTTCCAGGGCAGCGAAGCGACTGCGGTATAAACCAAACAGGTTGGGCGACTGACTGAAATCGACATCGCGCGCATACACGACCTGTGGTTTCCCTTCGGGCGTAATTTGCAGCGAGCAGAGCTGGCGATTTTTGCGCAGGCGTTTATTGAAGAGCGGCTGCTGAGTTTTAATCATCTGCGCTTCCAGTAGCAACGCGCCGAGATCGCCCGCCGTGGGGATCCAGCTAACGCGTCGCGACTGGCGTAACATTTTGGCTTCATCAGGTGTTCGGAAATGAGACATGACGCGCGAACGCAGGTTAACGCTTTTGCCAATGTATAACGGCAGCGTGTCGCTTTCGCCATGAAAGGTATACACGCCGGGCAGGTTGGGCAAGCCTTCCAGCCATTCACGCAAATGTTCCGGGTATTCATAAATCGCTGCCGCATCAAATTCGAGGCGGTGGGTTGCTGCACGTCTTGCCAAAACGAACTCCCTATACTGGTTGTCCATACAGCATAACAGGCAGGTTAAATGATCGCCAGCCTCAGATTCATAACCGGTATGTTGCCCGCCAGCCGATCAGCGAGCCTGCGGTGATCAGGGCAACACCTTGCCAGAAGCTGGCGGGCGGTGTCAGGCCCAGCCATAAGCTGGCCAGCAAGGCGGACAGCACGGGCGTAAAACAGGAGGCGGTCGCCAGCAGGGGCAAATTTCCCTGCTGAATGCCGTCGTTCCAGGCAGAGTAGGCCACGGCGGTAGAGGCACCCACGAACAGCACTTGCGCCAGCGCGGCTGCGCTGACATGCATCGTTTCCTGCTGTGTGCCGAACGCGAATTTAAGCCAGCGCGCCAGCGCGGTGACGATAAAAAACAGTGAAACACCGTTGCTACCGCATGCATAACGGCGTGTCACATTGTTATAAAGCGCCCAGGCCAGGGCTGCCGCCCACCAGCAGATAGCGACGGGGCAGGACACGCGGATCGGGCAGGCCTCTTGTCAGGCACAACAGCAGGGCGGTGATGGAATAGATCAGGGCGGCACCGCCGGTGGGGCCAAAAGCCTCGCTGACGCTGCGCAACAGACCCAGGGTGGTACTCAGAGTAAAATTGCGCTCAGCCCGGTCAGGGTGGCGCGAGGTAACGTTACGGACATGGGGTTTCAGCAGTTAAGGCAACCCTTGCCGGGCGGCAAGGGTCGGCGGCGTTATTTCCAGAAATCGTCGAAAACAGTGATAGGCGGTCGACGTTTGTGCTCGGTTTTCAGATACCAGCCTTCAATGATTCTCGCGCTGTCCGGATCGATCGTTTTCCCTTCAAGGTAGTCATCGATCATGTCGTAGGTGACGCCCAGTGCGACTTCATCCTGCAGACCGGGGCGATCGTCTTCTAAATCGGCGGTCGGTTTTTTCAGATACAGATGTTCCGGGCAACCCAGCGTTTTCAGCAGCAGTTTGCCCTGGCGCTTATTGAGGCGGAAGATAGGGTTAATATCGCTGCCGCCATCGCCGTACTTGGTAAAGAAGCCCGTGACGGCTTCTGCGCCATGGTCGGTGCCCACTACCACGCCTTTGGTCATACCGGCAATGCTGTACTGCGCTTTCATACGCTCACGGGCTTTCTCATTGCCGCGGACGAAATCCGACAGCACAATGCCGGCGTCTTTCAGCGCGCGCTCACTGGCCAGCACCGCTTCTTTAATATTGACCACCAGCGAGCGGTCTGGCTGGATGAAGGCCAGCGCATCCTGGCAGTCCTGCTCATCAGCCTGCACGCCGTAAGGCAGACGCACCGCGATAAAGGTGTAGTCGTTATCGCCTGTTTCCTGGCGAAGCTCCGTGATCGCCATCTGGGCCAGCTTGCCCGTCAGGGTAGAATCTTGTCCGCCGCTGATACCGAGTATTAACGCCTTCAGGCCGCTGTGGCGCGTTAAATACGCTTTGAGGAAATCCACGCTGGTACGAATTTCCTGCTGCGGATCGATAGTGGGTTTCACACCCAGTGCGGTAATGATTTCCTGCTGCAGTGACATCAACATCTCCTTAAGTCTTTAGCCAGCCGGCACAATACAAAGCCTGTCTTAAAGCTAACGCGCATCCCCGAAAACAACAAGCCAAAGCGGGTGATGTTTTCTTTTTGCTGGTCTGAATCCGACAAGTTTTACCTCAGCGGAGGTTTTTTTGCCAAAACGATAAAGGTCAGTATAGCCAGCATGAAGCAACCAAATATCGTCAACGTCATACTGATTACTGATGTGCCGCCCATCCCGGTTACCGGCACGGCAAGTGCGCCCAGAGTGAACATCGTCACGCCAATGACGGCCGAGGCGCTACCGGCACGTTGCCCCTGACTTTGCATCGCCAGTGAGGCGGCGGTGGTGGCAATGACACCATTGCTGGCAATCGAAAAGAACAGCGCAACCAGCAGCAGCGGGAGCGGGGCGTGCGTTAACCCGGCGGCCAGCAGCGCGCTGGAGGCCACGAATGCCAGCATCAGGCCGCCTTTCAGGACGCGATATTCACCCCAAAGCGGGCAGAGGCGGGCGCTGGTCTGTGAGGCAATCACTAAACCGATACCGTTGGCGGCAAAGCAAAAGCTGAACGCCTGGGGTGACAGACCGTAGATTTCCTGCAGCACGAACGGCGATGCGCCGATATAGGCGAACATGCCCGACATCATAAACCCTTGTGTCAGGCAGAAACCCATAAAGGCACGGTGGGTGATGACCTGCCCCAGTGCAGCATAAGCAGCAAAAACCGAGCCCTGACTCCGCCGATCAACGGGCAGACTTTCATGCAGTTTCCCGCGCGCCAGCAGGATGAGCAAAATGGCGATGCCGCTCAGCACAACAAAAATACCGCGCCAGTCCAGCACGGTCATCAGGGCACCGCCCAGTACGGGGGCGCCAATAGGGGCAAGGCCGTTAACCAGCATCAGCAGCGCAAAAAAGCGCGTCAGTTCATGTCCATTGTACATATCGCGCGCTACTGCCCGTGACAGCACCGCACCGCCCGCTCCCGCTAATCCCTGAAACAGACGAGCCAGTAACAGTTGATCGATAGTCTGGGCAAGGGCGCAGCCCAGCGACGCGATAAACAACAACGTCAGTGACAGGGTCAGAGGTCGCAGACGACCAAATTTGTCGCTCATGGGACCAAACAGAAGCTGACCGGCGCCCAGTCCCAGCAGGCCAGCGGTAAGGCTGAGCTGTGCCGTAGACGTTGGCGTAGCCAGGTCACTGGCTAACTGCGGCAGGGCGGGCAGATACAGATCGATGCACAACGGTCCCAGCGCAGCCAGTAATCCCAGGGTGATGGCGTAAACCAGCCGGTTGGGTGAGGAAAGCGTCATTTGGCCTCTGATGATAATGTTTAAGTGACGTTGTCACAAAAGTGCATTCAGCGCGTCTTTTGTGCCTGTAAAAACGGCACTGGCCAACACGCAATGGTGCAGTGAGCCAGCATGCCTGGTCTGTTCTGGCGCATTTTAACAAATCCCGCGAGACAGATTGAGTTTAAGTCTGTCATTAACTTGATAAAAACCGTTTTATGTTCCAGGTTTTTCACCACATGGACAAAAAATGAGGAACAACAAGATGAATAAAGTGATGGGATGTATCGCTGCAGCGCTGACGCTGGCTGCGCTCTCTGGTTGTACGACTTACGATCGTGCGGAAAGCTACGTGACTAAGCCAGTGGTTAAGGACGTCAAAAAAGGCATGACCCGCCAGCAGGTCCGTCAGATTGCTGGCCCTGCTTCAACTGAAATCACCATGGTGCATGCGCGCGGTACCTGTCAGACCTATGTGATTGGCGAGCGTGACGGTAAAGCACAAACTTACTTCGTGAGCTATAACGATATGGGGCGCGTGATGAACTACGGCTTCCAGAGCTGTGCTGAATACGATACCGATCCGCAGGTTAAGCAGTAAATTTTCGCTGACCTGAAAAAACGGCTCGCTTATGGCGAGCCGTTTTTTATCTCTACAGTCCAGCCGGACGCGGCACTTCAACGTAGCTGCCGTTAATCTCCCGCTGATAGTAATGCCCGTCCTGCACGTAGAACCGTCGGCCATTAAAATCCAGCACCCGCATACCGCCGACGCTGCTGACATAGGTCGGAGCAGGCGGCTCAACAACCACGTACTCATCACCGTGTCGCTGATAATAACTGCCATTCAGCAAATAGTAGGTTAATCCCCCAATCAGAACCGCCGTTGCCGCCAGTGGCAGAACGTGGAAATGGTCAGGACCATGCCAGCGTGGCGCAGGACCATGCCAGCCTGGGCCGGGCCGGTACCAGTGAGGGCCGGGCCCCCAGTCGCCGGGGCGCGCAAACACTGCGCTGGGCGTAATCATCGCTAACGCGAGGAATGAAGCGATAACCGTTTTCATGTGCATTCTCCTGCTGTGACTCGCTGCAGAATTCTCCTTTTAGCGTCCAAAAACAAGCAGAAAGCGCACGTATTATTGCCCCTTTACCACGCTTAACGTTTCCTTAACGTGAACGTAAAGAGAGAGGGGAAATAAGGAGAAACAGGCAGGGAAAAGGGAGAAGACCTGGCACCGGGTGCCAGGTCAGATGTGATTAGCTGTGCTCTAATTCACGGTGTTCGTCTTGCTCAAGAACGCGTCGGTCTGTCAGGCCCAGCCAGCGACTGGTCAGGGAACCTGCGGTCATTGCACCATTCACGTTCAACGCGGTTCTGCCCATATCGATCAACGGCTCGATCGAAATCAGCAGCGCGACCAGCGTGACGGGCAGGCCCATCGCGGGCAGCACGATTAACGCCGCGAAAGTCGCGCCACCGCCGACACCGGCAACGCCCGCTGAGCTCAACGTCACAATGCCCACCAGGGTGGCAATCCACAGCGGATCAAACGGGTTAATGCCCACTGTCGGCGCCACCATCACGGCCAGCATGGTCGGATAAAGACCGGCACAACCGTTCTGCCCGATCGTAGCGCCAAACGACGCCGAGAAACTGGCAATGGATTCCGGCACGCCCAGACGACGGGTTTGCGCTTCCACGTTCAGCGGAATGCTGGCGGCACTGGAGCGGCTGGTGAAGGCAAAGGTCAGCACGGGCCAGACTTTGCGGAAAAAGCGCATAGGGTTGATGCCATTTACGGACAGCAGCAGACCGTGTACCACAAACATAATGCCCAGGCCCAGATAGGATGCGACCACGAAGCTACCCAGCTTAATGATGTCCTGCAGGTTCGATCCGGCAACTACTTTAGTCATCAGCGCCAGCACGCCGTAAGGCGTCAGTTTCATGATCAGGCGCACCAGCTTCATCACCCATGACTGCAGCGTATCGATCGCCGTCAGGACACGCTGGCCTTTCACTTCGTCATCTTTAAGAAGGTGCAGGGCCGCCACGCCTAAAAAGGCTGCGAAGATGACGACACTGATAATCGAGGTGGGGCTGGCACCGGTTAAATCGGCAAAGGGGTTTTTCGGGATAAAGGACAGGATAAGCTGCGGCGCCGTCAGATCGGCCACTTTGCCTACATAGTTATTCTGGATGGCACTCAGACGCGCCGTTTCCTGGGCACCCTGTACCAGGCCGGTTGCATTAAGATGGAACAGCCCGGTCACGAAAACCCCGACCAGCGCCGCAATCGCGGTCGTAAACAGCAGCACCCCAATGGTCAGGAAACTGATTTTGCCCAGCGAAGAGGCGTTATGCAGGCGCGCCACCGCGCTCAGAATTGAGACAAAGACCAGCGGCATCACGATCATCTGCAACAGCTGGACATAGCCGTTACCGACCACGTTAAACCAGCCAATTGACGCTTTGACCGTATCGCTGTTACTGCCGTAAATAAACTGCAGCGCCAGGCCAAACGCGACGCCAAACACTAACCCGACCAGCACTTTTTTTGACAGACTCCAGTTGGCGCGGCTCAGGCGTGACAGCAGAAGCAGCAGCACCACAAAGGCAATGATATTAAGCGTTAAAGGGATATCCATAGAAACTCCGAATCATGCAGCATTCCTCTGGTAAGGAAAGCAAAAGTAGTTATTGTTCATACAGGTGTCCGGAAATGGTATCAGGTGAATTTAGTGCGATCTTATATCCAAATGGAATAGCTTATAATGTTGCTTGAGCGGCCAGTGGCTCAGGAGCCGGAATGCCCGGACAGGAGGCGGCTGACGCCGTTTTGCAAGGTATCAAATACCTGAGTGGGCCAGCCATTTTCGCCAAACGCAGGCATCCCAGGCGGGAACCACAGCGCGTAAGCCATCAGGCACAGGCACAGAGCGCGCTCCAGTTGATTGCCTTTTTGGCTGTTCAGAATGGGCAGACGAAAACGCCAGCGACAGGGCCAGAGCAGAGGAACGCCGGCCGGAGTGAGCATATCGGCCACAATGTGGCTCAGGTAACCCAGCGTCATGCCCTGCAGAACATCGGCGGGCACCGGCCAGCTTTTCGGCACGTTAATCTGAAACAGCCACAGGCCAGCCGCGACGGCAAACAGGCTGTGGGTGAACCCGCGATGACCAAATGCCCGGGCAATGGGATGCGACAACCAGCGCAGGCGCTGGCCCAGCAATGACTTAGGATGATCGATGTCAGGCAGCAGGCAGGTCAGCAGGCTGGCGGGAATTAAATGCCACCAGTCCGCCTGAGCCATCACCGGGGTGAGCTCGGCCCGTTTCGCAAAAATGGCGCTGGCAACAGCAAAAAAGATATGGCCTTCGGCCGTCATGATAAACCTGGTTGCAAAAGAAACTGTCAATGCATCCAGTATAGGGATTTATCCAGTAAATGAGAACCTGTGACGCTGTAACGAAGCGTTAATTTTTAAGGGGATGCAACAGGTTACAGCGCCTTTGCCGTTAAGCCTCAAATGCTCCCGCGTTAACTGCGTCAGGCTGCTCAGCTTCACGTCGGCAAGCGCCCAGCGGGCATCATCCTGATGGCTGGCTGCCGGAATCACAATTGATCGCATTCGTGCGGCTTTGCTTGCTACCATGCCGTTCACCGAATCTTCCAGCGCGACGCAGTGAAGCGGATCAATGCCCAGCGCCTCGGCGGCGTTGAGGTAGACCTGCGGATGCGGCTTGCTGTAGGGCAGATGTTCGGCGGAAGACAGCACATCAAAATAGTGATTCAGGTTAAACATCGCCAGTACCTGTTCCAGCATGAAGCGGGGCGATGCGGAAACCAGGCCGGTCTTCAGGCCGTGCTGTTTGCACAATGAGAGGGCGGACTCAACGCCGGGCAGAAGCGGGCGGTTTATCGCAATCAGTTCCATTGCACGGGCGATGATACGCTGTGTGACCGCTTCCTGACTCGGTCCCGACCAGGGCAACGTTTCGTACCACATGCGCACCGTCTGATCGATACGTAATCCGAGCGTATCAGGTGATTCGTGGCGTCGGGTCAAATCGATATTCAGGGTTGAGAAGATGTCCATTTCAGCCTGATCCCAGAGAGGTTCAGAATCAATCAACAATCCATCCATATCAAATAAAGCTGCAAAAACAGGGCGGTGGTAAGACATGTGTCGCTCCTTAAAAAGTTCAGGCTACCTTAGCATGAACACAGGGTTGGTGCGCAGATGAGGCGAAACGGGCGCAGACCGCTCTTTTTTTTGGGAAAATTCTGCAAGGGCAGGTAGACTGAAGCAAATGGGATTTTGGGTTCAGGAGATATCATGACCTATCAACAGGCTGGCCGCATTGCCATCCTTAAGCGTGTCGCTGGCTGGGTGATTTTTTTACTCGCGTTGCTGTCTACCATCATTTCACTGCTGAGCTTTTTGTTTAAGCACAGTGAAAAGAAACCCGGTATTGATGCCGTGATGCTGGATTTCATTCATGTCATGGTGGATATGATTCGCTTTAATACGCCGTTTCTGAATGTGTTCTGGCAAAACTCACCGGTGCCCGAGTTCAATGGACAGATGAATCTGGGCTTCTGGTTTATCTATATTTTGATTTTTGTCGGGCTGGCGCTGGAAGCGTCCGGTGCGCGCATGGGACGTCAGGTGCGCCATGTGCGGGAAGGGATTGAAGATCAGATGATTCTTGAGCAGGCAAAAGGCAGCGATGGCCGGACCCGGCAGCAGCTGGAAGAAAAGGTACGGGTCCCGCGCCACACCATTTTTCTGCAGATTTTCCCGCTCTACATCCTGCCGCTGGTGATTGCCATCGCCGGTTACTTTCTGCTTTCTCTGCTCGGTTTTCTCTAAACGATCAGGCCGGTTTCACCTGACCGGCTGCCCGTGCATCGTCATCCAGCAACTGGCCCACGGCAAACTGCGCCGCGCCCAGCCAGTTGCCGCCAAACACGTTGGCCCGGTTCAGGAGATAGTAAAGCTGATAAACCGGCTGACGCTGCGAAAAGCCATCGGGTAACGGCCAGCTCTGGTGATAACCGTCAAAGATCGCCTTTGGCAGATCGGTAAACCAGCTCAGCATCGCCAGGTCGCATTCCCGGTCGCCCCAGTAACAGGCAGGATCGAAAATCCAGGGGCCAGTCTCGCTGCCCGCACAGTTAGCTGGCCACAGATCGCCGTGGAGCAGGGAAGGTTGAGGGGGATGGGACGCCAGGGTCCGTTGCACACAATCAATAATCCGTTCGGCATCGCCGTACAGAATGCCTTTCTCAGCGGCAATCTGCAGTTGCCAGCCGATTCGTTGCTCCGCAAAGAAAACTGACCAGCGCCGCAACCAGCTGTTGGGCTGTGGCGTAGAGGTCAGATTATTATCGAAATCAAACCCGAACTGAGGTTGCTCGCTCCACTGATGCAGACGCGCCAACTGCTGGCCTAACTGGTAGGCGCTCTGCGGATCCAGGGGCTGAGGTTTGATATATTCCAGCAGCAGGAAACTGTAGTCACGATCGCTGCCAACGCCATAAACGTCCGGAACGCGGACCGTCTGGGTACGGCGCAGCAGGGCGAGTTGATCGGCTTCCCAGCTAAACAGGGACACTTTATCGCGGCTGTTGCACTTCACAAACACATCCTGCTCACCATAGCGGATGAGCCAGGCGGGATGAACATCACCCCCGGGGAGTTCGTGACGTTGGGTAATTTCGGCGTTGCCAAATTGCTCGTTTAACAGACGACTAATGGCTGACCACATCGGGTTATCCTCTTTATTCGCTGCCTGAGTTCAATTGTAACGCGGACGCACGCGATAAAAACCTGCGCGTGTGCACAGACTAGTCTGCGGCACCTGTTGCTTGGCGCAAAAAGTCGTCAAGCGTGGTCAACGTCACGTCGGGTTTCTGGCCCAGCGCGCTTTCGCCCGCGGCAAGAGCCTGCTGTTTTAGCGCGGCCTCATCCAGTGTGGTGACAATGCCAAAACTGTTGGTGCCAAGCTCATGGGCGGTGCCACTGTCATCCATTAACGTGGTAGAGAAGCCCCCTGATGTCAGAGCACCGGTCAGGTTCAGAACGTCACTGAGTCCGGCTTCCTGATAATGAAAGGTCACGACATAGCGATGTAGATCTCCACTGCTCATTTTGCACCTCGAAAGGGTTAAATATCACACAGCGTAGTACAGGGTGAAAAAACAGGCGAATAATGAAGGGGATGAGCCAACAATTCGGACTAAACTGTTTACCGTTTGTGCGGATGCGGGCGACCCGAACGTATGTAAATCTTGTAAACGAACAGATGTTATTTGGCAAAAACAACTCTATAATGCGCGCCGAACTCAGGTTAACGTCCAGCAAATACGGGACGTTACGCTAATGCATGATGTTCTGAGCGAATTCATATCTCTTTACAAAAGTTACGGTAAAGGGGATTGATCGCACCGGGAAACCCTTCAGAATCTTCGTTTTCAAAACTGTTGCACGGATCACACTTAATGAACGCCTTTAACAAGCTGTCTGCTGTTCTACTGCTCTCTGCCGGAGCGTTTTGTCACCAGGCGCTGGCCGATAACGCGGTCTTCACTGCGATGGATGACCCTTCAACGGCGAAAAAGCCTTTTGAAGGATCGGCCTCTGCAGGCTACCTGGCGCAAACCGGTAACACCACCAGCTCATCGTTGACCGCACAGACCAACATGACCTGGTATACAGAATCAATGGCCTACAGCTTGTGGGGCAATGCCGCGAATACCTCTGCAAACGATGAGCGCTCGTCCGAAACCTATAACGTAGGTGCGCGTTCGCGTTACAACATGAGCGCCTATGACTACCTGTTTGGTCAGGCAAGCTGGTTAAGTGACCGTTACAATGGTTATGACGGACGCGATGTCCTGACCGCCGGTTATGGTCGTCAGATCCTGAATGGCCCGGTGCATTCACTGCGTGCGGAATTCGGTCCTGGTGTCCGTTACGACGATTACCGTGAAGGTGGACATAAAACGCAGGCGCTGGCTTACGGTGCGGTGAGCTACCAGTGGCAGCTGACAGATACCACCAAATTCATTCAGGGTGTTTCCGTGCTGAGCTCACTGGGTGACGATACGACAGTGAACTCTGAAACGGGCTTACAGGTAGCGATTAACGACCATTTCGCCCTGAAACTGGCGTATAACGTCACCTGGAACAACAATCCACCTGAGTCTGCGCCCGACCATACGGATACCAAAACCACGGTCATGCTGACGTACGCGATGTAATCCGCGTTAACTCTGTCTGACGGAGAAGCGGTCTGGCCTGGGGCCTGGCCGCTTTTTTTGATCTGTCTGAGAGTTAGTGGAAAGGCATGGGTTTTGCTCACTTCTGAAAACTGCTATTATTCGTGCCGCATCAACTTCCTGGCGACATTCCGACAATGTGGGTCTGATTTCACGCCAGGTGAATCAAACTACTCAATTTTGTATGTAGGCTTTCGTGTGGCTTACCACTGCAACTAAGGACATTCTATGCCTGTAATTACGCTTCCTGATGGCAGCCAGCGCACTTATGATCGCCCTGTCAGCGTGATGGACATCGCGCTTGATATCGGCCCCGGTCTGGCCAAAGCCTGTATCGCCGGACGAGTGAACGGTGAACTGGTCGATGCGGTTGATCCCATCACCGACGACGCGTCTGTCGCCATTATTACTGCAAAAGACGAAGCGGGTCTTGAAATCATCCGTCACTCTTGCGCGCACCTGTTAGGCCATGCCATTAAGCAGCTGTGGCCCGACACGAAAATGGCTATTGGTCCGGTTATCGACAACGGTTTCTACTATGATGTCGACATCGATCGCACGCTGACCCAGGAAGATATTGAGCTGCTGGAAAAACGCATGCATCAGTTGGCTGAGACCAACTACGATGTCGTGAAGAAGAAGGTCAGCTGGCAGGAAGCGCGCGATGTCTTCGCGGCGCGGGGTGAAGTCTATAAGACCACCATCCTGGACGAGAATATCAGCCATGATGATCGCCCTGGGCTGTATCATCATGAAGAATACGTCGATATGTGCCGCGGTCCGCACGTACCGAATATGCGTTTTTGTCACCATTTCAAACTGCAGAAAATTTCAGGCGCCTACTGGCGTGGCGACAGCGACAACAAAATGTTGCAGCGCATCTACGGCACTGCCTGGGCCGATAAAAAGCAGCTGTCTGCCTATCTGCAGCGTCTGGAAGAAGCGGCGAAGCGCGACCACCGTAAGATCGGTAAACAGCTCGATCTCTACCATATGCAGGAAGAAGCGCCGGGTATGGTTTTCTGGCATAATGACGGCTGGACAATTTTCCGTGAACTGGAAGTGTTCGTCCGCAGTAAGCTGAAAGAGTACCAGTACCAGGAAGTAAAAGGTCCGTTCATGATGGACCGCGTGCTGTGGGAAAAAACCGGCCACTGGGAAAACTACAAAGATGCGATGTTTACGACCTCTTCGGAGAACCGTGAGTACTGCATCAAGCCAATGAACTGCCCGGGTCATGTGCAAATCTTTAATCAGGGGCTGAAATCCTATCGCGATTTGCCACTGCGTATGGCCGAGTTCGGGAGCTGCCACCGTAATGAACCCTCAGGTGCGTTACATGGTCTGATGCGCGTTCGTGGCTTTACTCAGGATGATGCCCATATTTTCTGTACGGAAGATCAACTGCGCGCCGAAGTGAACAGCTGTATCCGCATGGTTTACGACATGTACAGCACCTTTGGCTTTGAAAAGATCGTGGTGAAACTGTCTACCCGTCCTGAAAAACGCATCGGTTCTGATGAAACCTGGGATCGTGCAGAAGAGGATCTGGCTGCGGCGCTCAATGAAAACAACATTGCGTTTGAATACCAGCCGGGTGAGGGCGCCTTCTACGGCCCGAAAATTGAATTTACTCTATACGATTGCCTTGACCGTGCCTGGCAGTGCGGAACAGTTCAGCTAGACTTTTCCCTGCCTAAACGTCTGGATGCCACCTACGTGGGTGAAAACAACGATCGTCAGACGCCCGTGATGATTCACCGTGCGATTCTGGGGTCGATGGAACGCTTTATCGGTATTTTGACCGAAGAGTTTGCCGGTTTCTTCCCTAGCTGGCTGGCACCAGTGCAGGCTGTGGTCATGAATATTACCGACGGTCAGGCAGAATATGTTGAGACTTTGACACGTAAATTGCAGAATGCTGGCATTCGTGTGAAAGCGGACTTGAGAAACGAGAAGATAGGCTTTAAAATCCGCGAGCACACATTACGTCGCGTCCCTTATATGTTGGTCTGTGGTGATAAAGAGGTGGAAGCTGGCAAAGTGGCCGTTCGCACCCGCCGTGGTAAAGACCTTGGGTCGATGGATGTCGATGTGTTTGTTGAGAAGCTGCAGCAAGAGATTCGCAGCCGCAATCTTCACCAATTGGAGGAATAAGGTATTAAAGGCGGAAAACGAGTACAACCTACGCGTCCGAATCGCATCAACAGTGAAATTCGCGCAACAGAAGTGCGCTTAACAGGCGTTGAAGGCGAGCAACTTGGTATTGTCAGTCTACGCGAAGCTTTGGAAAAAGCTGAGGAAGCGGGTGTAGATTTAGTTGAAATCAGCCCGAACGCCGAACCGCCGGTTTGCCGCATTATGGATTACGGCAAGTTCCTCTATGAAAAAAGCAAATCTTCTAAGGAACAGAAGAAGAAGCAAAAAGTTATTCAGGTTAAGGAAATTAAATTCCGTCCTGGAACCGATGATGGCGACTATCAGGTCAAACTACGCAACCTGATTCGCTTTCTGGAAGAAGGCGATAAAGCCAAAATCACGCTGCGTTTCCGCGGTCGTGAGATGGCGCACCAGCAGATCGGTATGGAAGTGCTTAACCGCGTCCGTAAAGACCTGTGTGATGATCTGGATTTGGCTATTGTCGAATCCTTCCCTTCGAAGATCGAAGGCCGCCAGATGATCATGGTGCTCGCACCTAAGAAGAAACAGTAGGCATTCAAGTAGCAATGACCGCGCAGCGCTTGCGTTGTGCGGTTTGTTGTTCGCCTGTATGGGTCATGTTATCAACAATGCGAAGTGGATATTTTTTAAAATGCCAAAGATTAAAACTGTACGTGGCGCGGCTAAGCGCTTCAAGAAGACCGCTTCTGGCGGCTTCAAGCGTAAACACGCGAACCTGCGTCATATTCTGACTAAGAAATCTACCAAGCGTAAACGTCACCTGCGTCCGAAAGGCATGGTGTCTAAAGGCGATCTGGGTCTGGTTGTTGCCTGCCTGCCGTACGCATAAGTAAATTTTTTTAATTAATTCAGAATATTAAACAGGAGAGCTAAATGGCTCGTGTAAAACGTGGTGTAGTTGCTCGCGCACGTCACAAAAAAATCTTAAAACAAGCTAAAGGTTACTACGGTGCACGTTCACGTGTTTACCGCGTTGCCTTCCAGGCTGTTATCAAAGCTGGTCAGTATGCTTACCGCGACCGTCGTCAACGTAAGCGTCAGTTCCGTCAGCTGTGGATCGCGCGTATCAACGCAGCGGCGCGTCAGAACGGTATGTCTTACAGCCGTTTCATCAATGGTCTGAAAAAAGCAGCCATTGAAATTGACCGTAAAATCCTGGCCGACATCGCTGTATTCGACAAAGTGGCATTCACTGCACTGGTAGAAAAAGCGAAATCAGCTCTGGCGTAAGTCAGTTGAAAAAGGGAGCTTGCTCCTGAGGGATCCCCACAAATTGACGCTAATAAACCAGCACCATTTTGTGGTAAACCCTTGTTAAATTGTTAAGAACGTCCTTCAGGGATATTCGCCTGAGCATTAGCGGAGAATGCCGTAAAATATTC
>NZ_VZPF01000072.1 GCF_008801695.1 Pantoea stewartii subsp. stewartii
ATGTCGAACGGTTGTGGCAGGCGCTTCATGAGACAATAATCCGAAATCACCAGTGCAGTTCAATGTGGCAACTGTTGAAAAAGGTCCATCACTTTATGAATACCGTCAGCCCATTCCCCGGGGGAAAACATGGGCTGGCTAAAGTGTAGCGGTATTAGGATCAGTTATTTAGGAAGACGCTGTCGGTAATAACAGCAGGAAATCCGGAGAGTGGAAAAGGGCAGGCAATAAATCTGGTGGGTTACAGGAACAGGACTACGTCACTGGATGCTGGTGCACAAAACAGGCCGTGCCGGCGGCACGGCAACAGGGATTATTGCGCCTGAAAGCGCATCGACAGATCCAGAGCACGCACATGCTTGGTCAGCGCGCCGACAGAGACATAATCCACACCGGTCTCGGCGATGTCCCGAATCGTTGTTTCGGTGACGTTGCCTGACACCTCCAGTAGCGCACGACCAGCCGTGATCTTCACCGCCTCGCGCATCGCCTGAAGGGAAAAATTGTCCAGCATGATGATGTCGGCCGCCGCAGCCAGTGCCTCTTCCAGCTCTTTCAGCGATTCAACTTCGACTTCCACAGGGACATCCGGATAAAGCCAAAAGGCTTTTTCGATTGCCTGACGAATTGAGCCGCTGGCAATAATATGGTTTTCTTTAATCAGAAACGCATCGGACAGGCCGAGGCGATGATTACTGCCGCCACCGCACAGCACGGCGTATTTCAGCGCTGTTCGCAGGCCTGGCAATGTTTTGCGTGTATCCAGAAGCTGTGTCTGTGTGCCTTCCAGCAGAGCGACATAGCGGCTGACTTCCGTGGCGACGCCGGACAAGGTTTGTACAAAATTCAATGTGGTGCGTTCGGCCGTCAGCAACAGGCGGGCTGGCCCGTCAACCTCAAACAGGGGTTGATCCGGGATAACATGTTGTCCATCTTCCACATGCCATGTCAGGGCGGTGTGCGCGCCTAACTGGTTAAACACCTCTTCGACCCAGCGTTTACCACAAAAAACACCGGCTTCACGGGTAATAACCTGAGCATGTGCCCGACTGTCGGCTGGCAGGAGCTGCGCGGTAATGTCGCGGTCGCTATCTGTCTCACCGCCGAGATCTTCCTTTAATGCGCGTTCAACGGCCTCGGGGATATCATTTTCAATACGTTCAAGCAGCGCCTGATGGCGACTGTCAGGATCATAGCGACGCACAGACATACGCGTTCCGCTCCAGTAAATGTCAGATAACAGAGGCGATTACCATAGCCTGAATAGCGCGAAGGCACCAGTCCTGAGTCACTTTTTGTTTAGTATACTTAACATGTGCGTTTATCAGCCCGATAGTGCAACGCATTTTGACGCAATAATCCCTTAAAATTCATGCTATTCTCAAACCGGTCCTGCGAAGAGAATCCAGCATGAAAGTAGAAAAAGGTTGGCTGTCCGGTGTGCGACAGGTGCCGTCCCCCCATTGTAATGATCGGCCGCATAATGAAGCGCCATCCCTTCTGGTCATTCACAATATCAGCCTGCCGCCCGGCGAATTCGGCGGCCCGTGGATTGATAAACTGTTCACCGGCACGCTGCCTGCCGACGCGCATCCCTACTTTGCTGAGATTGCTCATTTGCGCGTTGCGGCGCACTGCCTTATCCGACGTGATGGCGAAATCGTGCAATATGTCCCCTTTGATAAACGTGCCTGGCACGCTGGCATCTCGCAGTTTGAGGGGCGGGAAAACTGCAACGACTTTTCAATTGGCATTGAACTGGAGGGCACGGATATTGAACCTTATACCGAGGCACAATACGCCGCTCTGCATCAGGTCACGCAGACGTTGTTAGCCCATTATCCGTTAACGCCTGCGCGCATTACCGGCCACAGTGATATTGCACCGGGACGGAAAACCGATCCCGGCCCGGCGTTTGACTGGGACGATTTTAAACAGCGGTTACAGCAACAAAAATTGGAGTAACTATGACGTTATTTACCTTGTTACTGGTTTTAGGTTGGGAACGGCTGTTTAAGCTGGGGGAGCACTGGCAACTGGATCACCGGCTGGAGCCTGTGTTTCGTCGCCGTCAGCACTTTTCGGTGATGCGCACACTGCTGATGCTGATTATCGCGATGGGCCTGACCGCGCTGGTGGTCGGGAGCCTGAAAGGCATTTTGTTTGGTATTCCTCAGCTTCTGTTCTGGATCGTGGTGGGGTTACTGTGCATCGGAGCGGGTGTGGTGCGTCAGCACTATCATACGTATTTGCAGGCGGCGAGTCGTGATGACGCCGCGGCACATCAGGCCATGGCGGCAGAGTTAACCCTGATCCACGGTGTGCCTGTTGAGTGCAGCGAACGCGAATTCCTTCGTGAGCTTCAGAATGCGCTCATCTGGATTAACTTCCGTTTCTATCTGGCACCGATGTTTTGGTTCGTGGTGGGCGGTGCCTGGGGACCGGTGTTACTCGTGGGGTATGCGTTTTTACGCGCCTGGCAAAGCTGGCTGGCAAAACACTGCACGCCCATGGCCCGCTCTCAGTCTGGCGTGGACAGCATTCTGCATGTGGTTGACTGGCTCCCGGTGCGGCTGGCGGGCGTTGCCTATGCGCTGCTGGGGCACGGTGAGAAAGCCTTGCCTGCCTGGTTTGCCTCGCTGACGGACAGGCATCACTCGCAGTACCAGGTTTTAACCACGCTGGCGCAGTTTTCGCTGGCTCGCGATCCGCACAGCGATAAGGTCGCAACGCCACGTGTCGCCGTGGCGCTGGCGAAGCGCATTTCGCTGGTGCTGGTGGTGGTTGTGGCGTTGCTGACCATTTACGGCACGTTGGTGTAGGCGGCAGGGGGAACCCCGAAGTCGGGTGTGCCATCCTCACGCCAGTGAAAATATTTCAGACGCGTATGGCGATTACCGTCCCAAAGGGGATCGCCCTCAATTTCTGTATAATTGCGTGCGTGATAGACCAGCAGATCGCGCCCGTCCTCATCCTGAGTAAAACAACTGTGTCCCGGTCCATACTGGCGGTTTTCCCAACTGGTTGCAAAGACCGGACGCGCTGATTTCTGCCAGGCCATCGCGTTCAGCGGATCGGCATCACGCGGAATGGAAAGCAGGCCCATGCAGTAGTTTTCATCCGTTGCGCTGGCAGAATAGGTAATAAACAGCCAGTCACCATGCACTATCGCTGCCGCGCCTTCGTTGACGCTAAACCCCGCGCACTCCCATTCATATTCCGGACGGCTCAGCATCACCGGTTTGCCTTTGAGCGTCCATGGATTACGCAATTCAGCCAGATAGAGGTTGGAATTCCCTGGAATTGCAGGATCTTTCTGCGCCCATAAGTACCAGTTTTTTCCCTGGTGAACAAAGTGGGTGGCATCCAGCGCAAAACTGTCGAGATGACTTAACACCTGGCGCGGGGGCTGCCAGTGGCCACTGAGCGGGTCGTCATCGTTGCACACCAGCGCGTACATCCGGTGCTGAAACAAGCCATCTTTGATATCGCGCGAAGGCGCTGCGGCAAAATAGATAACCCAGTGTTCTGCAATACGATGCAACTCCGGTGCCCAGATCAGCTCACTGAACGGCCCAATATCGGGTTTACGCCAGACCACGACCGGTGTCGCGGTGCGTAAGGCCGTTAGCGTGCTGGCACGACGTAGCTCAAGACGATCATATTCCGGTACGGAAGCAATAAAGTAATAGTGTTCTCCGTGGCGCAGGATAAACGGATCGGCGCGCCGTTCAATAAAGGGGTTGGGCCAGTTTTCGCTCATTTCAACTCTCCAGTCGGAAGCTCGGTAGGGTGTTTTTCGTGCGCCTGAATCTGGCGGAGGGCAAGATCGCGTTGAATGGTTTGCATTAATGTGCGATCCACTTTCATCAGTCGCACCACGCCCGCGGTAATCAAATAGCCAGCCCCGGGGATAACGGTAAACAGCAGGACAATGCCGTTGAGCGCGTGAGCCGATTGCTGTTTCGCACCCGCATCATAACCGTAAGCCGAGAGCAGAAAACCGACCATCGCCCCCGCGACGGCCAGTCCGACCTTGAGAAAGAACAGATTGCCTGAAAAGCTGATGCCGGTAATACGCTTACCGGTTTTCCATTCACCGTAATCGTCCACATCCGCCATCAAAGACCAGTGTAAAGGGGAGGGAATTTGATGAAGAACATTAAGCAGAAAGTAAGCGATAACGACTGTCACGGTGGCGTGGGGATCAAGCCAGTAGAAACCGCAGGAGAACAGGGCAAGGGCGATATTGGTCCAGAAAAAGACTTTCAACTTACACCAGCGGTCGGTGAGGACTTTTGCCAGCGTGCTACCCAGCATCATGCCAACCACCCCCAGGCTGATAAACAGCGTGGCAAAGTGCGCCGTTTGTCCCATGACCCTGGTCACGTAATACAGGGTTGCTGCCATACGAATAAAACCCGGGCAGACATTGCAAAGTGTCAACAGCAAGATGCGCACCCACTGATCGTTCTTCCACACATCACGCAAATCGTTTTTCAGATCATCATGAGTAGGGACGGCAGGCTGAATACGTTCCCGCACGGTGGCGAAGCAGAACAGAAACATTGCCAGTCCCACCAGGGCCAGCACAGCCATCGCCATCTGATAACCCCGCGCCTTGTTCTCACCGCCAAACCATTCCGCCATCGGCAGCAACGACAGTGACAGAATCAGGGTGGCAATGCCGACCATGACAAACCGGTACGACTGGCAGGAGACACGCTCACCGGGATCGTTAGTCATGACGCCACCCAGCGAGCAGTAGGGGATATTAATGGCGGTATAGGCCAGGGACATGAAAAAGTAGGTGGTAAAGGCCCAGATGACCTTGCTGGGATAGCTCCAGTCTGGCGTGGTAAACATCAGTACACTGAATATAACGTAGGGCACTGACACCCACAGTAACCAGGGACGGAAACGTCCCCAGCGGCTTTTGGTACGGTCAGCTATCGCGCCCATTATCGGGTCGGTGATGGCATCCAGAATGCGCACCGAGAGTAACAGCACGTCCACTAAGGCCGGTGCTAAGCCAAAAACGTCGGTATAGAAATAGCTGAGGAACAGCATGACAGCGCCACCGATCATGTTGCACCCCGCATCACCCATGCCATAGCCCAGCTTTTCTCTGAATGAGAGGGGGTTATCTGTCATTGTTGTAACCTGCAGAGGAATTAAACATACAAGGATTATTAATGTTTAATCCACAGGCGACGCGGCAAGAAATTGTTGGGATGATGGACAAAACAGCCGTGCAAGGAGAAGTGTGAGCAGGGTCGGGTTTACCGACTGCCAGCCCGCCGCTTTCTGTCGGCGGGCTGGCAATGCCGTCAGGCTTTTTGCGTCTTATTCTTGATGAAATAGCCAATAGCCAGGATGATCAGCCAGACAGGAATGAGCCATACGGAAATGGCCATGCCTGGCGTCATCGCCATTAGGACCAGGATGCCAGCCAGGAAGATCAGGCAAACCCAGTTACCCAGAGGGTACAGTACCGCTTTGAAACGGGTGGTAACGCCCTGCTGGTTTTTCTTTTTACGGAATTTCAGGTGCGCCAGGCTAATCATCGCCCAGTTGATGACCAGCGCAGACACGACCAGCGACATCAGCAGACCAAACGCCTCGCCCGGCATCAGGAAGTTCAGCAGCACGCACAGCGCGGTGGCGACGGCTGACACCAGTATACTCATCACGGGCACACCGCGGCGGTCCACGCTCAGCAGCGCTTTTGGCGCATTGCCCTGCTGTGCCAGACCAAACAACATGCGGCTGTTACAGTAAACGCAGCTGTTATAGACCGACAGTGCGGCGGTGAGGATCACCACGTTCAGCGCATTGGCAACCATGGCATCGCCCAGTTCGTGGAAGATAAACACAAAGGGGCTGGTATCTTCAGTCACGCGCGTCCACGGCATTAATGACAGCAGCACTGCCAGCGAGCCGATATAGAAAATCAGGATACGCCACAGCACCTGGTTGGTGGCTTTTGGAATCGTGGTTTCAGGATTGTCCGCTTCTGCCGCCGTAATCCCGACCAGCTCCAGACCGCCAAAGGAGAACATGATAATCGCCATAACCATCACCAGCCCACCGAGGCCATTCGGCATAAAGCCGCCGTGTTCCCACAGGTTACGCACGGTTGCCTGCGGCCCACCGGTACCAATGAACAGTAACCAGCCGCCAAACAGGATCATCGCAATCACCGCGATAACTTTAATAATGGCAAACCAGAACTCCATTTCACCAAACACCTTAACGTTCGTCAGGTTAATGGCATTAATCAGCACGAAGAAGATAGCGGCTGATGCCCAGGTGGGAAAATCGGGCGCCCAGAACTGAATGTATTTACCGACGGCACTCAGCTCCGCCATGGCGACCAGCACATACAGCACCCAGTAGTTCCAGCCAGAGGCGAAACCGGCAAAATTTCCCCAGTATTTATAGGCAAAGTGGCTGAAGCTCCCGGCAACGGGCTCCTCGACCACCATTTCACCCAGCTGACGCATGATAAGAAAGGCGATAAACCCGGCAATCGCATAGCCTAAAATAACGGCGGGACCTGCGGATTTGATGACCGACGCGCTGCCCAGAAACAGGCCGGTTCCCACTGCACCGCCCAAGGCGATCAACTGTATATGGCGATTTTTTAAACCGCGCTTCAGCGACTCACCGTGCTGTTGTTCCATACACACCTCATGATGTTGTTATTCTTCGCTTCAGAATGTGCTGACTGTAAAGAATTAAATACACTTAAGACTGATGTTTTTAAGGTGTCAGACTTGCGTAATGCCGCCAGCTGTAACCTGACCAACAGAATAGTGATAAGCGCAGGGCTTTGCACCTGCTTTCGCCAGCCCCGGTACGAGTTGGCTTAAAAAGAATCAAACGGTCTGCCGTCTTATCAACCCCCGATGAGAAAAACGGCAGCAAACCGCGCTGACCAGGCGCTGATGGCTAAATCGGTTTAGTCATACATGCTGTGTAATTTTTGGTAAAGGTTAAAAAAAATTAACGTCTAGGTATGGCCTGATTCTCCACTTTTATCTCTGGATTTAACGCGCGCATCCCGCATTCCTTCACTGAAGTGTCACAGATGCCGTATAGACACAAGGTGAATACTTTGTTACTTTACGGGCACCTTTTTTGAATTGGTATTACCAATTTACTTTGTTTGACCGGCATACTTTAAGAAGGGAAGATGGCTTATAGCAAGATTCGTCAACCCAAACTCTCCGATGCGATTGAGCAGCAACTGGAATTCCTCATTATGGAAGGGACGCTGCAGCCGGGAGAGAAGTTGCTCCCCGAGCGCGAACTCGCCAAACAATTCGATGTTTCACGTCCGTCTCTCCGTGAGGCAATCCAGCGATTAGAAGCGAAAGGATTGTTACTACGCCGTCAGGGCGGCGGAACATTCGTACAAAAACATCTCTGGCAGAGCATGAGCGATCCACTCGTAGAGCTACTCGCCGAACATCCGGAATCTCAGTTTGATCTGCTGGAAACGCGCCACGCTTTAGAAGGCATTGCGGCTTACTATGCGGCATTGCGTGGCACAGAAGAAGATTTGCAGCGTATTCGCGACTGTCATCTTCATATCCAACAGGCGCAGGACAGCGGCGATCTCGACGCTGAAGCAGACGCAGTGATGAAGTATCAGATCGCTGTCACAGAAGCGGCCCATAATGTCGTGCTTTTGCATTTGCTACGATCAATGGGCCCTATGCTGGAACAGAATGTCCGACAGAATTTTGAATTGCTCTACTCTCGCCGGGAAATGCTGGCGAAAGTGAGCGGTCACCGCGCCAGAATTTTTGAGGCGATTGTGGCTCGTGAGCCAGAACAAGCACGCGAGGCATCACACCGTCACCTGGCGTTCATTGAGGAAATCTTGCTGGACAGAAGTCGGGAGCAGAGCCGTCGAGAACGCTCCCTACGTCGTTTACAGCAACGTAAGGAATAACGCGCGGCAAAGATCGTGCGGACATGTGCGACGAGCCTGTCTCCCTGACGTTAACAGGCTCCCGATTTTTCAACGTATTAGACACAGATAAGGAATACCCCCATGTCAGAACGTTTACACAATGACGTGGATCCGATTGAAACTCGTGACTGGCTACAGGCGATCGAATCGGTCATCCGTGAAGAAGGTGTTGAACGTGCACAGTATCTGATTGATCAGGTGCTGAGTGCAGCCCGTAAAGGCGGTGTGAAAGTTGCTGGCGGTGCTGCCGCTATCAGTAACTATATCAACTCTATTGCCGTTGAAGATGAACCGGAATATCCGGGCAACACCTCACTTGAACGTCGTATCCGATCCGCTATCCGCTGGAACGCCATCATGTCGGTGTTGCGCGCATCGAAGAAAGATCTGGAGCTTGGCGGCCACATGTCCTCCTTCCAGTCTTCTGCCACTATCTATGAAGTGTGTTTTAACCACTTCTTCCGCGCGCGCAGTGAGAAAGATGGCGGCGATCTGGTGTACTTCCAGGGCCACATTTCTCCGGGTATCTATGCCCGTGCTTTCCTGGAAAGCCGTCTGACCGAAGAGCAGATGAATAACTTCCGTCAGGAAGTCGATGGCAAAGGCCTGTCTTCTTATCCGCATCCAAAACTGATGCCGGAGTTCTGGCAGTTCCCGACCGTTTCAATGGGCCTGGGCCCACTCAATGCTATCTATCAGGCTAAGTTCCTGAAGTACCTGGAACACCGTGGTCTGAAAGACACCTCTGGCCAGACCGTTTACGCGTTCCTGGGCGACGGCGAGATGGATGAACCAGAATCCAAAGGTGCGATCACTATCGCGACCCGTGAAAAACTGGATAACCTGGTCTTTATCATCAACTGTAACCTGCAGCGTCTGGATGGACCGGTCACCGGTAACGGTAAGATCATCAACGAGCTGGAAGGCATTTTTGCCGGTGCTGGCTGGGAAGTGATCAAGGTTATCTGGGGCGGTCGTTGGGATGAACTGCTGCGCAATGACACCAGCGGTAAACTGATCCAGCTGATGAACGAAACCGTCGACGGCGACTACCAGACGTTTAAATCGCGTGATGGTGCCTACGTGCGTGAGCACTTCTTCGGTAAATATCCGGAAACCGCTGCGCTGGTGAAAGACTGGTCAGACGATGAGATTTGGTCACTGAACCGTGGTGGTCACGATCCGAAGAAAATTTACGCGGCACTGAAAAAAGCGCAGGACACCAAAGGCAAGCCGGTTCTGATTCTGGCTCATACCATCAAAGGTTACGGTATGGGTGACACCGCAGAAGGCAAGAACATCGCGCACCAGGTGAAGAAGATGAACATGGATGGCGTACGCTATATCCGTGATCGTTTCAACGTGCCGGTCGAAGACGACAAGATTGAGTCGCTGCCTTACATCACCTTTGAGAAAGGCTCCGAAGAGTACAACTACCTGCATGGTCAGCGCGAGAAGTTAGGCGGTTACCTGCCTTCACGTCAGCCTAACTTCACGGAAAAGCTGGAAATGCCGGCGCTGGAAGAGTTCAGTGCGCTGCTGGAAGAGCAGAACAAAGAAATCTCTACCACCATCGCGTTTGTGCGTGCGCTGAATGTGATGCTGAAGAACAAGTCGATTAAAGATCGTCTGGTGCCGATTCTTGCCGATGAAGCCCGTACCTTTGGTATGGAAGGCCTGTTCCGTCAGATTGGTATCTACAGCCCGAACGGTCAGCAGTACACGCCGCAGGACCGCGAGCAGGTGGCTTACTATAAAGAAGACGAGAAAGGTCAGATTCTGCAGGAAGGGATCAACGAGCTGGGCGCAGGATCGTCCTGGCTGGCGGCGGCGACCTCATACAGCACTAACAACCTGCCGATGATTCCGTTCTACATCTATTATTCGATGTTTGGCTTCCAGCGCATTGGTGATTTGATGTGGCTGGCGGGTGACCAGCAGGCGCGCGGCTTCCTGGTCGGCGGTACCTCAGGCCGTACTACGCTAAATGGTGAAGGTCTGCAGCATGAAGATGGTCACAGCCATATTCAGTCACTGACCATTCCAAACTGTATCTCCTACGATCCGGCGTATGCCTACGAAGTGGCTGTCATCATGCACGACGGTCTGGTACGCATGTACGGTGAAGCGCAGGAAAACATTTATTACTACATCACTACGCTGAACGAAAACTACCACATGCCAGCGATGCCGAAAGGTGCCGAAGAAGGTATCCGTAAAGGTATCTACAAGCTGGAAACCGTAGACGGTAGCAAAGGTAAAGTTCAGCTGTTGGGTTCAGGTTCTATCCTGCGCCATGTGCGTGAAGCCGCGCAGATCCTGTCGGCTGATTACGGCATCGGTTCGGACGTTTACAGCGTCACCTCGTTCACCGAACTGGCCCGCGATGGTCAGGATTGTGAGCGCTGGAACATGCTGCATCCGACAGAAGCGCCGCGTGTGCCTTACATCGCTCAGGTGATGAACGAAGCACCCGCTGTCGCATCAACCGACTACATGAAGCTGTTTGCTGAGCAGGTTCGCAGCTACGTGCCTTCAAGCGATTACCGTGTGCTGGGCACCGACGGCTTTGGCCGCTCTGACAGCCGTGAAAATCTGCGTCACCATTTTGAAGTGGATGCAGCATACGTTGTGGTAGCCGCGCTGGGTGAACTGGCTAAACGTGGCGAAATCGATAAGAAAGTCGTGGCGGATGCGATCGTGAAGTTCAAGATCGATGCCGATAAAGTTAACCCGCGTCTGGCTTAAGAGGTAACAGAGTAATGGCTATTGAAATCAAGGTACCGGATATCGGGTCAGACGAAGTTGAAGTCACCGAAATTCTGGTCAAGGTTGGCGATAAGGTGGAAGCCGAGCAGTCGCTGATCACTGTAGAAGGCGATAAAGCCTCTATGGAAGTGCCTTCGCCGCAGGCCGGCGTAGTAAAAGAGATCAAAATCGCAACCGGTGACAAAGTGGAAACCGGCTCGCTGATCATGATGTTTGACGCAGAAGGTGCTGCTGAAGCGGCACCGGCGCCAGCTCAAGAGAAAAAAGCCGAGGCCGCCCCTGCCGCCGCTGCGTCTGCCAGCGCCAGCAAAGACGTTAACGTACCGGATATCGGTGGTGACGAAGTCGAAGTCACCGAAATTCTGGTGAAAGTGGGCGACAAAGTTGAAGCTGAACAATCGCTGATCGTCGTTGAAGGCGACAAAGCCTCAATGGAAGTCCCGGCACCGTTCGCGGGCGTGGTGAAAGCGATTAAAATCGCCACCGGCGATAAAGTGAATACCGGCTCTCACATCATGGTCTTTGAAACAGAGGGTGCTGCACCGGCTGCTGATGCGAAGCCAGAAGTGAAAGAAGAGGCTGCGACGGCACCAACTGCGGCCGCTGGGGCAAAAGACGTTAACGTACCTGACATCGGCGGCGACGAAGTTGAAGTCACCGAAGTGCTGGTGAAGGTCGGCGATAAAGTCGAGGCTGAGCAGTCACTGATTGTGGTGGAAGGCGATAAGGCGTCGATGGAAGTTCCGGCACCGTTCGCGGGCACCGTCAAAGAACTGAAAGTCGCGACGGGCGATAAAGTCAGCACCGGTTCGCTGATCATGGTGTTTGAAGTGGAAGGCGCTGCCCCTGCCGCGGCACCGGCGGCTAAGAAAGAGTCGGCCCCTGCACCTGCGGCAACGGAATCTAAGCCTGCCGCTGCCCCTGTACCAAAAGCAGACAGCAAAGGCGAGTTTGCTGAGAATGAAGCCTATGTGCACGCCACGCCGGTGATTCGTCGCCTGGCGCGTGAATTTGGCGTTAACCTGGCGAAGGTGAAAGGCACAGGACGCAAAGGCCGTATCCTGAAAGAAGACGTTCAGGCTTACGTGAAAGATGCAGTGAAACGCGCAGAGGCTGCGCCAGCCGCAGCCAGCGGTGGCGGATTGCCGGGCATGCTGCCATGGCCGAAAGTTGACTTCAGTAAGTTCGGTGAAGTTGAAGAAGTGGAACTGGGCCGTATCCAGAAAATCTCGGGTGCCAACCTGAGCCGTAACTGGGTGATGATCCCACACGTAACCCACTTTGATAAAACCGATATTACCGATCTGGAAGCTTTCCGTAAGCAGCAGAACGCCGAAGCCGAGAAGCGCAAACTGGACGTGAAATACACGCCAGTGGTTTTCATCATGAAAGCTGTCGCTGCAGCGCTTGAGCAGATGCCACGTTTCAACAGTTCCCTGTCTGAAGACGCGCAGAAGCTGACGTTGAAAAAATACATCAACATCGGCGTGGCGGTCGATACGCCAAATGGTCTGGTCGTTCCGGTCTTTAAAGACGTGAACAAGAAGGGCATCACCGAGCTGTCTCGTGAGCTGATGGCGGTCTCTAAAAAGGCGCGCGATGGCAAACTGACCGCAGGCGATATGCAGGGCGGTTGTTTCACCATCTCCAGCCTGGGCGGCCTGGGCACCACGCACTTTGCGCCGATTGTTAACGCGCCGGAAGTGGCCATCCTTGGCGTGTCCAAATCCGCAATGGAGCCTGTATGGAACGGTAAAGAGTTTGCGCCACGTCTGATGATGCCGATCTCTCTGTCCTTCGATCACCGTGTTATCGACGGTGCGGATGGTGCACGTTTCATTACTATTATTGGCAATATGCTGTCAGACATTCGTCGTCTGGTTATGTAAAAAGCGCAAAAGGCCGGCAAATGCCGGCCTTTTTGTAACATTCAGGGCACCGCTGTTGGCAGTTTATTAACAATTCTGTAAACTCTTGCGGTGAACATGTCCCGGTGGAATAAGGACATTATGAGCCTATTCCATTAGGCATAATTGGCGCAGTCAGATTGAGTCACGGCAGGCAAATCCGATAGGGGAATGTTTGCAGCAGCAGACGCAATATGGCCAGTTAACTAGCCTAATGGGATAGGCTCAGCGTCTGACCCGCCGGAAATCCAATAAGAGGTCATGATGAGTACAGAGATTAAAACTCAGGTCGTGGTACTTGGGGCAGGTCCTGCAGGTTACTCTGCAGCTTTTCGTTGCGCTGACTTAGGTCTGGAAACCGTACTGGTTGAGCGCTACAGCACCCTCGGTGGTGTCTGTCTTAACGTAGGCTGTATCCCGTCTAAAGCGCTGCTGCACGTTGCTAAAGTGATTGAAGAAGCGAAAGCGCTCGAAGAACACGGCATTGTGTTTGGTCAGCCGCAAACGGATATCAACAAAATCCGTAGCTGGAAAGAGAAGGTGATTAACCAACTGACCGGCGGCCTGTCTGGCATGGCGAAAGGGCGTAAAGTGAAAGTGGTTAATGGCCTGGGCAAATTTACCGGTGCCAATACGCTGGTGGTCGAAGGTGAAGGTGGCGCAACCACTATTAACTTCGACAACGCCATTATCGCTGCAGGTTCACGTCCTATCGAACTGCCGTTCATTCCTCATGAAGATCCTCGTGTATGGGATTCCACTGACGCGCTGGAACTGAAAGAAGTGCCTAAGCGTCTGCTGGTTATGGGTGGCGGAATCATCGGTCTGGAAATGGCTACCGTTTACAATGCGCTGGGTTCAGAGATCGACGTGGTCGAGATGTTTGACCAGGTTATCCCGGCGGCCGATAAAGACGTGGTTAAAGTCTTTACCAAACGTATCAGCAAGAAATTTAACCTGATGCTGGAGACCAAGGTGACCGCCGTAGAAGCCAAAGACGACGGTATCTATGTTTCGATGGAAGGCAAAAAAGCGCCGGGTGAGGCTCAGCGTTATGATGCGGTTCTGGTTGCGATTGGTCGTGTACCGAACGGTAAAGGCCTGGATGCTGACAAAGCCGGTGTCGAAGTTGACGATCGCGGCTTCATCCGCGTTGACAAGCAGATGCGCACCAATGTGCCACACATTTATGCGATCGGCGACATTGTAGGTCAGCCAATGCTGGCACACAAAGGCGTGCATGAAGGCCATGTTGCGGCAGAAGTCATTTCAGGTCTGAAACACTACTTCGATCCGAAAGTGATTCCTTCCATTGCCTATACTGAGCCAGAAGTTGCCTGGGTCGGTCTGACTGAGAAAGAAGCGAAAGAGAAAGGCATCAGCTATGAAACCGCCACGTTCCCGTGGGCGGCATCAGGCCGTGCGATTGCTTCTGACTGTGCAGATGGCATCACCAAACTGATTTTCGACAAAGAGACCCATCGTGTTATCGGTGGTGCCATTGTCGGAACGAACGGCGGTGAACTGCTGGGTGAAATCGGTCTGGCCATTGAAATGGGCTGTGACGCAGAAGATATTGCGCTGACCATTCATGCGCACCCAACCCTGCATGAATCCGTAGGACTGGCGGCTGAAATTTTTGAAGGCAGCATCACCGATCTGCCTAACGCGAAAGCGAAGAAGAAATAAGTCTCAGGACAGTCATAGCGGCCCCTTATGGGGCCGTTTTTTTATGCTGATTATTATCGAATAAGAAAATCAATAAAGGAAAGGGCGCCTGCGCTAACACATTTACACTGGCATATAGGGCGGAGTAAACTCCGCCACTAACGAAGTTTTACTGCCTGGTTTCGTAATTCAAGACAGCCGAAAGTTCAGCACTCATTATTCTGAGGCGAAGCTCACATAATGAACCTCGGTTTGATAAACTCAATCCTAAGAGAATTAACCCGCTAATAACAAGTAAACCGTATTTCGACTTCATGGTGGCACCTCTCTTGATTTTCATCGAGCGAGGGGCTACACTGACAGTGTTTGGGTGTTAGGGTAGTGACCTCCGCTCGCATTAGTTGACTGATTAATGTGAGCGGTTCCTTCCTCTTTCCACCTCAGGTTTTTACCCAAAGCAGAAAGCTTCAGGCGCCCAACCGCAGTCTACGCATTTATTATTTTACTGTCCCCTGATTTTTTATTTTTTCATAATGCTAATTAATAAAAATTTCTGTCTTTTATATTTTAAATGTTATTTATGCTGATTTCTTCATGACTATTTTAAAATAATTATTTCTCGGTTCTTATGTTGCTGTTAATTTTGATGGTTGATCACTTCGTTATTATTAACACGTAACCAGTCAATAAAATGACGTAATGGTGCAGAGACATAACGCCTGCCGGGATAGTAGAGCCAGAAGCCATCGGCATTCTCCGTATAGTGACTTAACAGCTCAACGAGTGAACCACTTCGCAGACTGGCACTGACCACGGCCTCCTGCAGAAAAGCAATCCCTGCTCCCGCAAGGGCGGCCTGCAATATTCGTTCGTTGTTGTCCAGCACCAGAGAGCCACTGACGGCGACTTCCCGCTTTTTCCCTGCGTGCATGAATTCCCAGCGATAGCGTTGCCCGCTCGGGAAACGCCGCTCAATGCAGGGAAACTGCAGCAGATCGTCCGGTGTTTGCGGGGCACCATGACGTTCGATAAACGCCGGGCTTGCGACAACCAGTGTACGCATCGCCGGGCCAAAGGGCAGGGCGATCATATCCTGTGCCAGCACATCGCCGTAGCGAATGCCTGCATCAAAACCGGCTTCAAGGATATCCACCAGCGCATCGTTACTGTCAATTTCCAGCGTAATGTCCGGATAGCGCTGGAGAAAGGGCAGGATCAGGCTGTCAAAAAACAGCGCTTCTGCAGAGCGGGGCATATTGAGTTTCAGCGTACCGTGAGGCCGGGCTCGCCAGTCGTTAAGTTCATCCACGGCCTGCGATAAATCAAGTAAGGCAGGCTGAATGCGCTGCAGGAAATGTTGTCCAGCCTGGGTCAGTGAGACACTGCGCGTCGTGCGGTTGAGTAATCTCACTCCTAGCCGTTGTTCGAAATGACGCATGGCGTGGCTCAGCGCAGACGGCGTCACGTTGCGTGCCTGTGCGGCTTTGCGGAAGCTCCGGTGGTGCGCAATGGCGCTGAACATTTCCAGTTCCTGCAGGGTGGCCCGCGAAAGTGTCATTGATGAATTTTCCTCACTGAATGGGCAAGAATAGCGCAATTGTTGTTGGTATTGATGAGGATTATAACAATAACACCGCAACAAAGAGGAAAACATCATGCAACAACGTCAATTGGGTAATCAGGGATTACGCGTTTCAGCACTGGGACTCGGCTGTATGGGCATGACCTTCGCCTATGGCAATCATGATGAGCAGCAGGCATTAAATACGCTGTCGCGCGCGTTTGAACTGGGCATCAACTTTCTGGATACCGCCGAAATCTACGGTCCCTTTACCAACGAGGTGCTCATCGCTAAAGCCCTTAAAGGCCGCCGCGACAATATCACGGTGGCCACAAAATTTGGTTTTGCGATTACTGGCGAAGGTCAGGGCTGGGAAAAGATGACGGGCGTTAACAGCCAGCCTCAGCATATTCGCCGCGCAGTCGAAGGATCGTTAACCCGTTTGGGAACCGATCATATCGATCTGCTTTACCAGCACCGCTTTGATCCGAGCGTACCGATTGAAGACGTGATTGGCACGATGGCGGATCTGATTAAAGAGGGAAAAGCCCGCTATATTGGGTTGTCTGAAGTCTCATCTGCTACGCTGCGGCGCGCCTGTGCCGTCCATCCCGTCTCTGCCTTACAAAGCGAATACTCACTCTGGACCCGCGATCCCGAGCAGGACATTCTGGCGACCTGTCGTGAACTGAATGTCGGTTTTGTGCCTTACAGTCCGTTGGGCCGGGGCTTCCTGACGGGCAAACTGACGTCCGTGGACGCGCTGGATCCGCATGACTTCCGCCGCAGTTTGCCCCGTTTTCAGGAGCAGGCACAGGAACATAACCAAAAGTTAGTCGCGCAGCTCACTGAGATGGCACACAGTTATGGTATTACTGCGGCACAACTGGCGCTGGCATGGGTCATGGCGAAGGGGGAAGATATTGTGCCGATTCCGGGAGCGAGCAAGGTCCATCATCTGGAAGAAAACTGTGCCGCAGCGAATGTCGTCCTGACAGGGGCGGACAGTGACACGCTGGACAGGCTCTTTGCGCCGCAAAACGTGCGGGGTGAACGCTATGCGGATGCAGAATATGGCATGATCGATCGTTAAGCTTACAGCGAAATGACTGGGTTAACCGGCAGGGCATTAAGCCCTGCGTTTTTTTCGTTTATCTCTGTTCAGGTAGCGCATTCTGCTGCAGAAAACCGCAATGTTGCTTTTTTGTAAACAGATTAACAAGCTGTTGAAATCCTGCTATGCTGCCCCACGCGGAACCGGGCACCTTACCCTACTCATGGAATGCGTTGTCATCAGGGTGCACCGGAAACCCATACAATGAGAGCGAGGAGAACGTCGTGCTAGAAGAATACCGTAAGCACGTTGCCGAGCGTGCTGCCCAAGGGATCGTACCTAAGCCATTAGATGCTTCCCAGATGGCCGCGCTGGTTGAACTGCTAAAAAATCCACCTGCGGGTGAAGAAGAATTTTTGACCGATTTGTTGGTCAACCGCGTACCACCCGGCGTCGATGAAGCGGCGTATGTTAAAGCAGGTTTCCTGGCTGCTGTCGCCAAAGGCGAAACAACCTCTCCTCTGGTATCTCCTGAAAAAGCCGTTGAACTGCTCGGTACCATGCAGGGCGGTTACAACATCCATCCTCTGATTGAAGCATTAGATGATGCGAAACTCGCGCCGATTGCGGCAAAAGCGCTTTCCCACACGTTGCTGATGTTTGACAGCTTTTACGACGTTGAAGAAAAAGCCAAAGCAGGCAACGCGCATGCGAAACAGGTGATGCAGTCATGGGCGGATGCCGAATGGTATCTGTCACGTCCAGAGCTGGCTGAAAAAATTACCGTAACGGTTTTCAAAGTCACTGGCGAAACCAATACAGACGATCTGTCTCCGGCACCGGATGCCTGGTCACGTCCTGATATCCCTCTGCATGCGCTGGCAATGCTGAAAAATGCCCGCGAAGGCATTGAGCCAGATGAGCCAGGCAACATCGGACCGATCAAACAAATTGAAGCGCTGCAGGCCAAAGGTTTCCCGCTGGCCTACGTCGGTGACGTTGTAGGCACCGGTTCATCACGTAAATCGGCGACCAACTCGGTGCTGTGGTTTATGGGCGATGACATTCCGAACGTGCCAAACAAAAAAGGCGGTGGCGTTGTGCTGGGTGGCAAGATTGCCCCTATCTTCTTCAACACCATGGAAGATGCAGGCGCGCTGCCGATTGAAGTGGATGTGAACAACCTGAATATGGGCGATGTCATTGATATCTACCCCTTCAAAGGTGAAGTCCGCAACCACGAAACCGGCGACCTGCTGGCCAGTTTTGAACTGAAAACCGACGTCCTGATCGATGAAGTCCGTGCTGGTGGTCGTATTCCCCTGATCATTGGCCGTGGCCTGACGACCAAAGCGCGCGAATCGCTGGGGCTGCCTGCCAGTACCGTGTTCCGTATCGCGAAAGACGTGGCTGAAAGCACACGTGGCTACTCGCTGGCACAGAAAATGGTGGGCCGTGCCTGTGGTGTTGACGGCATCCATCCTGGTGCGTACTGCGAACCTAAGATGACCTCTGTGGGCTCACAGGATACTACCGGTCCAATGACCCGAGACGAACTGAAAGACCTGGCCTGCCTGGGCTTTTCGGCTGACCTGGTCATGCAGTCGTTCTGTCACACGGCGGCTTATCCTAAGCCGGTGGATGTGAACACGCACCATACGTTACCTGACTTCATCATGAACCGCGGCGGGGTTTCTCTGCGTCCGGGTGACGGGGTTATTCACTCCTGGCTGAACCGTATGCTGCTGCCGGATACCGTCGGAACAGGTGGCGATTCTCATACGCGTTTCCCTATCGGGATTTCGTTCCCGGCAGGCTCGGGCCTGGTCGCCTTTGCTGCGGCAACGGGCGTTATGCCGCTCGATATGCCGGAATCGGTGCTGGTACGTTTCAAAGGCAAAATGCAGCCTGGCATTACGCTGCGCGATCTGGTTCACGCCATTCCGCTGTATGCCATTAAGCAGGGCCTGCTGACCGTCGAGAAGAAAGGCAAGAAGAACATCTTCTCTGGCCGCATCCTTGAAATTGAAGGTCTGCCCGATCTGAAAGTTGAGCAGGCGTTCGAACTGACCGATGCGTCTGCAGAACGTTCTGCTGCAGGCTGTACCATTAAGTTGGATCAGGCGCCGATCAAAGAGTACCTGACCTCTAACATTGTCCTCTTGAAATGGATGATCTCTGAAGGCTACGGCGATCGTCGTACGCTGGAGCGCCGTATCGAAGGCATGGAGAAATGGCTGGCGGATCCACAGTTGCTTGAAGCCGACGCCGATGCGGAATATGCCGCGGTGATTGACATCGATCTGGCTGAGATCAAAGAGCCGATTCTGTGTGCGCCAAACGATCCGGACGATGCGCGTCTGCTGTCTGATGTGCAGGGCGAGAAGATTGATGAAGTCTTTATCGGCTCGTGCATGACCAATATCGGTCACTTCCGTGCGGCAGGTAAGTTGCTGGACAGCCATAAAGGCCAGTTACCAACCCGTCTGTGGGTTGCACCACCGACCAAAATGGACGCGGCTCAGCTGACAGAAGAAGGTTACTACAGCGTATTTGGTAAGAGCGGTGCGCGTATTGAGATCCCGGGCTGTTCACTGTGCATGGGTAACCAGGCACGTGTGGCTGACGGCGCAACGGTGGTCTCGACGTCAACCCGTAACTTCCCGAACCGTCTGGGTACAGGGGCTAATGTCTATCTGGCCTCTGCGGAGCTGGCTGCCGTCTCATCGCTGTTAGGTAAACTGCCTACGCCAGATGAGTATCAGCAGTTCATGGCACAGGTTGATAAAACAGCCACTGACACCTATCGCTATCTCAACTTTGACCAGTTGAGTCAGTACACGGAAAAAGCAGACGGCGTAATTTTCCAGACTGCCGTCTGACAGGTGACGATCGTTCTGTTTGAGAGGAGCGCCCCGGCGCTCCTCTTTTTTTATGCCTGAAAAGGGGCGTCCAGGGAATCTGGATAGGCGCGCTAAGCAGGTGCACGGCAATAAAAATAGCGGTATAACAGCGCGAGTAACTGACAAAGAGATAAGATCATGGAGTATGAATTTTTACGCGACATCACGGGCAAGGTAAAAGTGCGCATGTCGATGGGCCATGAAGCATTAGGCCACTGGTTTAATGAAGAAGTCGGGCATGACGCCAGCGTGCTGGATGAGGTTGAAGCCGAAGCCCAAAAACTTACAGGCAGTGAGCGCCAGTGGCAGCGCATCGGGCGCGAATATACGCTCTGGATGGATGATGAAGAGGTCATTGTCCGCGCGAATACATTGAATTTCGAAGGCGATGAGATGGAAGAGGGTATGAATTACTACGATGAAGAAAGCCTGTGCTTCTGTGGTAAGGAAGATTTCCTGGCCGTGATTGCCGCCTGGCGGCGATTTATGTCGGGCAAATGATTGAAAGCTTGCACACCGATCGCCATTTACCTCCTTTGTTGATTGATAATGCTCAATTATCAGCGTTTTAATGGCTTTGTTGAATAAATCGAACTTTTGCTGAGTTGCAGGATCAGATCACGCATAATCCTGATAATGCAGGCAGTTCCGTGGCTAAGCAGAAATTCAAAATCACCAACTGGTGCAACTACAACAAGGCCCTGATTAATCGTGGCTCCATCACTTTCTGGCTGGATGGTGAGGCGATTCAGGCCTGGTATGAGTCAGCAACGCCCGCATCACGCGGACGGCCTCAGCGCTATTCAGACCTTGCCATCACGACTGTCCTGATGATTAAACGCGTATTCCGGCTGACCCTGCGAGCCGCACAGGGCTTCATTGATTCCATTTTTTCCCTGATGGGAGTCCCACTGCGCTGCCCGGACTACAGCAGCGTCAGCAAACGGACGAAGTCGGTCAATGTCAGTTTCAAAACGCCCACCCGGGGTGAAATCGCGCATCTGGTGATTGACTCCACCGGGCTGAAGGTCTTTGGTGAAGGTGAGTGGAAAGTTAAAAAGCACGGCAAAGAGCGCCGCCGTATCTGGCGTAAACTGCATGTGGCTGTTGATGGTAAAACACACGAAATCATCTGTGCGGATTTGTCACTGAACAACGGCTTTGTTGAATAATAGGTAATCATTCTGTTTTGTCTGCACTGTTTTGGTAGAAAACGCTGATGCCAGACAGAACACCGTCATACGCAAGCATGTAACGCATTGATTTTATGTTATCTGAAACAACCGTTTTCATAGTACCACAGCATAAAATCCATTTATTCAACAAAGCCCTGAACAACGTAACGGACTCAGAAGTCTTCCCGGGTCTTATCCGGCAGACTCACAGAAAAATCAGAGCAGCAGCGGCCGATGGCGCATACGATACGCGTCTGTGTCATGATGAACTGCGGCGTAAGAATATCAGCGCGCTTATCCCTCCCCGAAAAGGGGCGGGCTACTGGCCCGTTGAGTATGCAGACCGCAACCGTGCCGTTGCGAATCAACGTCTGAGCGGGAGCAATGCGCGGTGGAAGTGGACAACAGATTACAACCGTCGTTCGATAGCGGAAACGGCGATGTATCGGATAAAACAGCTGTTCGGAGGTTCACTGACGCTGCGTGATTATGATGTGCAGGTGGCAGAGGCTCTGGCCATGGTTCGAGCGCTGAACAGAATGACAAAGGCAGGAATGCCAGAAAGTGTCCGTATTGCCTGAAACTCTGCCCTGCTACAGGGACACTCGCCCCGAATCTGATTTATTCAACAAAGCCATGTGCAGGCCAGAATTGCGTTTCGACAGGATAAGTCAGGGGAAATTTGGAGGAATGATGAGAATAGCTGTGCCCTGTTTAATAAAGGGCGCGATATTCTCCATTATTAAAATATAATAAATCCTTACGCTCCCTGTTCGATGTGTAATGCTGTACTCCCCAATGGCGCTGTTACATTTCGTTACCTGAATGCAACTGCTCGCTTAAGTCAAATTTATTGTTCGGTAAAACGAAACAGGCTTTACTGTCCTTTTTGAATGCTTAATCTGTTTGATTTTTCAGCTTTTTATGGCTACGCGCACCGTGAGAACAGGGCGATAACAGGGATTATCCTCCTCCCTGTTTTCTCGTTATTTCCGCTAACGCTAATTTAAATTGTAACGCAGTGGAAATTTCCGCGAGAGCGCTAATAATCAACTTAACATTGATGCGTTCACTTCTACGTCACTCACCGATCGGTTGAGTGGTCAGGCTTTTCATTAAATTTATATGCCTGATTTATTAATGTGCCTTGCCATTATTCTCAGTGAATTAATGGAATTTAATTATTCTCTTTCCACTCGCGGAGATATTATGCTCAGCAATACATCTATCAGAACCCGCCTTTATATGGCGTTTGGTGCTATGACGCTTGTCATGATTGTGGTATGCAGTCTGTTTTATATGGGGTTTAATCGCGTCACGCAGGCCAGCAAACTTAACGTTCATACCTATCAGGTGGTTGAAGGCCTGAATAAGGTGACCGAGAGTCTGCTGAATATGGAAACCGGCCTTCGGGGTTATGCTCTTAGCGGTCAGACACAAATGCTGGCACCCTTTAATCAGGGTAAACAGGCCTTTAGCGACTACACCGCGAGTACACATCAGCTGACGCAGGACAATCCGGTACAGCAGCAACGCTTAGTCGATCTGGAAAGCAGACAGAAGAACTGGCTGGAAAGCTATGCCCGTAACGTAATGGCGGCGCGTGAGCGTCTGAATCAGGGGAACCTCGACCAGCAACACTTTTTAGACATCTTTGCGACTGATGAAGGTAAAGTGCAAATGGATGCGATGCGTAACGTGATTGAATCCATGATTGTCACGGAGAAATCATTACTCAAATCGCGTGAAGATGAACTGACTAGCGAGCGGACCAAAACGCGCGTGATCCTGGTGGCCGGACTGCTACTGTCAGCGGGAATTTCCCTGATTCTGGGCCTGCTGATTTCCCGCAGTATTTCTCGTCCTCTGGCTGTCGCGGTGCACACGGCCGATACCATTGCCCGGGGCGATCTGACCTCTGTGATTACCGTAAACCGTCAGGATGAAACCGGAAAGCTGCTGACGGCCCTGGCGAACATGCAAAATCATTTGCGGAACCTGGTGACCCAGATCAAAGATTCTGCGGCATCGGTTGAACTGGCGGCCAGTGAAATTGCGCAGGGCAATACCGAGCTTTCCTCCCGTACGGAAGAGCAGGCTGCGGCATTGCAACAGACGGCGGCAAGCATGGAACAAATTACTGCGACGGTTCGCAATAACACCTCTGTCGCTGAATCTACAGCGTCTTCGGCCCGGGAGACGGAATCACTGACGCGCGCCAGCGAAAAAGCCGTCAATGAAATGAGCCACACGATGCACAGCATTTCGGTGAGCGCGGCGAAAGTGAAAGAGATTACCGCGGTTATTCAAAGTATCGCTTTTCAGACCAACATTCTGGCGCTGAATGCGGCGGTAGAAGCGGCAAGAGCGGGTGAGCACGGTCGTGGCTTTGCCGTTGTCGCAACGGAAGTCCGTACGCTGGCACAGCGCAGCGCATCATCGTCGCGTGAAATCGGTAACCTGATTGAAGAAGCGGTCACCGGCGTGGCGAAAGGCGTACAGGCGGCCGATCATACTGCCCAGAGTATTCTTAAAGCGGCAAGTGAAGTCGCGTCACTGGCACAGTATATGGATGGTCTGGCGCTGGCATCAGTGGAACAAATGCAGGGCGTTTCGCAGGTCAGCATTGCCGTCACGCAGATGGACAGCGTCACACAAAGCAATGCCGCGCTGGTGGAGCAGTCGGCTTCGGCATCGCAATCCTTAACTGAACAGGCGCGCAGTCTGCGCATGTTAACCGCGGCGTTCCAGGTCTGATGCCTTCAGGCCAGGCATGCACCAGATGCCTGGCCTGAAGACGCGTTTAACGGGTCAGAAAGCGTTCCAGCTCAAGACCTCTGTGGGTTTGATTAGCCAGTTGCACAGCATAAAAGTCGCAGTTGTGTTTCTTCTGACGTGCAAGAGCCGCCATTTTTCTGATTTCCCTGATCCCTTTTCCCTTGAGGCCGCAGGCCAGTCGTTCAAGGGCGCGGGCATTTTCAAACTGATCAAATGCGCACGGATAAATCAGTTGAGGCACCCCGTTCTTGAGCAACTGCGCGGTGGTGCCAATACCGCCATGATGAATGGCAAATAAGCAGGTTTCAGTCAGGGCAATATTGAGATACGGCAGCGTCATCACATCATCGTTTACCGCTAACGCGGCTGCGGTTGGCGTAACAAGCACGCACTTCAGTCCTTCTGTTTTTAAGTCCTGTAAAACGCGTGTCACGGATGATTGTTCAGCCAGGGCCCAACTGGTAAAAAAGACCACCGTACGGGAGTCAATAAAATCGGTAATACGATCGTCATCCAGCGACGCCCGGCTCTTGTTCAGTAAAAAACCGGCATAAAATCCCTCGCGCGCTTTCTTTTGATAAAACCAGGGTTCGTATAACACAATCGACTGCGGTTCGTTATTGACCCAGTCAGCGTAAATATTGCGAGAGGCGGGCAGATTATGGTCGCGTCGCAGCGTGTCGATGGTACGCTGGAGTGCAGGCGAAACCAGGGCCCGTTGAAATAAAGCCAGTTTCCAGTTCAGACTGACACGCAGGCTTTTTTCCAGTGCATGGATAACACGCCCGGGCTGCAATTTTAAATTTGAATTGGTCAGGCTGATAGCATATTTCTTTAACCGGTATTTCTCGCTGACGGCTTTCGCCGCAAAACACCATAAAGAGTGAATGATGATGGCGTCATCTTCGACAAGAGCGCTCATGGCATCGAACATCGCCTCCTGCTGTTCCGCCATATAATGTGAAATCCGTTTCAGGGCGTGCTTTTTGTCCCATAACGCCCGATCCTGGACGGCTTTCACATAAGTCTCTTTGTCGCCGACCGCCACAAAGGACAGGCCGCGATCTACTGCCTCAGATCTGAAATAGTCGTTAGCGAGCAGGTAAACATCATGATTCTTTTCTTTTAACAGCGAGCCAATCTCAATACAGGGAAAGACATCGCCTGCTGAGCCCAGTGCGCCAATAATCACTTTCATCTCAGACACCAATCTGACTAAAAATAGTATTGAAGGCGGCTGCGGTCCTTTCCCGGCTGCGCTTGCCTTCCAGATCGGCTTTGTTTAATAATAGGTAATCATTCTGTTTTGTCTGCACTGTTTTGGTAGAAAACGCTGATGCCAGACAGAACACCGTCATACGCAAGCATGTAACGCATTGATTTTATGTTATCTGAAACAACCGTTTTCATAGTACCACAGCATAAAATCCATTTATTCAACAAAGCCTACCACAGCATAAAATCCATTTATTCAACAAAGCCATATCCAGGTCGCCGTTGATAAAGTGAAACTGGCAGGCCGAGTTATCAATAATGTTTTTGTAGTCGTGGTTGCGCAGCGTGGCAATCTGCTCAAGATGGAAACGCCCCTGACGGTATTCAATCTCATCCAGCGACGTCAGATGCCTGAAGTTGCAGAACTTCATTTTATTCGGCAGATATGCACCCACTTCGTCATTCATCAAATGCGCAAGCTCGACAAAGTTCTTCTCTTTTGAAAACAGATTGGCTTGCTTCACGTAAGTCCGCATACGGTCATTAAATTCAAAGGAATAGGACGCGATGATGGCATGTTCCAGGCCCTCTTCACCGTGATTCAAGAGCTTGAGAGTCGATGCGCCGCCCCAGGAGGCTGAGACAATAATATTGGGCTTATAAATTGAAATCAGCTCGCGAATAATCGTGACTTCATCATCAAGCGTGACGATATGGCAGCCCTGTTCGTTGAAGGGTTTTGATTTGCCTGAGAACGGAAGATCAAACGTAATGACATCTGATTTATCCGCCAGGAAGCGTTTCCAGTTGCGGAAAGAAGACGAGGTTGCCAGTGCACCGTTAATCAGGATTGTCCTGTTACGGGTCGGGACACTGCATTTTGTTAACTCCACATAAATGTTAAGTTCATTTCTGTTTACTACAGAATAACCGTGACTCATATCACTCTCCCCACCAGAAAACATCATTAAATATTAAAGTTTTCTAATGTATATCACAGCAAATGGTAATCATTAAGTTATTTTTATGTTTTATCGCTGTTTTTAATCCGCAATCTTTCATCTTATTGATTTAAAGGTGTTTATAAATTAAATGATCCTGATTTTTCTCTATCACCTTAGTTTTCATGGAAAATTAAGTGACTTTAAAGGCCGTTAAAGTGTGATTTTTCTCATAAAATCCAGGCGAGGAAAGGGAGGCTGGTCTTATTTATAGTGTCATAAAACTTTATTATCCTTACTGTATTCATGGTAAATTTAATTAATGTTTTCTCATGAGGGCGAACGGCTCGGCAGGGATTACTGTGGTGAGTTTGTGTTAGTGCCACACTGTGGCCTGTTACTGGCAGGCGTTACGGGACGATCTCGGAAAGAGCGTCTTCACAACAGAACGCAGGGGGCGGCTGATTGTAAGCGTCACATTTAAACCGTCTGTGCAGCGGGCTCCGGTTCCGGGAAAATAGTGTCCATCATTTTTTAATGGACACTATCGCGTGAAACACCGGACATGGCTCCTTGAGGCGCTTCGCCTCCAT
>NZ_VZPF01000073.1 GCF_008801695.1 Pantoea stewartii subsp. stewartii
AGCTGCCAGAAGGCGTTGAAATGGTTATGCCAGGCGACAACATCAAAATGGTTGTTACCCTGATCCACCCAATCGCAATGGACGAAGGTCTGCGCTTCGCAATCCGCGAAGGTGGCCGTACCGTTGGCGCGGGCGTTGTTGCCAAAGTTATCGCTTAATTACCGATAATATTTGACGTAATGCACATGGAAAGGGCATCATTTGATGCCCTTTTTGTACGCTGTTTTATAGAACCTGACTCATCAGTGATTTTGCACCATAATCATTGCTGAGACAGGCTCTGTTATGCGGCGCTGGATACCGAGTTACGCTCCAAAAGCTCATTCGGTTTGGATGCCTCGCGATGCGGGGCAGAATAGTTTCTGAATTATTGTGGCAGGTTGGTTTATGAGTGCGAATACCGAAGCTCAAGGGAGCGGGCGCGGCCTCGAAGCGCTGAAATGGGTAGTGGTAGTCTTATTACTGCTTGCGGCGATCGTAGGTAACTACCTCTATCGTGATGTGACGTTACCTCTGCGTGCGTTGGCTGTTGTTATTTTGATTGCAGCAGCAGGCGGCATTGCGCTTTTAACGACCAAAGGCAAAGCGACCGTAGCCTTTGCACGTGAAGCAAGAACCGAAATGCGCAAGGTTATCTGGCCAACCCGCCAGGAGACACTGCATACCACGTTAATCGTTGCCGCGGTCACTGCCGTGATGTCACTGATTTTGTGGGGGCTGGATGGCATTCTGGTCCGTCTGGTATCGTTTATCACTGGCCTGAGGTTCTGAGATGTCTGAAGCTCCAAAAAAACGCTGGTACGTCGTGCAGGCGTTTTCCGGTTTTGAAGGCCGCGTAGCACAGTCGCTGCGTGAGCACATCAAATTGCACAACATGGAAGAGCTGTTTGGCGACGTCATGGTGCCGACTGAAGAAGTGGTCGAGATCCGTGGTGGTCAACGCCGTAAAAGCGAACGTAAATTCTTCCCAGGCTACGTTCTGGTTCAGATGGTAATGAATGATGCCAGCTGGCACCTCGTTCGCAGCGTGCCACGCGTAATGGGTTTCATCGGTGGTACTTCTGACCGCCCTGCGCCAATCAGCGATAAAGAAGTTGATGCGATCATGAACCGCCTGCAGCAGGTAGGTGACAAGCCACGTCCGAAAACGCTGTTCGAACCGGGCGAAATGGTACGCGTCAACGATGGTCCGTTTGCCGACTTTAACGGCGTGGTCGAAGATGTCGATTATGAGAAGAGTCGTCTGACTGTTTCGGTCTCCATCTTTGGACGTGCAACACCTGTCGAACTCGACTTCGGTCAGGTGGAGAAAGGCTAACCTTTCTTTCACTATTTGGCTGTTGCAGCAGGCGCGAAATTAAACTATAATTTCGCGCCTTTTGTTTTTATGTGCTGGCAACAGCGTGTAAATCGTTACCACGGGGAGCCTTTTAAAGGCGCTATAACCCAATTGAGGAATTATCATGGCTAAGAAAGTACAAGCCTACGTCAAGCTGCAGGTTGCAGCTGGTATGGCGAACCCAAGTCCACCAGTTGGTCCAGCTCTGGGTCAGCAGGGTGTTAACATCATGGAATTCTGTAAAGCGTTTAACGCCAAAACAGAATCACTGGAAAAAGGCCTGCCTACTCCAGTTGTTATCACCGTATACAGCGACCGTTCTTTCACCTTCATTACCAAAACGCCTCCGGCTGCCGTTCTGCTGAAAAAAGCAGCGGGCATCAAGTCTGGTTCTGGTAAGCCGAACAAAGATAAAGTCGGTAAAGTGACTCGTGCTCAGGTACGTGAAATCGCAGAAACTAAAGCTGCGGACATGACTGGTTCTGACGTTGAAGCGATGACTCGCTCAATCGAAGGTACTGCTCGTTCCATGGGCCTGGTAGTAGAGGACTAAGAAATGGCAAAGCTGACCAAGCGCATGAGCGTTATTCGCGACAAAGTTGACGCGACTAAGCAGTACGATATTGCTGAAGCAATCGCATTACTGAAAGAGCTGGCTACCGCTAAGTTCGTTGAAAGCGTAGACGTTGCTGTTAACCTCGGCATCGACGCTCGTAAATCTGACCAGAACGTACGCGGCGCGACCGTTCTGCCACACGGTACAGGTCGTTCTGTACGTGTAGCCGTATTCACCCAGGGCGCAAACGCTGAAGCTGCTAAAGCAGCTGGCGCTGAGCTGGTAGGTATGGAAGATTTGGCTGAGCAGATCAAGAAAGGCGAAATGAACTTTGACGTTGTTATTGCATCTCCAGATGCAATGCGCGTTGTTGGCCAGTTAGGCCAGGTTCTGGGTCCACGTGGCCTGATGCCAAACCCGAAAGTCGGTACTGTAACCCCGAACGTTGCTGAAGCGGTTAAGAACGCTAAAGCAGGTCAGGTTCGTTATCGTAACGACAAAAACGGCATCATCCACACTACCATCGGTAAAGTGGACTTCGATGCTGACAAACTGAAAGAAAACCTGGAATCTCTGCTGGTTGCGCTGAAAAAAGCAAAACCTGCTCAGGCGAAAGGCGTGTACATCAAGAAAGTCAGCATCTCTACCACCATGGGCGCCGGCGTTGCCGTTGACCAGGCTGGTCTGAGCGCAGCGGCAAACTAATTGCTGCTTGAAACGGGCGAAAAATTCACCTAGAATCTTACGCCCGTTGTTCTGCATTCATGCAGATGTCATCGTGAGTAAGTCAGATTGTGCGAACGCAGCGACTGAGTCAGTCGCCTGAAACACAGTAAAGTGTTCAGTAGGCCTTATAAAGGCTGTCAGTGCAAGGCAATCTGAGCCACGATGTACAGCCGAATTTTAGGTTGGAGCCAGGCCTTATCCTGGCCTCCGTCCAAGACCGCAGGAGCTGCACATTTTCGGATGTAATGCTTAATACCCTGCGTAGACGGTGACAGAACCAAAAGAATTTTTCTTTACTGGATTCTGCTCACCGTGTAATAGCGCTTATTTTCCTTCGGGCGAATAAGTGAAGTGAGTTCCGGGGAAATCCATCCCCGGTCAAATCCAGGAGCTAAAGCTAATGGCATTAAATCTTCAAGACAAACAAGCGATTGTTGCTGAAGTCAGCGAAGTAGCCAAAGGTGCGCTTTCAGCGGTTGTTGCGGATTCTCGTGGCGTTACCGTTGATAAAATGACCGAACTGCGTAAAGCAGGCCGTGAAGCTGGCGTTTACATGCGTGTTGTTCGTAACACCCTGCTGCGCCGCGTCGTTGAAGGTACTCAGTTCGAGTGCCTGAAAGACACGTTTGTTGGTCCGACCCTGATTGCATATTCTATGGAACACCCGGGCGCTGCTGCTCGTCTGTTCAAAGATTTCGCGAAAGCGAATGCAAAATTTGAGGTCAAAGCTGCAGCCTTTGAAGGTGAGCTGATCACGGCGGCCAATATTGACCGTCTGGCAACGCTGCCGACCTACGAAGAAGCACTGGCACGTCTGATGTCGACCATGAAAGAAGCCGCTGCCGGCAAACTGGTTCGCACTCTGGCTGCTGTTCGCGATGCAAAAGAAGCGGCTTAAGGCCTCTCTTTTCTTCGTACTTGCTAACGTATAAACTTTTTCTGATTCTTAGGAACAATTGTTATGTCCATCACTAAAGACCAAATTCTGGAAGCCGTTGCCGCTATGTCCGTAATGGAAGTAGTTGAGCTGGTTTCTGCTATGGAAGAAAAATTCGGCGTTTCTGCTGCTGCTGCTGTAGCTGTTGCTGCTGGCCCAGCTGAAGCTGTTGAAGAGAAAACTGAATTCGACGTTATCCTGAAAGCTGTTGGCGCGAACAAAGTTGCAGTAATCAAAGCCGTTCGTACCGCAACTGGTCTGGGCCTGAAAGAAGCCAAAGATCTGGTTGAAGCAACTGGCGTGATCAAAGAAGGCATCAGCAAAGATGACGCAGCTGCACTTGAAGCTGCTCTAAAAGAAGCTGGCGCTGAAGTTGAAGTTAAGTAAGACAACCCTCGGGTTGCAGTCTGAGTAATATCAGACTGATGGCTGGTGACTTTTTGGTCACCAGCCTTTTTGCGCTCCAGGGCCTCAATGGGGTTTCGCACTGTTTGTCCATTGTTGCTCTTCAATATCTTTCTCTATCGACGACTTAATATACTGCTTTCCTGTGCGGGTTCCCTGCCCACGCTGAAGCAATGAAATGATTTAAGCGTGATAGAAAGAGGTATTGCACACACTGCCGGGCAGTGCGTGAATCAAACAAAATCGTGTTGCATGAACTGTCCTGTCAGGACGGACAGCGTGGGTCGACTTGTCAGCTAGCTGAGGAACCCTATGGTTTACTCCTATACCGAGAAAAAACGTATTCGTAAGGATTTTGGTAAACGTCCACAAGTTTTGGACATACCTTATCTCCTTTCTATCCAGCTTGATTCGTTTCAGAAGTTTATCGAGCAAGATCCAGAAGGTCAGTACGGACTGGAAGCTGCCTTCCGCTCTGTATTCCCTATCGCGAGCTACAGCGGCAACTCTGAGTTGCAGTATGTCAGCTATCGCTTAGGTGAACCTGTCTTTGACGTGAAAGAATGTCAGATCCGTGGCGTGACCTACTCGGCACCGCTGCGCGTCAAACTGCGTCTGGTGATCTATGAGCGCGAAGCGCCAGAAGGCACAGTAAAAGACATTAAAGAACAAGAAGTCTACATGGGTGAAATTCCACTCATGACAGACAACGGTACCTTTGTTATCAACGGTACTGAGCGTGTTATCGTTTCTCAGCTGCATCGTAGTCCTGGCGTATTCTTTGACAGCGATAAAGGTAAAACCCACTCATCGGGTAAAGTGCTGTATAACGCACGTATCATTCCTTACCGTGGTTCATGGCTGGACTTCGAGTTTGACCCGAAAGACAACCTTTTCGTCCGTATTGACCGTCGTCGTAAGCTGCCGGCCAGTATCATCCTGCGTGCACTGCATTACACCACTGCTGAAATCCTCGATATCTTCTTCGAGAAAGTGGTGTATGAAATCCGTGACAACAAGCTGCAGATGGAACTGGTGCCAGAGCGCCTGCGTGGTGAAACCGCGACCTTCGATATCGAATCGAACGGCACGGTCTACGTTGAGAAAGGGCGTCGCATCACTGCGCGTCACATTCGTCAGCTCGAAAAAGACGGTATCCAGCACATTGAAGTGCCTGTTGAATATATTGCAGGCAAAGTGGTCTCTAAAGATTATATCGATGAGAACACCGGTGAACTGATTATCGCAGCGAACATGGAGCTGTCGCTGGATCTGCTGGCCAAGCTGAGCCAGGCGGGTCACAAGCGTATCGAAACGCTGTTCACCAACGATCTGGATCACGGCCCTTATATCTCCGAGACCCTGCGCGTCGACCCAACCAACGATCGCCTGAGCGCGCTGGTTGAGATTTACCGCATGATGCGTCCTGGTGAGCCACCTACGCGTGAAGCAGCAGAGAACCTGTTCGAGAACCTGTTCTTCTCTGAAGATCGTTACGATCTTTCTGCTGTCGGTCGCATGAAGTTCAACCGTTCATTGCTGCGTGATGAAATCGAAGGTTCAGGTATCCTGAGCAAAGAAGACATCATCGAAGTGATGAAAAAGCTGATCGACATCCGTAACGGTAAAGGCGAAGTGGACGATATCGACCACCTCGGTAACCGTCGTATTCGTTCAGTGGGTGAAATGGCGGAAAACCAGTTCCGAGTCGGCCTGGTCCGTGTTGAGCGTGCAGTGAAAGAGCGTCTTTCTCTGGGCGACCTCGACACATTGATGCCTCAGGACATGATCAACGCCAAACCTATTTCGGCGGCGGTGAAAGAGTTCTTTGGTTCAAGCCAGCTGTCCCAGTTTATGGATCAGAACAACCCGTTGTCAGAGATTACGCACAAGCGTCGTATCTCTGCTCTCGGCCCGGGTGGTTTAACCCGTGAGCGTGCCGGCTTCGAAGTGCGTGACGTACACCCAACGCACTACGGTCGTGTCTGCCCAATCGAAACCCCTGAAGGTCCGAACATCGGTCTGATCAACTCCTTGTCTGTATATGCGCAGACGAACGAGTACGGTTTCCTGGAAACCCCTTATCGTCGCTTGATCGACGGTGTGGTTTCCGATGAAATTCATTACCTGTCTGCCATCGAAGAAGGTAACTATGTCATCGCTCAGGCGAATACCAACCTGTCAGAAGAAGGTGCGTTCGTTGATGACCTGGTGACCTGCCGTAGCAAAGGTGAATCGAGTCTGTTCAGCCGCGATCAGGTTGACTACATGGACGTTTCGACCCAACAGGTTGTTTCCGTCGGTGCATCACTGATCCCGTTCCTGGAACACGATGATGCTAACCGCGCCCTGATGGGTGCGAACATGCAACGTCAGGCCGTTCCTACACTGCGTGCCGATAAGCCGCTGGTAGGGACTGGTATGGAGCGCGCGGTTGCCGTTGACTCCGGTGTTACCGCTGTGGCGAAACGTGGCGGTACCGTTCAGTACGTTGATGCATCACGTATCGTTATTAAAGTTAACGAAGACGAAATGTATCCGGGCGAAGCGGGCATCGACATCTACAACCTGACCAAATACACCCGTTCTAACCAGAACACCTGTATCAACCAGATGCCATGTGTATCTCTGGGCGAGCCAGTTGAGCGTGGTGATGTGCTGGCTGATGGCCCGTCTACCGATCTCGGTGAACTGGCGCTGGGTCAGAACATGCGCGTCGCGTTCATGCCGTGGAACGGTTACAACTTCGAAGACTCCATCTTAGTCTCCGAGCGCGTGGTGCAGGAAGATCGCTTCACGACCATCCACATTCAGGAACTGGCCTGTGTGTCTCGCGACACCAAGCTGGGGCCAGAAGAGATTACCGCTGACATCCCGAACGTGGGTGAGGCTGCACTCTCTAAACTGGATGAATCCGGTATCGTTTACATCGGTGCGGAAGTGACCGGTGGTGACATTCTGGTTGGTAAAGTGACGCCAAAAGGCGAAACCCAGCTGACACCAGAAGAGAAACTGCTGCGTGCGATATTCGGTGAGAAAGCGTCTGACGTGAAAGACTCTTCTCTGCGCGTGCCTAACGGTGTTTCGGGTACGGTTATCGACGTTCAGGTCTTCACCCGCGATGGCGTGGAAAAAGACAAACGTGCGCTGGAAATCGAAGAGATGCAGCTGAAGCAGGCGAAGAAAGACCTGTCTGAAGAGCTGCAGATTCTGGAAGCGGGCCTGTTCAGCCGTATCCAGTCTGTCCTGATTTCTGGTGGCGTTGAAGCAGACAAACTGGACAAGCTGCCGCGTGAGCGTTGGCTGGAACTGGGTCTGACTGACGAAGCCAAGCAAAATCAGCTGGAACAGCTGGCAGAGCAGTACGACGAACTGAAGCACGAGTTTGAGAAAAAACTCGAAGGCAAGCGTCGTAAAATCACACAAGGCGATGATCTGGCACCAGGCGTGCTGAAAATCGTTAAGGTTTATCTGGCCGTTAAACGTCAGATTCAGCCTGGTGATAAGATGGCAGGTCGTCACGGTAACAAAGGTGTTATCTCGAAGATCAACCCAATCGAAGATATGCCTTACGATGAGAACGGTACGCCGGTGGATATCGTACTGAACCCGCTGGGCGTACCTTCACGTATGAACATCGGTCAGATCCTTGAGACGCACTTAGGGATGGCAGCGAAAGGTATCGGCGAGAAAATCAACGCGATGCTGAAGAAGCAGGAAGAAGTCGCCAAACTGCGCGAATTCATCCAGCGTGCTTACGATCTGGGCACAGATGTGCGTCAGAAAGTTGACCTGAATACCTTTAGTGATGATGAAGTTCTGCGTCTGGCTGAAAACCTGAAAAAAGGTATGCCAATCGCCACGCCGGTGTTTGATGGTGCGAAAGAGAGCGAAATCAAAGAGCTGTTAGAGCTCGGCGGTCTGCCTTCTTCCGGTCAGATTACCCTGTTTGATGGTCGCACTGGTGAGCAGTTCGAACGTCAGGTAACCGTTGGTTTTATGTACATGCTGAAACTCAACCACCTGGTTGATGACAAGATGCACGCACGTTCTACCGGTTCCTACAGCCTCGTTACTCAGCAGCCGCTGGGTGGTAAGGCACAGTTCGGTGGTCAGCGCTTCGGTGAGATGGAAGTATGGGCACTGGAAGCATACGGTGCGGCATATACCCTCCAGGAAATGCTTACCGTTAAGTCTGATGACGTTAACGGCCGTACCAAGATGTATAAGAACATCGTGGATGGCAACCATCAGATGGAACCTGGCATGCCAGAATCGTTCAACGTACTGTTGAAAGAGATTCGCTCGCTGGGTATCAACATCGAGCTGGAAGACGAGTAACCCTCAGTAGCAGGCTTCGGCCTGTAAGCGCAGGGTTAACGCGCTCGCATTTGTACTGGTTATGGGGCGTTCAATTTCGGTTGGACGCCCCTGAGTCTCACTCCGACGGGAGCTAATCCGTGAAAGACTTACTTAAGTTTCTGAAAGCGCAAACTAAGACCGAAGAGTTTGATGCGATCAAAATTGCGCTGGCTTCGCCAGACATGATCCGTTCATGGTCTTTTGGTGAAGTTAAAAAGCCGGAAACCATTAACTACCGTACCTTCAAGCCAGAGCGTGACGGTCTTTTCTGTGCCCGTATTTTTGGACCGGTAAAAGATTACGAATGCCTGTGCGGTAAGTACAAGCGTTTAAAACATCGTGGCGTAATCTGCGAGAAGTGTGGCGTAGAAGTTACACAGACCAAAGTACGTCGTGAGCGCATGGGCCACATTGAGCTGGCATCACCGACTGCGCACATTTGGTTCCTGAAATCACTGCCATCGCGTATCGGCTTGCTGCTGGATATGCCGCTGCGTGATATCGAGCGCGTGCTGTACTTCGAATCTTATGTTGTGATCGAAGGCGGCATGACTAACCTGGAAAAACGTCAGATTCTGACGGAAGAGCAGTACCTTGACGCGCTGGAAGAGTTCGGTGACGAATTCGACGCGAAGATGGGTGCAGAAGCTATCCAGGCGCTGCTGAAAAATATGGATCTGGAGCAAGAGTGCGAGCAGCTGCGTGAAGAGCTGAACGCAACCAACTCCGAGACCAAGCGTAAAAAACTGACCAAGCGTATCAAGCTGCTGGAAGCGTTCGTTCAGTCTGGTAATAAGCCAGAGTGGATGATCCTGACCGTTCTGCCGGTTCTGCCGCCTGATCTGCGTCCGCTGGTACCGCTGGATGGTGGTCGTTTCGCTACGTCGGATCTGAACGATCTGTATCGTCGCGTGATCAACCGTAACAACCGTCTGAAACGCCTGCTGGATCTGGCTGCGCCAGATATCATCGTACGTAACGAAAAACGTATGCTGCAGGAAGCGGTTGATGCCCTGCTGGATAACGGTCGTCGCGGTCGTGCGATCACCGGTTCTAACAAGCGTCCTCTGAAATCTTTGGCCGATATGATCAAAGGTAAGCAGGGTCGTTTCCGTCAGAACCTGCTCGGTAAGCGTGTCGACTACTCCGGTCGTTCTGTTATTACCGTTGGTCCATACCTGCGTCTGCATCAGTGCGGTCTGCCGAAGAAAATGGCACTGGAGCTGTTCAAACCGTTCATCTACGGCAAGCTGGAACTGCGTGGCCTGTCCACCACCATCAAAGCCGCGAAGAAGATGGTTGAGCGTGAAGAAGCTGTCGTTTGGGATATCCTGGACGAAGTCATCCGCGAACACCCGGTCCTGCTGAACCGTGCACCAACGCTGCACCGTTTAGGTATCCAGGCCTTTGAACCGGTTCTGATCGAAGGTAAAGCAATCCAGCTTCACCCGCTGGTTTGTGCGGCCTATAACGCCGACTTCGATGGTGACCAGATGGCTGTTCACGTACCGCTGACGCTGGAAGCCCAGCTGGAAGCGCGTGCGCTGATGATGTCGACCAACAACATTCTGTCACCGGCGAACGGCGAGCCAATCATCGTTCCTTCACAGGACGTTGTACTGGGTCTGTACTACATGACCCGCGACAAAGTGAATGCCAAAGGTGAAGGCATGGTGCTGACCGGCCCGAAAGAAGCTGAGCGTGTTTATCGCGCTGGCCTGGCCGAGCTGCATGCGCGCGTTAAAGTGCGTATCACTGAGTACAGCAAAAACGAGCAGGATGAGTTCGTTGCGAAAACCAGCTTGATCGACACCACCATTGGTCGTTCGATTCTGTGGATTATCGTACCGAAAGGTCTGCCTTTCTCCATCGTCAACCAGGCGCTGGGTAAAAAGGCTATCTCTAAAATGCTGAACACCTGTTATCGCATTTTGGGCCTGAAGCCGACCGTTATCTTTGCTGACCAGACCATGTACACCGGTTTCGCCTACGCCGCCCGTTCAGGTGCGTCTGTTGGTATCGACGACATGGTTATCCCAGCCAAGAAAGTGGAAATCATCTCTGAAGCCGAAGCCGAAGTGGCCGAAATTCAGGAACAGTTCCAGTCTGGTCTGGTTACCGCCGGCGAACGTTACAACAAAGTCATCGATATCTGGGCTGCCGCGAACGAGCGCGTAGCGAAGGCGATGATGGAAAACCTCTCAACCGAGACCGTGATTAACCGTGACGGCGAAGAAGAGAAACAGGTTTCCTTTAACAGCATCTTTATGATGGCCGACTCCGGTGCGCGTGGTTCTGCTGCACAGATTCGTCAGCTGGCCGGTATGCGTGGTCTGATGGCTAAGCCAGATGGCTCCATCATTGAAACGCCTATCACCGCGAACTTCCGTGAAGGTCTGAACGTACTTCAGTACTTCATCTCGACGCACGGTGCACGTAAAGGTCTGGCAGATACCGCACTGAAAACCGCGAACTCCGGTTATCTGACGCGTCGTCTGGTTGACGTTGCGCAGGATCTGGTTGTCACCGAAGACGACTGTGGTACACACGAAGGCATCATGATGACGCCAGTCATCGAAGGTGGCGACGTGAAAGAGCCACTGCGTGAGCGCGTTCTGGGCCGTGTAACGGCAGAAGACGTTCTGAAGCCTGGCACGGCTGATATTCTGGTTCCACGTAACACACTGCTCGATGAGCACTGGTGTGACGTGCTGGAACTGAACTCAGTCGACAGCGTGAAGGTGCGTTCGGTTGTAGGTTGTGAAACCGACTTTGGTGTATGTGCGCATTGCTATGGTCGCGACTTGGCACGTGGTCACATCATCAACAAAGGCGAAGCAATCGGTGTTATCGCGGCACAGTCAATCGGTGAGCCGGGTACACAGCTGACGATGCGTACGTTCCACATCGGTGGTGCGGCATCTCGTGCGGCAGCTGAATCCAGCATTCAGGTGAAGAACAAAGGTACCATCAAGCTGACCAATGCTAAGTCGGTAACGAACTCAGCAGGCAAGCTGGTGATCACCTCGCGTAACGTTGAACTGAAAATGATCGACGAATTTGGCCGTACGAAAGAGAGCTATAAAGTTCCTTACGGTGCGACCATGGCGAAAGGTGATGGTGAGCAGGTTGCTGCGGGTGAAACCGTTGCAAACTGGGATCCGCATACCATGCCAGTTATCACAGAAGTGGGCGGTTTCATTCGCTTCACCGACATGATCGATGGTCAGACCATTACGCGTCAGACTGACGACTTAACGGGTCTGTCATCGCTGGTGGTTCTGGACTCTGCAGAACGTACCTCAGGTGGTAAAGATCTGCGTCCGGCACTGAAAATCGTTGATGCCAACGGCAATGATGTTCTGATCCCAGGTACCGATATGCCTGCTCAGTACTTCCTGCCAGGTAAAGCGATTGTACAGCTGGAAGATGGCGTGAAGATCAGCTCGGGTGATACCCTGGCGCGTGTTCCGCAGGAATCTGGCGGTACCAAGGATATTACCGGTGGTCTGCCACGCGTTGCTGACCTGTTCGAAGCGCGTCGTCCGAAAGAGCCAGCAATCCTGGCGGAGATCAGCGGCATCATCTCCTTCGGTAAAGAAACCAAAGGTAAGCGTCGTCTGGTGATTACACCGCTGGATGGTAGCGATCCGTACGAAGAGATGATTCCGAAATGGCGTCAGCTGAACGTGTTCGAAGGTGAACGTGTTGAGCGCGGTGACGTGGTTTCCGATGGTCCAGAGTCACCACATGACATCCTGCGTTTACGTGGCGTGCATGCGGTTACCCGTTACATCACTAACGAAGTGCAGGAAGTTTACCGTCTGCAAGGCGTTAAGATTAACGATAAGCACATCGAAGTCATCGTTCGTCAGATGCTGCGTAAAGCTACTATCATGAGCGCGGGCAGCACCGAGTTCCTGGAAGGTGAGCAGGCTGAATTCTCTCGCATCAAGATCTCTAACCGTGAACTTGAAGCGAACGGAAAAGTTGGCGCAACCTTCGTACGTGACCTGCTGGGTATCACTAAAGCGTCACTGGCAACCGAATCGTTCATCTCTGCAGCATCGTTCCAGGAAACTACACGTGTCCTGACTGAAGCGGCAGTAGCAGGCAAGCGCGACGAACTGCGCGGTCTGAAAGAGAACGTGATCGTGGGTCGTTTGATCCCGGCCGGTACCGGTTACGCTTATCACCAGGATCGTATGCGTCGTCGTGCGGCAGGCGAAGTGCCAGCTGCACCGCAGGTGACTGCTGACGAAGCATCCGCAAGCCTGGCGGAGTTACTGAACGCGGGTCTGGGCGGTAACAACGACGAGTAATCGTCAAACGCCCGATAAAAAACCCTGCTCCGGCAGGGTTTTTTTTTGCCTGCGAGATCAGGCTGTCTTGTACAGGCGGCACCGGCATTCATAACGCGTACTGTCGTGAAGAGTGTTTTCCGAAGTCCATCCTGTTAACGAATTCGACTCACGCCTGTTTCCAGGCGAGCCGTAATTAAAAGCGTTTGTTGATATCGCTTCTCTTTAACCCGATATCTTTCAGCGCACTGTCGCTCAGTCTGCATAAAATCATGCGGGTTTCGCGCCGACACTGCCAGCGACGAAAATGATGCCAGATAAAGTGAAACAGGCTGAGTGAAACTGCAAAGGGTTTAGCGCTACGATTTTCCTCATATCCCATGATCCTGCCCTCAGTAAGTAACCTGAGAAATATTTTCATGCAGATACAATTTCCAATACAGATGCACCCGAAGCAATTATTTAACATACAGATTGCCGTCAGCGTGGACTGAATGGTAGAAATACAGGCTGTCTGTACTGTTTTGTCGGGTCATCAACCTGGCTGAGGTCGATCATGACGCGCTATCAACATTTAGCCACATTGCTGGAAAAACGTATTGAACAGGGGTTGTACCAAAGTGGCGAACGCCTGCCCTCCGTTCGGAGTTTGAGCGTCGAACATGGTGTCAGCATCAGCACGGTACAGCAGGCCTATTATCTGCTGGAGCAGAAACAGCTGATTATTGCGCAGGCGCGTTCCGGGTATTTTGTGGCGCCGCATAAGGCGATGCCGCCCGTTCCGGCCTTGACGCGTCCGGCGCAACATCCGGTGGAAATTACCCAGTGGGACGCGGTGCTTGACCTGCTTAACAGCCGCCGGGAACAGGATGTACTGCAACTGGGCAGCGGTATGCCGGATTTAACGCAGTCCACACTGAAACCTCTGTGGAAGGCGTTTAGCCGTCAGGCGCAGCAGCAGGAAAGCACGCTGCTGAATTACGACAACCTTTACGGTGTCGCCCGGCTGAGAGAACAAATTGCCCGGTTGATGATCGACAGCGGCTGCCAACTGACCTCAGAAGATATTGTGATTACCACAGGCTGCCACGAAGCGCTGTCAGTGTCCGTGCGCGCAGTATGCCAGCCCGGCGATATCATTGCGGTCGAATCGCCGTCATTTCACGGCATCATGCAGACATTGCGTGGATTCGGCATTCGGGCCATTGAGATTCCGACCGATTCTGTAACGGGAATCAGCCTTGAAGCGCTGGAACTGGCCTTTGATCAGTGGCCGATCAAAGCGGTCGTCGTCGTCCCTAACTGCAACAATCCTCTTGGCTTTATCATGCCCGAAAAGCGCAAGCGCGCACTGCTGAGTCTGGTACAGCGTTTTGATGCGGCGATCATTGAAGACGATGTTTATGGTGAGCTGGCCTGGGAGTACCCGCGGCCTTCATCCATTAAATCTCTGGATACAGAAGGACGCGTATTGCTGTGCAGCTCGTTTTCCAAAACGCTGGCACCGGGTTTACGTGTGGGCTGGGTGGCGCCCGGACGCTTCCGCGATCGTGTTTTGCATATGAAATACATTGTGACAGGTTCTACCGCCACTCAGCCTCAGCATGCCGTAGCTGACTTTATCCAGCAGGGCCATTACCAGACGCATCTTCGGCGGATGCGCCAGGTTTACCAGCGCAATTACGACACCTTTTCCTGCTGGGTACGGCATTACTTCCCTTGCGGTATCTGCGTCACGCGGCCTCAGGGCGGTTTTTTGATGTGGATTGAATTGCCTGAGGCATTTGATGCGGTGCAGCTCAACCACGAATTACGCAAATCAGGGATCCAGATTGCCGTAGGCTCGCTGTTTTCGGCCTCCGGAAAGTACCGTAACTGTCTGCGCCTGAATTACGCCTTGCCCTCAAGCAGTAAGATTGAACAGGCATTGGCCTTGACCGGTAAGGCTGTCGAGCGGGCGATGGCCGCCTGTGCGCATCAGCCGTCGGCTGACCTGTCCGCCGTTATCGATATCATTGCTTCAGGTAGTGAGAAGCAGGGCCAGAAAGAGGAGGGAACTGGCCCTGGTCAGGCCATCCCGGCCGGACGCCAGTGACTTTAAAGGACAGAAAAAAGCCGCGCCAGTCGCAATGTTCATTGCCGTGCGCGGCTTTCCAGTTTTTATCTGCCTGTTGCACCACGTGCGCGTTTATCTGCGCGACAGGGTGGTTAATGCCCGGATTCGTGCTCAACAAGCCGTAACAGCTCGCGGGTGGCCGCCCGCCAGTCCTCTGCCTGCGTAATGGCGCTCACCACGGCGATACTGCCGACACCAGTTTCCAGTACCGCCGGAACGCGATCAATGCTGATGCCGCCAATCGCCACGGTAGAGATCCCCTGCAACCGACTCAGATGGCGTTTAAGTTCAGACAAACCCTGCGGAGAAGAGGGCATCACCTTCGTCTGGGTAGGAAAGATATGTCCCAGCGCAATGTAGGAAGGACGCAGCGCCAGCGCCCGATCCAGCTCAGCATCATCGTGCGTGGAAATGCCCAGGCGCAAGCCTGCGTCCAGAATGCGCTGCACATTGGCCACGGCCAGATCTTCCTGCCCCAGATGAACGCCATAAGCCTTATGCTTAATCGCCAGCTGCCAGTAGTCATTAATAAACAGGCGCGCCTGGTAACGCTGACCTGTTGCGATAGCCTGGATGATGGTGGGTTCAACGATCTCATCTGGCAGATCCTTAATCCGCAGCTGAATCGTGCGCACCCCGGCATCCAGTAAGCGTTCGATCCATTCAACGCTGTCGACCACCGGATACAGCCCTAATCGCGGCGCGGTAGCGGGAAAGGCGTTCATTTACTCCTCCTTAATCGCTGTGGCGGGATGGTAGAGTTCACCGCCCCGTTCACGGAAATGATCAGACATCTGCGCCATGCCAACCTCAATAGCCTGCGCTTCCGCTTCCTGTCTGGCAGCATAGTCACGCACTTCCTGCGTGATCTTCATCGAGCAAAACTTAGGGCCGCACATTGAACAGAAGTGGGCGACTTTACCCGATTCCTGTGGCAACGTTTCATCGTGATAGGCCCGGGCTGTATGAGGATCCAGCGCCAGATTGAACTGATCTTCCCAGCGAAATTCGAAGCGCGCTTTCGACATGGCATTGTCGCGGATCTGCGCCCCCGGATGGCCTTTGGCCAGATCGGCAGCATGCGCGGCGATCTTGTAGGTGATTAACCCCTGTTTCACATCCTCTTTGTTTGGCAGGCCAAGATGCTCCTTCGGCGTGACGTAACACAACATCGCGCAGCCAAACCAGCCAATCATGGCGGCACCGATGCCAGAGGTAAAATGATCGTAGCCCGGCGCAATGTCGGTCGTCAGTGGGCCCAGAGTATAAAACGGCGCTTCATGGCAATGTTCCAGCTGCTCTGTCATGTTGCGACGGATCATCTGCATCGGGATATGGCCGGGGCCTTCGATCATCACCTGTACGTCATATTCCCAGGCTATTTTTGTCAGTTCACCCAGCGTGTGCAGCTCAGCGAACTGTGCTTCGTCGTTGGCGTCCTGAATCGATCCGGGGCGTAATCCGTCGCCCAGGGACAAAGCGATATCGTAGGCTGCGCAAATTTCACAGATGTCGCGGAAGTGTTCATAGAGAAAGCTCTCTTTATGATGAGACAGGCACCACTTCGCCATAATGGAGCCACCACGGGACACAATACCGGTCAGGCGTTTTGCAGTCATAGGAACGTAGCGCAGCAGCACACCCGCATGGATAGTAAAATAATCCACGCCCTGTTCGGCCTGCTCCAGTAACGTATCGCGGAAAATGTCCCAGTTCAGGTTTTCAGCCACACCGTTGACCTTCTCCAGTGCCTGATAAATCGGAACAGTGCCGATGGGAACAGGACTATTACGTAGAATCCATTCACGGGTTTCATGAATATAGCGTCCGGTCGACAGATCCATGACCGTATCCGCGCCCCAGCGTGTGGACCAGACCAGCTTTTCTACTTCTTCTTCAATAGACGAGGTCACCGCTGAGTTACCAATGTTGGCATTCACCTTCACCAGAAAGTTGCGTCCGATGATCATCGGTTCGGATTCGGGATGGTTGATATTGGCCGGAATAATGGCGCGGCCAGCGGCCACTTCCTGGCGTACAAACTCGGGGGTAATGTTTTCGGGCAGATGGGCACCAAAGCTGTGGCCCGGATGCTGTTGCAGCAGTACCTCACCACGAAGGCGCTCACGGCCCATGTTCTCCCTGATGGCGATGAACTCCATCTCTGGCGTGATGATTCCCCGACGCGCGTAATGTAACTGGGTCACACAGCGGCCGGCTTTAGCACGGCGCGGCGTTGGCAGATGTTCAAAGCGCAGGTGATCCAGTCCGTCATCAGCCAGTCGCTGCTGCGTATACGCCGAGCTAATCTGCGTCAGTTTTTCGCTGTCGTCGCGCTCTTCAATCCAGCGAGCACGCAGTTTATCCAGTCCGCGATGCACGTCGATTTTTGCTGCCGGATCGCCATAGGCACCGGCGGTGTCATAAACCGGCACAGGCTCATTTTCCTGGTAAACGGGCTCATCTTTACTGCCGCCGGTCAATGTAGGGCTAAGCTGGATTTCGCGCATGGGGACACGAATGTCGTCACGACTGCCGGTCAGCCAGATACGTTTTGAGTTGGGAAAGGCACTGCCACCCTGCAGGGAATCAATGAATTCCTGTGCCTGAGCACGTTGTTCGCGACGGGTCGTTTTCGTAGTAGACATAGCAATATTCCAGTAAGTGGGAAGGTTGCTTGTCCGGAGTTCGGAAGGAGTAACGGCACAGCGGGCACCCTGAGTGCGGCGTACCGTAAAAATTTACTCTTGTTCCCTTCGCAGGTTCTAACCTGATCAGGTTCCGCGGATCCCGAATTAACGGTCTCAGCCCAATGGGCACTCCGACAAGATTTGGTTTAACGGTTAATCAGGTCCCGCAAGGACGTGCAACCGTCAAACCCTGACAACATAAAACAGATGTTTTAAAGCCTACTCAGCATAAGGGGGCTTTTTATGAATCACAAGTTATTTACATTTGCGGCACTGTTAAGCAGGGCGGGCAATTTCACTGTCGTTCGCCACAGGCGGAGTCAGGTGATTGTCCCATGCCATTTGGATTCAAGGGTAAAACGCGCTTCAAGAGCTTCGCCGACTTCTGACAAGGCGTGCTGAAACGTCACATAGTTGTCGTCATCGATGGCCTGTTGCAGGTGGCCGTCATACAACTGCATCAACTGCTCGGTATTGGCTTCCAGCGACGGGTAAATCTGCGCGGCAGCCAGCAGCGGACTGGTGCCGTCCATCTCTGCAATCAAACGCTGGTAAAGGCTAAAGTGACCAGATGAAAGATAATCGACCAGCGTGTGGCAAAAGTTATCCAGTGCCTGCTCGTCCAGGCGAGTCAGCGCTTCTTTTTTTGGCTTGATGCCGACCAAATGGTAATAAGAAACCAACAGCTGGCGGCGAGCTGCCAGCCATGAATCTACCAGTTCATTACTGCCACCTACGCGTTGGGTCAGAACGTCTAACTGGTTAAGCATAGTTAACTCCGTATGCGTTATGCACCTTCATATTTCAGATTAGCGATGCGCCAATTGCGCTTGTTCTCCGCGAACCTGTCGGGATAAATAAGCGTGCTGTCGTCTTGCAACCAGAATTATTTGGGTATAGTTGTTCATCTACACACTTAACATCGGGACTTCAGCGTGCGGGTTGACGCTAAGGATGACGAAATAAATGCAATGCGAAATTTCAAGCGTAGACGCTGGATGGTGGATTGTCAGTAGTGAACAGAAAATTTGGTTACCGCAAGGCGATTTACCTCACGGAAACGCACAGCAGTTTGGCCTGATCGGGCACCAGGGGCGCGTGATTGGCGAATGGCAGGGAGAGAAGGTCTGGCTGATTTGTGAAACGCGTTCGTCAGATATGTTGTCGTTGCGCCAGTTACTCAACGAAGATCCGGGCCTGTTTCAGCTGGCCGGGCGCGGGGTGCAGTTAGCGGAGTTTTACCGATCCCATCGCTGGTGCGGCTATTGTGGTCATGAGATGCACGCCAGTAAACGCGAATTTGCCTGCCTGTGTAGCCATTGCCGTGAACGTTATTACCCACAAATTGCGCCCTGTATTATCGTTGCTATCCGCCGTGGAGATGAGATCCTGCTGGCCAACCATGCGCGTCATCGTAATAACATTTACACTGTGCTGGCCGGGTTCGTTGAAGTCGGTGAGACCATTGAACAGGCGGTTGCACGCGAAGTGATGGAAGAGAGCAACGTGCGCGTGAAGAATGTCCGTTATGTCACTTCCCAGCCCTGGCCTTTCCCGCAGTCCTTAATGATGGCCTTTATGGCGGAGTATGACGGCGGCGACTTACAGCACGACGGTAAAGAGCTGTTGGATGCCGGATGGTTCCGTTTTGATGCGCTGCCTTTACTGCCTCCACCTGGCACCGTTGCCCGTCGATTAATTGAAGATACCGTTGCCCTCTGCCGCGCTGAGGCGTGAGAGTGCTACACTACTCGCTTGATACCGAGAGAGTCCTGACATGAGTGAACTGAAGAACGACCGTTATTTGCGCACCCTGTTACGCCAGCCTGTCGATGTTACCCCCGTATGGATGATGCGCCAGGCCGGACGATATTTGCCGGAATATAAAGCCACGCGTGCCCAGGCGGGCGACTTTATGTCGCTGTGTAAGAATGCCGAGCTGGCCTGCGAAGTCACCCTGCAACCATTGCGTCGCTACAAGCTCGATGCGGCCATCCTCTTCAGTGATATTCTCACCATTCCTGATGCGATGGGATTAGTGCTGTACTTCGAAACGGGGGAAGGTCCATGCTTTTCAAACCCCGTAACCTGCCGTGCCGATGTCGATCGCCTGCCTGTTCCCGATCCTGAACAGGAACTGGGTTACGTGATGAATGCCGTACGGACCATCCGTAAGAACCTTAATGGTGAGGTGCCCTTAATTGGTTTTTCAGGCAGTCCGTGGACGCTGGCAACCTATATGGTAGAAGGCGGCAGTAGCAAGGCCTTCACCAAAATTAAAAAAATGATGTACGCCGAACCTGCCACATTGCATGCCATGCTGGATAAGCTGGCCGACAGCGTTATTCTCTATCTCAATGCTCAGATCCGCGCCGGGGCGCAGTCAGTCATGGTGTTTGACACCTGGGGCGGCGCATTGAGTGGCCGCGATTATCGCGAGTTCTCGCTTTATTACATGCATAAAATCGTCGACAGCGTACTGCACGAAAACGAAGGCCGTCGTGTGCCGATCACGCTGTTTACTAAAGGCGGCGGTCAGTGGCTTGAGGCCATGGCTGAAACAGGCTGCGATGCACTGGGCCTGGACTGGACTATCGACATCAGTGAGGCCCGCCGTCGTGTCGGGCATAAAGTCGCCTTACAGGGCAATATGGATCCCTCCATGCTGTACGCACCACCGGCCCGTATCGAGCAGGAAGTGGCCAGTATTCTGGACGGTTTCGGCAAAGGTGAAGGCCACGTATTCAATCTGGGACATGGTATCCATCAGGATGTACCGCCAGAGCATGCCGGCGTCTTCGTTGAGGCGGTGCACCGCCTTTCCCGCCAGTATCATCAGGAGTCATAATGGATATTGCTGCACTTCGTGCGGAGCAACAACAGCGTGCCGCAGACGTCGTGCGGCAGGACGATTTTGATGTGCTGCCGCCACGCTTTATTGGTGGCGCAGACGCCGGGTTTGAACAGGAAGGTGCGGTCACGCGCGCGGCGCTGGTTATTCTCGAATACCCGTCGCTGAAGCTGTTGGAGCATCGTATCGCGCGCATCGAGACGACTATGCCGTACATTCCTGGCTTTCTCTCTTTCCGGGAATATCCCGCCTTGCTGGCGGCATGGAATATGCTGGAGCAGAAGCCTGACCTGTTGTTTGTCGACGGTCACGGCATTTCGCATCCGCGTCGGCTCGGTGTGGCGTCACACTTTGGACTGATGGTCGATGTTCCCACCATCGGTGTCGCCAAAAAGCGTTTGTGCGGACGGTTTGAGCCGCTGGACGAGACTCCCGGCAGTCGCCAGCCGTTAATGGATAAAGGGGAGCAAATTGGCTGGGTATGGCGCAGCAAGGTACGCTGTAATCCGCTGTTTGTGGCCACTGGGCATCGCGTCAGCCTGGACAGTGCCCTCGATTGGGTTGAAAAGTGTACTCAGGGCTACCGTTTACCGGAACCGACGCGCTGGGCAGATGCTGTCGCATCACGCCGACCTGCATTTCTGCGCTGGCAAAACGCGCTTTAGCACTGTTTGTAGGGCGCTTTTGCGTTACACTGCGGCCAGCGAAACGAATAAGAGCTCTGTGTATGTTACAAAACCCTGTGCATTTGCGTCTGGCAAAGCTGGAAAGCTGGCAACATCTGACGTTTATGGCTTGCCTGTGCGAGCGCATGTATCCTAATTACATGGCCTTTTGCCAGCAAACTGCGTTTGCCGATCCTGCGCTTTACCGCCGAATTCTCGATCTGATTTGGGAAACGCTGACGGTGAAAGATGCAAAGATCAACTTCGACAGTCAACTGGAAAAGCTCGAAGCTGCGATTCCGGATGGCGATGATTTTGAGGTCTACGGCGTGTATCCGGCCATCGATGCCTGTGTGGCATTAAGTGAAGTGCTGCACGCCCTGTTAAGTGGTGAAACGCTTGAACATGCGATTGAAGTCAGCAAGACCTCCATCACCACCGTGGCCATTCTGGAAATGACTCAGGCAGGTCGTGAAATGACCGATGAAGAGCTGCGGGAAAACCCGGCTGTCATCGACGAATGGGACCTGCAATGGGAGATTTTTCGCCTGCTCGCAGACTGTGAAGAGCGAGACCTTGAATTGATAAAAGGTCTGCGATCCGACCTGCGCGAGGCGGGAATTAGTAACATCGGTATAAAAATTCAGCAATAAGGCGAGAAAACGTGACTTCAGGCCTTAATTAGCGCGCCTGGAGGCTTCACATCAGCCCCCTGTCTGGTCTACATTTGGGGGGCTGAAAATTGTGGCTATCGGTGCGTGCAGGCTGAAGAGTGCCCGAAGTTGGCTTTTCCCTCGCACTCGTTGCTTAGCAAGCGATAAATACACTTTAAGGATAACTTATGAACAAGACTCAACTGATTGATGTGATCGCAGAAAAAGCTGACCTGTCTAAAACCCAGGCCAAGGCAGCGCTGGAATCTACTCTGGCTGCAATCACTGAGTCTCTGAAAGAGGGTGATGCTGTACAACTGGTTGGTTTTGGTACTTTTAAAGTGAACCACCGCGCTGAGCGTACCGGTCGTAACCCACAGACTGGCAAAGAAATCAAAATCGCTGCGGCAAACGTACCTGCATTCGTGTCTGGTAAAGCTCTGAAAGACGCCGTCAAGTAAGACGTCGCATAGCGGTAAAGTTTTAAACAGGGGCGATTTCGCCCCTTTTGTTTAAGGGCCAGCCACCATGACTACGCTGCTTCAGCGCTTTTCTGCCCTGCTTCTCTCCTCACTGATTATCGGGTGCAGTTCCACCCCGACATTCCCGCCTTTTCCGCCAGTGGTTACCTGGCCGACCGTGGCAGTGTGCGTATCTGGCGTAAGAATACGGATCATCAGTCTGTGCATATTCGTACGCTGTATAACCCGTTTAACAGCGAAAAAAGCGAAACGACAGACTACCGCTGGCTGGGCGATCATCTGGTCAGCGTTGAGCGTCAGGTGAAAGGCGCGCCTCCCGACGATGTCACCCTGCGATTTGACCAGAATGGCAGTCTTAACTTTATGCAGCGCCAGCTTGCTACTCAACGTGAAGCGGTCAGCCCTGATACGGTGGAACTTTATAAGTTTGATGCGCAACGTATGCGGGACGTCAGCGATGCGCTCTTAAGCGGTCGGGTGTTTCTGAAGCAGGGGCACTGGGCAGGGGGCAATGTCGTGGAGACCTGTGACGGCCAAAAGGTGACGCCAGCGTTTGACAGTGAGGCATGGCAGACGCTCACGCATTACCGCCGTCATTCCGCTGGTCCCTTGATGGTTTCATGGCTGGAAGCGCCGGAAGGCGTTCAACTGTTGCGGGTCAGCCACAAAGACGAATGTGCAGATGAGCCCAAAGAGGCAGATTTCTGAGGCATGAAAAAGGGGCACAACGTGTGCCCCTGTCATCGTTACTGGCGACCAATGGCGCGATAGCCGATATCGCGGCGGCAGAAACTGCCTTGCCAGAAAATCGGCTGAGCAAGCGCATAAGCGCGCTTCTGCGCAGCGGCAACGTCATCGCCTAACGCGGTGACGCACAACACACGTCCACCGTTAGTCAGTACGCGGTCGCCTTCCAGGCGTGTACCGGCATGGAAAACTTTGCCGTCAGCCGCTTCTTCCTGCGGCAAACCGTGAATCTGTTCGCCGTTCGCGTAGGGGCCAGGGTAGCCACCTGCCGCCAGCACCACACCCAGCGAAGGGCGGGGATCCCATTGTGAGTCTTTTTGATCGAGCTTGCCTTCACAGGCAGCCAGACAGAGATCCACCAGATCCGATTGCAGGCGCAGCATAATGGGCTGCGTTTCCGGATCGCCGAAACGGCAGTTGAATTCGATCACTTTTGGCTGACCGGTCTTATCGATCATCAGCCCGGCATATAAGAAGCCTGTGTAGACATTCCCTTCTGCTGCCATGCCACGTACGGTTGGCCAGATGACCTGGTCCATGACGCGCTGGTGGATTTCATCCGTCACCACTGGTGCAGGAGAGTAAGCGCCCATACCGCCGGTGTTTGGTCCTGTATCCCCATCGCCGACGCGTTTGTGATCCTGACTGGTGGCCATCGGCAGGACATTCTCGCCATCGACCATCACGATAAAACTGGCTTCTTCACCGTCCAGGAACTCTTCGATCACAATACGGTGCCCGGCGTCACCAAAGGCGTTGCCCGCCAGCATATCCTGCACCGCGTTTTCGGCTTCCTGCAACGTCATGGCCACAATGACACCTTTACCGGCAGCCAGGCCATCGGCTTTGATGACAATGGGCGCCCCTTTTTCACGCAGATAGGCCAGCGCAGGGGCGACCTCGGTGAAATTATGGTATTCGGCAGTGGGGATGTTGTGACGCGCAAGGAAGTCTTTCGTGAACGCTTTCGAACCTTCCAGCTGTGCGGCAGCCTGAGTCGGACCAAAGATTTTTAAGCCGGCGGCATGGAATGCATCAACCACGCCAATCACCAGCGGCGCTTCGGGTCCAACGATAGTGAGATCGATCTGTTCACGTTGCGCAAAGGCAAGTAATGCCGGGATATCTGTTGGAGAAATATCGACGTTCTGTAAAGCCCGTTCCAGCGCCGTACCTGCATTACCAGGGGCGACAAAAACGGCCGTTGCCAGCGGCGACTGGGCGGCTTTCCAGGCCAGGGCATGTTCACGTCCGCCGTTACCGATGATTAAAATTTTCATAAAACGCTCCACAGAATTAATGACGGAAGTGACGCATATCAGTAAAGATCATGGCAATACCGTGTTCATCGGCAGCTGCAATCACTTCGTCGTCGCGGATAGAGCCGCCTGGCTGAATTACACAGCTCACGCCCACGGCTGCAGCGGCATCAATACCATCACGGAATGGGAAGAACGCATCGGAAGCCATCGCAGAACCTTTAACTTCGAGACCTTCATCACCCGCTTTGATGCCCGCAATTTTGGCAGAATAGACGCGGCTCATCTGGCCCGCACCTATGCCAATAGTCATATTGTCGCGTGCATAGACAATGGCGTTGGACTTAACGAATTTAGCCACTTTCCAGCAGAACAGAGCATCACGCAGTTCCTGTTCAGAAGGCTGACGCTTGCTGACGACACGCAACTGGCTGGCATCGACCATCCCGAGATCGCGATCCTGAACCAGCAGACCACCATTCACCCGTTTGAAATCCAGCGCGGCGACACGGCCCTGCCATTCACCACATACCAGTACACGAACGTTTTGTTTCGCCGCCGTGATTTTCAGGGCTGCTTCGGTCGCGGAAGGGGCGATGATCACTTCAACAAACTGTCGGCTGATAATGGCCTGTGCGGTCGCCTCGTCCAGCTCACGGTTAAACGCAATAATACCGCCAAATGCAGAGGTAGGATCGGTCTGGTAAGCGCGCTCGTAAGCCGCCAGAATGGACTCGCCGACGGCCACGCCGCAAGGATTAGCATGCTTTACAATGGCGCACGCGGGCTCAGCGAATTCTTTTACGCACTCCAGTGCTGCATCGGTATCCGCAATGTTGTTATAAGACAGCGCTTTGCCCTGCACCTGCTCGGCGGTAGCGACAGAGGCCTCCTGTACATTTTCTTCTATATAGAAGGCGGCATCCTGATGGCTGTTCTCGCCATAACGCATATCCTGCTTTTTAACGAAGTTAAGATTGAGGGTGCGTGGGAAGCGTCCTGCCGGCTGCTCAGTTTCACCATGGTAGGCGGGAACCATGCTACCGAAGTAGTTGGCGATCATGCTGTCGTACGCAGCGGTGTGTTCAAACGCTTTGATCGCCAGGTCAAAACGGGTTTCCAGCGTCAGTGAGTTTTGGTTAGCGTCCAGCTCGGCGATGATGGCCGGGTAGTCGCTGCTCTTTACCACAATCGCCACATCTTTGTGGTTCTTGGCCGCCGAGCGCACCATGGTTGGGCCACCAATATCAATGTTCTCTACGGCATCTTCCAGTGAGCAGTCTGGCTTCGCGACGGTTTGTGCAAAGGGATAAAGGTTAACGACCACCATATCGATAGGGTTGATAGCGTGCTGCGCCATTACCGCATCATCTTGTCCGCGACGTCCCAGAATGCCGCCATGGACCTTCGGGTGCAGCGTTTTAACGCGTCCATCCATCATTTCCGGGAAACCGGTGTAGTCAGACACTTCGATGACGGGGAGCCCTGCCTCTGCCAGCAGACGTGCGGTGCCGCCTGTAGAGAGCAGCTCAACACCACGTTGGGAGAGTGCCTGAGCAAATTCGAGGATGCCGGCTTTATCAGAAACACTGAGCAGGGCGCGGCGTAAAGGACGAGGTTGTTGCATGGTGGTTTTATCCCTTGGCTTTGATTCGCGTAAATAAGAGCGTTACATCAAGTTTGCGAGCTTTCTTCCTCTTTATAGAGAAGTGAAAACGCGAAAACTTCAGGTAACGCCCCGAAAAGGGGCATCCATAGCGTTGCGGGGGCATTGTAGCGAAAACGTTTGCGTGATGCTCGTCTAAATTTGTACGTAACAGGAATGTGGATAACTTTGTGTGTAACTGCGTATAAGGCGGGCTTTTGCTGTGGAATGCAGCGAACAGTCATTTTTATTGAATTTAGCCCTTGTCAGCCTGCGAGAACTCCCTATAATGCGCCTCCATCGACACGGCACAACGGCTTACGGAATGCGGTGTTGAGAGGGTCAGGCAACTGAGCCGCCGGAGAAAAACTTCTGAAAAAGAGGTTGACTCTGAAGGAGGAAAGCGTAATATACGCCGTCTCGCAACAGACGGTTAACCCGTTGGTTGCACTGCTCTTTAACAATTTATCAGACAATCTGTGTGGGCACTCGCAGGATTGATATCCGCGTCTCCGGACGCAAAAAAATATCAAGTCTTAAGAGTGAACACGTATTGAAATTCATTACGACGTTTTCCTTGAGCATCGCTGCACTGGTTGCAGCAAATCAAACTTTAAATTGAAGAGTTTGATCATGGC
>NZ_VZPF01000074.1 GCF_008801695.1 Pantoea stewartii subsp. stewartii
GACGTGGTTGCGTTACGTCATCGGTCATATACAGGACTGGCCGGTGAACCGGGTCCGCGATCTGCTGCCATGGAAGGTCGAGCTTCCCTCTGCCTGAACGTCAATACGGTCTGAATGCGACGCTTACGTTGATACTTCACCAGTTGCAGGATCTCCTGCATGATCCTGGTGACATGCATTACTTCAGGCATTTCACTGTCCAACTGGGCCGTAACCAGATGCAGAGCAATAAATCCCGCTTCATCCTCGGCCAAATCGACATGCAGACGTCGGGCAATAATGGCCCTCGCCTCCTGACCCAGCCCAAATTCTCTGGGATAGAGACGTTTAATTTCCCACAGCAACACATTTTTGATTGCCAGCCCTTTCTTTTGCCGCTCAATCGCAAAGTAGTAGTGGTCGGTTAAGGTGATGTACAAACTATCCTGCAGCTTTCCCAGCCGTTGTCCTGCCAGCCTGATGATCTGATCACAGGTCGTCATCACCTCAAGTGGGATCTGACTCAGCAGTTCCCCTAGCCGACGCACCAGCACGTCATTCTGCAGCGCAAACACCTTTTCAATCAGTGCGGTTTCCAGCGTGTCGCCTGCGCGCTTCTGAAAGGCCAGCCCACGCCCCATGACAACCTGTTCGGACCCACGCTCATCCAGAGCAACCACCACATTGTTATTAAGAATTTTGGCGATTTTCATCGGAACCCCAGAAACAAAAAAACCTGACATCCGGCAGAAGCCAGAAAATCAGGTTTTGCCTGCTTTTAGCAGTCACAATCCAGTGAGGGAACTCTATCAGTTTCAATTGCAACCTATCCGTATCATGCGTAAAAAACGTGACACATATCGTACTTTTGCTGTGGGGTCAGAAAGTTACCGCGGTTTTCAGCGTGGTGACCCAGGCATCCTGCGTGCGCGATACGCCGCCCGGATGGTGCCAGTACTGTATGCCCGGCTGTAGCTCCAGCCACGACAGAGGACGGAAGCGATAGTAAAACTCCCCGTTCAGGGAATGGCCCGGTACCGGATGATACATAGGATTGTTATGATCGCTCAGCCCGCTAAGTGTATTCATATAGCGCTGATTTTGGGCATAGCCAGTGCTCATATCAATCCAGCTGAGACCAAGACCCATCCAGTCTTCCGGTCGTGCGTCAAACAGTCCCCGATAGCGCACTGAGGCGGCATAAACCTGATGAATATAATTGGTACGCTGGTCGGCAAGGCTCATGCTGGCGGAGGCACTTAACCCACGATTCGAATCGTCCTTATGCTGCGTGAGTTGCTGATTCATTCCGGCGTACACAAACCAGGTACGATTGCGTTGTGTATAACCTTCTGGGTCTGTTGCCCCTGCCCCACCCGATCTTCCGTGATAAAGATCCGTTTGTGGCGCATTGGTGAATACCACGCCCAGGTTATACGCTCCGGGAAGATGATTGATCATCGGGCGCGCTTCGATTTCAACCGGAAGTAATATGCCTTTGCTGCCCTTCGTCGACCCGCTCCAGGCATGATGACGGCTGGAGGCATCCGGGTTCTGCTCCATCACTCCCCCCTTTAATGTGATGGCCGGCGTCACGTTATACGACAGCGTTGTGCCCCAGGTGTGGACGTTCCAGTTATGCCAGGTGAGCGCGTTAGCCGACTTGCCGCCGCACTGGGAAAGTAGCTGGAAGTCACAGGGAATGATCTGATCGAAGGTCTGGACCTTATTCATCATCCCGATTCGCCAGGTGATGCGGCGATCGTCAAAACTGCGGGCAAAGGTCAGCCAGCCCAGACGGGTAATGGACTGGCCGCCCCAGCTTTCCTGCGTCAGGTCGTTGATATTCACTCGCGGATCCTGTACGCGTCTGGTGGTGAGGTCATCATTGTGGTTACGATTGACGATATTCCCCTCAATTCGTGCATCGGGAATACCTGTCCAGCGCGCCAAATCCTGAGTGAAGGTCAACGCAAACTGATCGATATAAGCCACATGCGGGTCTTGATGGTAGCCCCCGCCAGCATTCCAGCCGATTTCGTTCAGATAACCCAGATTGTAGGTAAAACCGTTATCATTAAGGATGTTACGAATACCCAACATATCGCCCAGCATGGGAGCGGGAGAAGCGTCAAAACCTAATACCGTGCCATTCCATTCCTGGCCGACTGATAGCGGTGAAACCAGCAAAAGCGCGAGTACATACTGTTTGTAGCGAGCATTTATCATCTTTCTTTACATCCTGATAAACATACATATGTGAAAATGGGGAATGTTCAGTTTGTTAGGGTGTTGCCTGTTCTTCAGGCCAAAAAAAACCTGAACGCTTAATGGGTTATCCCATATCGCGTTCAGGTTTTGCCTGTCGACCAGTAACAATCCTGAATTCAGTCGCCAAAAACCTTATCATCTGTAAGGTTTTCAGGAAGCATGTATTGGCTACGTATGTGATTCAGGTAGCAGTTTTGTCGGAAGAAACAGTCGTACGCCGAGCAGAATGAGTGCATTACCTGCGCGTATCAAAAGGGGATTTCCGGCAGAACAGCCAGGAAGTGAAAACAGCATCGCCCGCCTGACAGGACGGGCGTGATGTTGCAATGCAGATATAATGAGAAGTCGTTCGTTATTTAACGCGTGTGCGCTTGCGGCACGTTACCGCTTTAGTTTAATTTGCTCAAGTCCCTGTAAAACGTTATTAATATCATCCCCACTCAGATGTTGCACATCCAGTTGGTGATGAAGAAAGGTTAAATCGCCTTTCGAAAAACTGCTCTGCGACAGTTGCTGATGAATCGCTTGCAGAATTTGTTCATCTAACTGATTGATTTGCTTTCTCAACTCAGCCAGATCTTTAGCCGGTGGGACCGACTGAGGTTTGGCCAGCCAGTCCGCCATGTAGCGATACTGAATCGCTTTGCTGGCATCCATCAACGCCTGAAAGAAGACGGTAACAGATTGTGGATCCAGCCCGGCCTGAGCCGATTTTTCCTGCGCTTCTGCCAGCACATCCTTTTCCCTGGTCAGGTCTTCAACCGGCTTGTTATGCACTTTTTTGAACGCTGCGACGTCTTTCATCAGCAGCATTCTTTCATGCAGTGCGCGTGAGAGCAGAGAGACAGGTTGAGATGCTGCAGGCGCAGCAGCAGCGGAGCCGCTAAAAATAAGGGCGGCCAGCAGAAAGGTCATATATTGCATGTTTGGTTAGCCTGTTTCCAAATAGTTGAAAAAGATTAATCATATTAAACGCACCTCTCAATAATGAAGTGTCTGTGAAACATCAGTTAATCTCTGTAATTAACTAATACAAATTATAAACACACCCAGGGTTGAAGGTCATAAATCATTAGAATACATACACTATCATTATGGCCACCCTAACCGCGCCGCTTCAATGTTAATATTTAGTCAACAAGTTGAGCGGACAATCAGTGAAAAATCAATCAACTCACTGATTAAAGCATTGAATATAATTATAAAATTATAAATTTATGGAAGTTTGAAACAGTAAACTTTTTATTCTCATATCGCCATTAAAGGTAAAAAACGTCAGACAGAACTCGCCTCTTATTATTCGCAAGCTAATTATCATGCGCTTTATTAATGACGCTTAAAGTTTGAATTTTCCTTTTAAAACAATGAAAATGCATCACCTCCTTATTTGTGAGGATTTATTTCAAAACGTCTTTAAAGTTTTCAACGTGACAGTCGATAAGTTTTATTAAGCAGTAGAAGCCTGTTTCTCGCTGCAAATTATTTCCCTTACCGGCTATCAGGGTGGAATTATGTTTATTACGCGTACGTTTTCCGATATGAAAATGGGGAAAAAGCTGGGGCTCAGTTTTGTTGTGCTGATAGTTGCAACCCTGACCATCGCACTGTTAGCGTTTAAAGGCTTTGAAACCATTAAGGAGAATGCGCAAAAACAGGACATTACTGTCGATTTTGTCAACACACTCGGTGAAGCACGAACCAGCCGGCTGCTTTATCAGTACACGAAAGACGAACACTATGCGCAGGTTAACGCAAAAGCGCTGAACGATTTAACAGCACAGGTAAACAGACTTAAGACGTTTAGCTGGGACAGTCAGGGCGAAAACACACTTACTACTGCCGCAAACGAACTGGAAAACTACAAGACGCACCGCGAGGTTTTTTATAATGCCTCGCAAAAAACGTTTGCTGCCGCCTCCCTCATTCAAAACAATGATCTGCTGGCTGTCGGTCAGCGGCTTGATGGTATCACGATTCCCGCTCAGCCTGAGGCCATGCTTCAGGTGTTGCGCTTAGCATCGATACTGAAAGAGATCGCCGGTGATGTAGAGCGTTTTGTCGACAAACCGACCGAATCCAGTAAAAGTGAAATCAGCGACAACATTTCCACCGTTACTCAGTTGCGCGCACAGTTGCTCGCGCTGTCTGTCCCGGATATCCAGGCGGTGCTGGCGACGCAGAAAACGGATTTGGCGCAACTCAGGCAGGCCTTTACTGACTATCTGTCAGCCGTGGCGGTAGAAACAACCGCGTCGAAACAACTGAACATCACCGCCGGAAAACTGAATACGTCCGTTGCGGAGCTTTTTAACTATCAGGCGTCCGAATCCGCAAATGCATTACACAAAGCGGAAACGCAGATTGCGATTGTCGCCGCGATTTGTGTGCTGCTTAGTCTGCTGATCGCCTGGCGAATAACGCTTTCCATTACGGTTCCGTTGAAAGAAACGCTCAGCGTAGCCAAACGCATAGCGGAAGGCGATTTGACCGCCTCGCTGTCCACGGCTCGTCGTGATGAACTGGGGCAATTGATGCAGGCCGTCAGCGTGATGAACGACAGCCTGCAAAACATCATTACCCATGTACGCGACGGCGTGAACAGCGTGGCTCGCGCTTCTTCAGAGATCGCTGCCGGCAATATGGATCTGTCTTCCCGGACCGAGCAACAGTCTGCCGCCGTGGTGCAAACTGCGGCCAGTATGGAAGAGTTAACCTCCACCGTGAAACAGAATGCGGAAAACGCGCATCACGCCAGCCAACTCGCTACAGAAGCTTCTGCCAATGCCGGACGCGGCGGTGAGATCATACGAAGCGTTGTCACCACCATGCAAGGTATTACGACCAGTTCAGGTAAGATTGGCGAAATTATCAGTGTCATTAACGGTATTTCCTTCCAGACGAATATTCTGGCCCTGAACGCTGCCGTGGAGGCGGCCCGTGCCGGCGAACAAGGGCGTGGTTTTGCCGTTGTCGCTGGCGAAGTCAGAAACCTGGCGCAGCGCAGCGCTGTTGCGGCTAAGGAAATTGAGACGTTGATCCGCGATTCACTGAATCGCGTCAATGAAGGTTCGACCCTGGTGGATCAGGCGGGAACGACAATGGACGAGATCGTGCTGTCGGTGACCCAGGTTAAAGATATTATGAGCGAAATCGCGGCAGCCTCGGACGAGCAGAATCGTGGCATATCGCAGATCGCCCAGGCGATGACAGAGATGGACACCACGACGCAACAAAACGCCGCGCTGGTTGAAGAGTCCTCAGCCGCTGCCAGCTCACTGGAATCGCAGGCAGAAGCGCTGGAAAAAAAGGTTGCTGTATTCCGGGTACCCAGTAACAAGAAAAGTGTGGTGGCCCAGTCAGGGTATATCGTCCGCAGCACCTAAAGTCGTGGTGTCTGCACGCCAGTCCAGCGTAACTGAAGCCAACTGGGAAACGTTCTGATACCGGAAACAGTGACGCCGGCAAGTTGCCGGCGTCACTGTGGTTGGCTGAAAAGAGCAGTGCAACACGTATCCTGAACTGATTTTGTTGCCCTGCTTTGTAACGATGCCGGTTCCGGCCATGTCATTTCAGTCGGTTTTTTGCGGCTTAATGCACATACAGAGTAATCCTGCCAGCACCAACATGACGCCGACCATCGCGCCTGTATGAAAAGGCTCAGCGAACAGCGGCAGACTGATTGCCATCAACCAGACCAGTACATAGCTGATGCTCAGCAACGGATAGGCCCGGCTGAGCGGCAGATGGCGCAGTGCCAGGAACCAGCTCACCATCGAACAGGCGTAAGCAGTCAGTCCGCCACACAGAATCAGCAGCGGCAGCCAGTTCACGGGATGCTGCATCAACACGGCCTGCAAACTGGGCAACTGAAGCATCGCCCAGCGCAGCATTAATTGAGCGAGTGTCACCAGCAAAACGCTGCATAAGGCCAGCAAATAACCCTTCATGCGTAGCTCCCTATCAGGGCGACGCCTGCGACAATCAGTACCGTGCCAGCCCATTGCAGAGGCGACATTCTTTCACGCCAGATAAACCGTGCGGCCAGGGCAACCAGAATAAAGTTAATACTCAGCATCGGGTAGGCCAGGCTTACCGGCAAACGCTGCAGCACCAGCAACCAAGCCACCATCCCCAGCGCTAACATGATAAGACTGGCCAGCAGCCAGCCGGCCAGGTTAGCCCTGTTTGTTTGCCGTGCCGCCTGTTTCTGACAGAGCTGACCTGCGCAGGTGAGTAAACTGGTCAGCAGCACCAATAATAAACTCACGATCAATTAGCCGCATTGTATTGCAGTAACAGCATCCGACCGTTGCGATAGACCGCATCCGCTGGCGGTAAATCTGTGGGTGTCGCTTCACCGCGTTCCAGCATCATGATCAACGAGACATTGCCCTGCTTACGGTGCGCCTGAAGCCATTGCGGGAAATCCTCGCTGCTGACATAGGCAGACTGGGCATCGGGATAGCTAAGACCATACTGCAGCTCGCCCTTTTGACTGTAGGCAATGATATCGCTGCGTTTCAGCGTCCAGGCGATGGCTGACGACACGCCGGAATTATCACTTAAGATATAGCGGCTGTTCGCCAAGCTGTTTTCAATACTGCGGATGAAGACCTGGGGTTGCTTCGTATTCTCAACGCTTTCCGGAATTGCCGAACCGACACAGAGCGCCAGCGCCAAAGGGCAAAGCGCGGCGGCCAGCCAGTTGCGTTGTGGCGATTTCAGGCTGAAAGCCCCCGCGACAGCCCAGCCCGCAAACGCGATCACGGCCATAATGAGTGCAACCAGCTGATGTGCGCCATAGAGCGGACGATGGCTTAATCCCCAGGGTGCCAGCACGACCAGCAATGCAACCACACAGATCGCGCCAAACAGGATATTGATCCAGGCGTTGACTTTAAAGACGCGCGTGTTCTCACCCACTTTACGCCAGGCATAGTCAGCCATCAGCAGCGCCAGCGGCGCAAAGCAAGGCAGGATATACGTCGGCAGTTTCCCTTTCGCAATGCTGAAAAACACCAAGGGGATCACGACCCAGCTCAACAGATAAACACCACCTGAGGACTGCTGGCGTTCGGTCCAGCCTGAACGCAGTGCGCCCGGTAACAACGCCAGCCAGGGCAGCGCGCCGGCAATCAGCACTGGCAGGTAGTACCAGAAAGGTGCCTTATGCTGTGCGTTGTCTTCGGCAAAACGCTGGATATGCTCAACCCAGAAAAAGTAATGCCAGAAATCAGGTTGCTGCTGCTGAATGGCAATCGCCCAGGGGGCACTGATGGCTGCCGCACTGACAATCGCCAGTGGGCCATAAATAACCAGTTCCCGAAAACGCTGGTTCAAGATCGCCCATGGAAGGATCGCCAGTACAGGAACCGCCAGGGCAAGGAAACCTTTGGTCATAAAGCCCATGCCGCAGGCTAAGCCCAAAATCAGATAACGGAGGATACGTTGCCGCACATTTTGCGCTTCGCTGGCGAACCAGTAGCTGCACATCGCCGCAACCATCCATAACGTCAGCATCGGATCCAGCACGGCATAAGTACCAATACCGTAGACCAGAAGTGAGGTCATAAAGATAACGCTGGCCGTGAGAGCAACGGTACGGCGAGCAAACAGGCGACAACCCAGCCAGTAAATCAGGATGGCGCTCATCAGGGTTGAAAAGACCGAACCAATCCTGACGGCGAAGTTATTGTGACCAAAAATGGCCTGTCCAACAGTATTGAACCAGTAACCGGCGATGGGTTTTTCGAAATAACGCAGACCGAAGAAGTGCGGCGTAATCCAGTTGCCGTTTTGCAGCATTTCACGGCTGATTTCGGCATAACGCGTTTCATCGGGCTGCCAGAGATTGCGGAACTCCAGAGGAAGTAAATAATAAAGAACGAAAAGTGAAACCAGTAGTACCGTCTTTTTGGTGGCAGTCATGGTGCTTACCTTGTTAAATTCTCACAACCCAACCAGCCTTCCCGGCCAGCAATGTGCCCACGAACAACCTTGCCGACAGGCAATGTATCGAGGTCGTCAGGCAAGAGGTCGCTCAGCGGGCAAAATTGTATTCCCTGCTCGCGGGCACGCTGTAACAACGTATCGAACGCATTGAGTTGACTGATACCTTCGACTTCAGCATGGATGGTATACACCGGGGTGCCCTGATCGGCGTGGATCTGTTCCAGGATGTAATCGTTGAACCGTTCAGCACTCAGCGTGGGACCGACCACTTCGTCCCAGGTGGGTAACGTCACGGGGATCTGTACCGTACCCGGCTCGCCATTTCTCAACAGTGGGCGAAAAGGCGCGGTACCGCGGCAATCGCTGTTGTACGCAAAACCAAATGTTTGCTTGGCCTGAATAACACGACCATCCGCGCGCCAGCCCGCCACGGCGGAACAGGTGACAGGTTTGCCGATAATGGCCTCCAGCGCATCCCGTCCTTTCGCAATCTGCTGAATAAGCTGTTCTTCATTCCAGACGCCTGCCCACGTTTGCCAGGCGAAGTGATCCCAGGCGTGCAGGCCAACTTCATGGTAATCGGCCGTCATGCGGATAATATCGCGCATCCCTGCCCCAATCTGTTTTCCTGGCCAGGCGGTCCCGGCTAACAGGATATCCCAGCCATAAAGCGATGCTGCGCGTGAGCGCAGCATTTTCCACAGAAAGCGCGGCTTCATCAGACGCCATAAATGGCGTCCCATGTTGTCAGGCCCGACACTGAAGAAAAAGGATGACTGGACATCGTGTTTTTTGAAGACCTCAATCAGCGCGGGCACGCCAAGTTTTGTCCCGCGCCAGGTATCGACATCGACACGTAGACCGACTTTCCTCATGCCTTATCGTCCTGAAGCTCAACGGTGCGCAGGAAGAAGTCGAGAGTGTTATCGATGGTCGTATTCATTTGCACTTCAGGTGTCCAGCCCAGCAGGCGTTTTGCATTACGGATCGAAGGCTTACGGTGCTCAACATCCTGATAGCCCTTGCCATAATAGCTGCTGCTTTCCACTTCACGGAAACCGGCAAACGGCGGGAAGCTGGCACGCAGCGGGTGACGCTCAAAGCTCTCCAGCAGACGTTCTGCCAGCTCTTTGATACTCGCTTCGTTGTCTGGATTACCGATGTTAATGATCTGCCCGTCGCAGTTATTGTTTTTGTTTTCAATAATTCTGAACAGGGCTTCAACACCATCACTGATATCTGTAAAGCAGCGCTTCTGACGGCCACCATCAAACAGCTTGATAGGCGAACCTTCCACCAGGTTTAAAATCAACTGGGTAATGGCACGCGAACTTCCGATGCGCGCGGCATTGAGGTTGTCCAGGCGCGGACCCATCCAGTTAAACGGACGGAACAGGGTGAAGCGCAGCCCTTCTTTTTCACCGTAAGCCCAGATAACCCGGTCTAACAGCTGCTTGGAAACCGAGTAGATCCAGCGCTGTTTGTTAATCGGACCGACGACCAGGTTCGAGTGGTCTTCATCAAAGTTGCTGTCGGTACACATCCCATACACTTCGGACGTTGACGGGAAAATGATACGTTTGCCGTACTTCACACAGTCGCGAACAATTTTGAGGTTTTCTTCAAAATCCAGCTCAAAGACACGCAGCGGGTTGCGGGTATACTCAATCGGCGTGGCGATAGCGACCAACGGCAGAATGACGTCACATTTTTTAATGTGGTATTCGATCCACTCTGAGTGGATGCTGATATCGCCTTCAACAAACTGGAAGCGCGGATGACCAACAAAGCGGCTGATCGCGTCGGAACCAATATCCAGGCCAAACACTTCGAAGTTGTCGTCCTGCAGCAGGCGCTCGGTCAGATGGTTACCAATAAAGCCGTTAACACCCAGGATCAACACGCGGGTGCGACGCTTCACGGCGGCCACAGCCTGAGAATACAGCAGTGCGCCATTTACCATGCCCAGATGTTGCGCCAGCTGAACACCGTTCATGTAAACGCTGTTCGGGGTTTGCCCCGTCTGGATTTCCAGCGCGCCTTCACCACAAGCCACGACAAACGGATCGGCTGACAGCACGGTTCCCGGACGAGCGTTGTGCGCGGTCGTTAAAACTTTGGCTTTCCAGACCACAAACTTTGTGGTGCCGGCAAACGCAAACGCGCCCGGCCATGGATCGGTAACGGCACGGACCAGATTATTGATTTGCTTAGCAGGCAGGCTCCAGTTGATGCGACCATCTTCTGGTGTTCTGCGACCCACAACCGTGGCTTCCGCTTCGTTTTGCGGCTTGCCGACGATATTGCCCTGTTTCATCGCGGGCAAGGTGCTTTCCAGCAGCTCACTGGCACAGTCAACCAGTTTGCGGTGCAGGGTTAACGCGTTGTCTTCTTCAGCAATGGCGATGCGCTGTTGCGCGATGATTTCACCCGCATCGGCTTTTTTCACCATGCGGTGTAAGGTCACACCGGTTTCCGTTTCGCCATTCACCAGCGCCCAGTTTAATGGCGCACGACCGCGGTATTTTGGCAGCAGTGAACCGTGCAGGTTAAAAGCGCCCTGCTTCGCGCAGTTCAGAATGTCGTCACACAACAGGTTGCGGTAGTAGAAGGAGAAAATAACATCAGGTTCTGCTGATTTAATGCGATCGATCCACAGCGGATGGTTAACCTCATCCGGAGCATAAACCGGGATTGAATTTTCAGCCGCAATTCGCGCCACTGAGCCAAAAAAGTGATTTTCTGACGCCGTGTCGGCATGGGTGTAGATGGCGCTGATAGTGAAGCCTGCTTTCAACAGCGCATTGATGCCCGCACAACCCATGTCGTGATAAGCGAAGACGATAGTTTTCATTACTCGGTTTCCTGTACAGAACGGTCTTTCTGAGGAAAGATAACACGTTGAATAAAATAGCGTGGACGGGCGCGTACATCGTTGTAGATACGACCAATGTATTCACCCAGCAGTCCCATGCCGATAAATTGCGCGCCGATAAAGATAAACAGGACGGCAAACAACATAAAAACACCATCGCCAGCCCAGGCTGCGCCCAGAAACAGCCGCAGCAGAATCAGGATCACGGAGAACGCAAAACCTGCAATCGCAATCAGACTGCCCAGTACACTCAGCATGCGTAGTGGTGTGGTTGTGAGACAGGTGACAAGGTCGTACATCAGGTTAATCAGGCGCATAAAGCTGTACTTCGAACTGCCGTGTTCACGTTCTGCGTGAGTAACCGGAAGTTCAATCGTACGACGCGCAAAGGTGTTAGCCAGGATCGGGATAAACGTGCTGCGCTCATGGCAGTTAAGCATGGCATCGATAATGTGACGGCGATAAGCCCGCAGCATACAACCGTAATCTCCCATCGATTTACCGGTCACGCGTTGGATCATCTGGTTGATGGTGCGTGATGCCTGACGACGGAACCAGCTGTCCTGACGATTCTGGCGTACCGTGCCGACAACGTCATAGCCTTCCTGAGCGGCGGCCACCAGACGGGGAATTTCTTCGGGTGGGTTTTGCAAATCGGCATCCAGCGTGATGATGAGATCGCCGCTGACATTGCTGAATCCCGCCATAATCGCGGAGTGCTGACCATAGTTACGGTTAAGCAAAACGGCGACAATATGACTGCCGGGCAGTGAGGCTGCATCGGCGATCATCGTCGCGGACGCATCCTGGCTGCCGTCGTCGACCAGCAGAATTTCATAGTCCAGGTTCAGGCTCTTACAGGCATCATCGGTACGCTGAATCAATGCCGGTAAGCTTTCCTGCTCATTGTAAACCGGGATGACTACCGATACTTTTTCAATCTTTTTATCATCGAACATTTAAACCCCAGCCAGTCCACGTAGTGCGCTGATAACGCGTTCAACGTCATCGTCAGTCATGTCGGGAAACAACGGAATGGAACAAATACGCTCGCTGTTCCACTCAGTGGCAGGCAGCGATAAATGCGGATAATGCTCACGGTAATATTTGTGCGTATGCGCTGCACGGAAATGCAGCCCCGTGCCGATATCCTGCTCTTTCAGCGCCTGCATCAGTGCATCACGGGTCATACCGCACGCCTGCTCATCAACGCGAATAATGAAGAGATGCCAGGCGTGCTGATGCTGCCAGGCGGGCGGAACAAGAGGCTTAAACGGCGTATCTTTAAGGGCATCGAGGTAACGTTGCGCTATCGCCGCGCGACGCTGATTGATTTCGGGGAGCTTCTCCAGCTGAACCAGCGCAATGGCCGCGCTGATATCCGGCAGATTGTATTTAAAGCCCGGCATAATCACTTCTGCCTGCGGCTGACGGCCGTGTGTTTGACGATCAAACGCGTCGACGCCCAGACCATGAAACTTCAGGCTGCGAATGCGATCGGCCAGAGCCGCGTCGTCGGTGACGACCAGGCCACCTTCTGCGCAGGTCATGTTTTTGATGGCATGGAAGGAAAAAATAGCATTTCCCTGGCCACCCACGTGTTTACCTTTGTAGTGGGTACCGGCCGCATGCGCGGCATCTTCAATGACCGGAATGCCATGGCGTTGGCCAATAGCATAGATCGCGTCCATATCCGCAGGCGCACCCGCATAATGGACAGGGATAATCGCCCTGGTTTTCGGCGTAATCGCCGCTTCGATAGCTTCAGGGGTCACCATCAGATTGTCGATATCCACATCGATCATCACCGGCGTCGCGCCAAGTAACGTGATGATATTTAACGTAGAAACCCAGGTCAGGGAAGGTGTGATGACTTCATCACCGGCTTTGATGCCCAACGCCATTAACATGACGTGCATACCGGCAGTAGCAGACGTGACGGCAATGGCGTGTTGATTGCCGGTTAACTGGCAAAATGCGCGCTCAAGTTCAGCACACTTCGGCCCGGTCGTAATCCAGCCAGACGCAAAGACCTCACGCACTGCAGACAATTCAGTCTCGCCTAAAGAAGGACGAGAAAACGGAAGAAACGCCATTAAGTAATGTCCTTAAACTGTTTTGCCTTTTTTCCAGAAAAAAGAGGATAAGTTTGAAATATGAAAACAGCCAAAATGTAATCTTATGCTCATTTTTTTCCGTTAAAATCCGCGAAAAGAGGCAAAGTACACTGACCTCTGATCGTGAAGTCAAATATTAGAAAAATATTCACTTCATAACGATGCCAAATGATACGCTCGTAACCTTAACCAAACATTAAACGCTTCATTCAATTCACAAATTGACACGATCTTTATTAGGTTTACCAGATTAATCACATTAAATAAACAGATATGTTTGACAGTTTCATGAAGAGATTACCGCACATTCTGCAAATGCTGCCAGGCGGTATCTACATTGTTGACAGATAGCATCTTCTAAGGGAAAGTCAGTGTTTTGATACACGCGTTGCACTCATAATGTGACGGTGATCACTTTTCTAACTTTTAGATTTTTTTCTTATGAACAAGGAATTACGCGTCACTACATCGTCAGTTGAACCTGCTGATTCTCGCTTCTGGAATTCGATGGTGCCGGAACTGACTGTCACTAATTTTGCCAGATCCTTTGCGTTTTATGTCGATGAACTGGGGTTTACTGTGAGAATAAGACGCATTCACCCAGACTTCGCTTATCTCTGTTATGGTGAAGCGCAATTAATGATTGAACAGCAGCATGACGCGGGCTGGCACACCGCAGAGATGCAGTATCCTTTGGGACGCGGTATTAACTTCCAGATAGAAGTCTCCAATATTCAGCAGATTCACACGCGCCTGGTGAAAACGGGCACGCCCTTGTTCCGACCACTTAGCGAAAACGCCTACTATACGGGTGAGAAATATGAACGCCAGCAGGAGTTACTGGTTCAGGATCCAGATGGCTACCTGCTGCGTTTTTATCAGGTCTTAGACTGAAAAAACATTACAGCGCGACCACCTCGCTGACCTGATGGTGAAAGACATAGGGATCGGAGATCAACCCAAACTGTTCGTCATCCGCATAGGTAACTGCCACCGGGTAATCCTCGCCAGCAAACGCCTTTACTGCCGCCAGATCCCGCCAGTATGTGGCCAGAAAGAAATGCTGCCACTCTCCCTGTGCAACCTGATGAATAAAAGCGCCTGTGTTACCGGGGACCGATTCTGCATGCTGCACGCCCGTCTTCTGTAGATGCGTAAAAAATGCCTCTGCGTGCTGCTGAGGGACACAACCATGCCAGGTTCTGACAATCATCGTTTTCTCCTTTTAATGACGTAATGTCATGGTAACACGCTGTTTTTATAAAAAATTAAGACTGGCAGTGAAAAATAATGTTGTCGGCTGGCACAAATCCGAATTTGTTCTACATTTAGTGGCCCGACCAGGGGAACGACATTCATCACAGCAAAAAACAAAAACGGTAAAAATTATGGAATTGAGCAAGTTTGAGGTCAGAACGGGCCTGTGGCCACACATGCATTTCACGGATATTGAATACGATCACCGTGGCGGAAGTTATGAAATTTATGCCACCGATGTGACCAATCAAACCAAGAGTAAACTGTTTATCTGTCGTACCACGGATGAACAACAGGCGAAGCAACTGGCGGAGCAATTTAAAATCTGGCTGCCCAAAGTTAACAGCAGAAAGCGTAAAGCGACGGCGAAATCCGCACTTACCGGTTACGATCGCGTCGCGTGCCATAAAGGGTAAATACGGATTCATGCTGGCCGCCCCGTAGCAGATGAAGGCTGCTGTGGGGCGGCCTTGCACAGAAGCGATAAATCACGCGACCGATCAGGTTTGCGCCAGACATTACGCGGCAGCATTATTAAGCCGGACGGTTTTTCATCGTATCAGTCGGACAGCCTTCTGCGAACGTCACCTGGCCTGCCCGTAACCACTTCCGGCCCGACACCATGCCAGTCTTGCCTGAGCAAAACGCTCACCCTAAAAGTGACAGTGTCATTTTTTCTGCCCAGCGCTAACGCATCGGCATCGCAGACATTCCCCACACTGAGCAACCCCCGTAATGCCTTAAACGTAAACGTCTGACTCCGCCTGGTCAGCCGTTCGGTAACAACCTGAGCGTCTGATGTCCGTTCATTATTTCTGATTGAGCCCTTTTTCATCACGTTTTTTCATTAGGCGTATTGTTCCTCTCTCTGGCATCCTGCGCATTCCCTTCTCTTCCTCCAGCCGACATTAAACTGACCATGTCTTGCCGATTTTTTCAGGTTATTATCGTTTTGCTTAATCACATTAAATGCAGACGACACGGCTGACATGCCAATAGAGCGGTGCGGGCACATACGGGAAATGAGGGAGAAAAAGTCAAAGTGGCCCCAATGAAGTCTAAACGTGTACTGATTATCGAAGATGATGCCGATGCAGCCGGCGTACTTGAAGCCTATCTTAAACGTGAAGGCTACACGGTGATGATTGCTGGCGATGGAATGACAGGACTTGACCACGCGCAACGCTGGCAGCCCGATCTCATTCTGCTTGATGTGATGCTGCCCGTCATGAACGGCACGGAAGTTCTGGCGGCCCTTCGACGCAGGGGAAATACACCGGTAATTATGGTGACAGCGATGGGAGATGCCCCCGACAGGATCGGCGCATTACGCTATGGTGCAGATGATTATGTGGTGAAACCCTACCATCCTGGCGAGGTCGTCGCACGTGTTCAGGCCGTTTTACGTCGCACCCAACAAAGTACCGTCCCCGACAGCACATTGTGTTGGGCGGGCCTGGAAGTCGACACTGAATCGCTGACAGCGGTAGTAAAAAATGAACAGGGCATTCAGCGGCTCGATCTGACCCCAACGGAGTTTTCGATTCTGGTGACGTTGATGCGCGCCCCAACCCGCCCGTTTAGTCGCTTATTCTTGCTTGAACACTGCCTGCCTGAAAGTGATGCGCTTGAGCGCGTGGTTGATACCCATGTTTATAACCTGCGACGCAAACTGGAAGCCGCAGGCATGTCAGATATTTTACCTGCGGTTCGCAGTGTGGGTTACAGGTTCAGACAACCATGAAACTAAAAACGCACGACTCAATGTGGCGCTGGATCTGCATCCGTATTTTGATAATCGGTCTGGGAAGCGTCATCCTTATCGCGTTTTGCATGTGGCTGCGTTTCGCGCTGCAAATGCTCTGGGTTTACTCTCGCATGCCTGCGGACGTCTGGGCGGAGTTTTCCCGTATACGGTTACACCCGGAGCAGGCACCGGCTCGCTTTCATCAGATTGTCGATCAGTGGTGGGGCGTCGGCTTTTCCGACCCGTCAATCGCCTCGGCTGACTGGCTGACGGTCGCCGTGCTGGTCGCCGTGGTGATTCCGTTCTTTATTGTAATGGGGCTGCGCTTCGCGCGACCGCTGGCGAAACAGTTTAGTCAGCTGGCGAATGCGGCACGCGATGTGGCACAGGGGAAATTCGGCACATCGGTCGGTCAGGTCGACGGCGCGCCACAGGAATTAGTGCGGTTTACGGAAGACTTTAATCTGATGACCCAGCAGTTAGCCCGTTACGAACGCGAACTTAAAGCTTCGCAGGTTGCCATTGCTCATGAACTACGATCGCCACTCACCGCAGCCATTGGCCGCTTACAAGGCATTGTCGACGGCGTATTTGCGCCGGAACCTCAGCAGTTCTCCATGATCATGAAGCAGCTGACGCAGCTGAGCCGCCTGACGGATGAACTGCACTTATTATCGTTAGCGGAAGCTGGCCAGCTTACGCTCAGCCTGAGCCGGTTTAACCTTACCGAGCTGTTACGCGAACGTACAGCGTGGCTGGCGCCTCAGGCTGAGGCAGAACAGATGGTGATTGAGGTGCAGTCGCCCGGCCAACTCTCTTTCACTGGCGATGCCTCCCGGCTGGGCCAGGTGGTAACCATCTTAACGGAAAATGCACTGCGCTATGCCGCAGAGGGGAAACGGTTTTCTGTGACCGCTCATACCTCGCCCGCCGCTGTCACATTGCAGTTTCGTGACTATGGGCCGGGCGTGGATCCTCAGTTTCTGCCTGTCATTTTCGACCGTTTCACCCGGGCAGAATCGTCGCGCGCACGGCATTCCGGCGGAAGCGGTCTCGGCATGTCTATTGCGAAGGCTATTGTGGAGGCGCACGGTGGGGAGATATTTGCACGTTTGCCTGCGGACGGCGGACTGCAGATTACGATCGCTTTGCCTTTAACTGACGACGCGCGCTCAATCTGAGTGCGTGCTGGCCTGGACAGGCTTTTTTGTCTGCCTTGACCATTTCTTGATAATTCATCGAAGGTTTCTGGACATAACCCGCTTTAAATGAGCCTGTCTCATTTCAGGAATACGGTTATGACAGATTTTATTCCCGCTTTTGCCCGTCAGGCGCTGCGTCATCTGAGCTTTCCGGGTTATGTGTTACCGTCACTGTTTGTCGTGGCAGGCATGCTTATCCTGTCAGGCTGCCGGGAGGAAGCGGCGCCTGCACGTGAAGCGCTTCGTCCCGTCCGGACAGTACTGGTTCCGCCCTTCTCCAGCGGTGGACTGATGACGCAGACGGGTGAAATTCGTGCCCATGAAGAAATTTCGCTGGCTTTCAGACTGGATGGCCGCGTCATTACCCGCACCACGGACATTGGACAGCATGTGAATGCCGGTCAGGTTCTGGCGACCTTAGACAGTAATGCCGCTCAAAACCAGCTCAGCAGTGCCACTGCCGATCTGGCGAGTGCGCGCGCCTCAGAACATGTTGCCGCACTAACGCTGCGTCGTATGCAGCAGCTGATGCCCGGTGGGGCCATTTCCCGTTCGCAGTTAGACAGTGCAAAAGGTGACTGGCAGGCGGCCGTTTCCCGACGTCAGAGCAGTGAAGCCGCGCTTAAAAATGCCCAGGATAATCTCAACTGGACGCAGCTTACCGCGCCGCGCCCCGGTGTCATTACCGCCGTCAATGTCCAGCCGGGTCAGGTGGTAAGCGCCGCGCAGTCCGTAATGACGCTTGCCGCTGATGGCGATCGCGATGCTGTCTTTGACCTTGCTGAACCCTCGCTGGCGGAGTACGCCTCCTCCACGCCCTTCAGCATTACGCTGTTATCGAACCCTGCGATAAAGACACAAGGGCATTTTCGCGATATCAGTCCGCAGGCCGATCCGCAGACCCGCACCTGGCGGCTGCGTGTCATGCTGCCTCAACCGCCGGTCGCTATAGCGTTGGGGTCGACCGTCGTGGGGGCCTTTCCCGGTAAAGCCGAACAGGTTGTCACCCTGCCCGCTAGCGCTCTCACGCGTGCAGGTGATCGTCCCGCCGTTTTTGTGGTGAACACCCAGTCCCATCAGCTTTCACTCAGGCCGGTCACGCTGGCGCGCTTCGATGCCCAACATATCTATCTCAGTGCCGGCGTGATACCGGGTGAGCGCGTAGTCACCGCAGGCGTGAAAACGCTCTTGCCGGGAGAGCGGGTACAGCCTGGGGAGGATGAAAAATGAGAAGATCGGCTGAAAGAGCCCGCTTTAATCTCTCTGCCTGGGCGTTAGCACATCAGCAACTGGTGGTGTTTTTCATGCTGTTGGTGATGACGACGGGTGTACTGAGTTACATCGATCTGCCCCGTAATGAAGATCCGGCGTTTACCATCAAAACGGCGGTCGTGTCCGCACAATGGCCCGGTGCCACGGTGGAAGACACGATGCAGTTAGTGACGGATACGCTGGAAAAAAAACTGCAGGAAACACCGTTCCTGGATTTTATTGAGAGTGAAACCCGGGCGGGAAAGGCCGTCATCTTTGTTAACCTGCGTGATGATACGCCGCCGGATCAGGTCCCGACTATCTGGTACCAGATTCGGAAAAAAATGCAGGATATCGCCTCATCGCTTCCACAAGGCGTTCAGGGTCCCACTGTTAATGACGAATTTGGCGACACCTATGGCACGATTTATGGCTTTACGGCCGATGGCTTCAGTCCGCGAGAACTGCGGGATAAAGTCGATGAGATCCGTCGAAGCCTGATGGATGTGCCAGACATGGGTAAAATTACCCTGCCCGGTGAACAGGAAGAACACATTGTTATCGCGTTTTCGCCACGGCAGTTAGCGGGCATGGGCCTTACGCTTCGGGAGGTAAGTGATGCTCTGGCCGCGCAAAATGCCGTTGCGCCCGCAGGTGTAATACGCACTGATAAAGAAAATATTGCACTTCATGTCAGTGGTGCATTGACCTCGGCTGATAACCTTAAGGCCATTACCTTACATATCGGCCAGCGCTTTATCCCGCTGACCAGTATTGCCACGATAACGCTTCAGCCTGCTGAACCGCCGGCATCAACCTTCCGGGTCAACGGCGAGCCTGGCATTGGCCTGGCCATCTCCATGGCCCCGACGGGTAATATGCTGAAATTTGGTCAGGCCATTCATGCGCGCATGGAGACGATTGCCGCCCAGCTCCCGCACGGTATCACGATGGTGAAGATCGCCGATCAATCCACCGTTGTTAAAACCGCCGTCAGTGGCTTTGTGCGGGTGCTGGCGGAAGCGGTACTGATCGTTCTGGCAATCTCGTTTTTCTCGCTGGGTTTCCGTGCCGGGCTGGTGGTCGCCGCTGCGATTCCCCTCGTTCTGGCCATGACATTCGTCGGCATGACAGTGGCCGGTATTGGCCTGCAACGCATTTCGCTGGGGGCTCTCATTATTGCGCTGGGTTTACTGGTCGATGATGCCATGATCACGGTTGAAACCATGGTTTCCCGCCTTGAGGCGGGAGACAGCAAAGCGCAGGCCGCAACCTTTGCGTTTAAAACCACCGCTTTTCCTATGCTGACGGGAACGCTGGTGATGATCGCCGGTTTTATTCCGGTCGGTTTTGCGGCCTCCAGCGCCGGTGAATATTGTTACTCCCTTTTTGCAGTCGTGCTGATCTCGCTGCTGTGCTCCTGGGTCGTGGCGATTCTGTTTTCCCCGGTTATCGGCACCTGGCTGTTAACTGAGCAGGTGACAGCCCCATCACCACCTCCAGGGCTGATGGCCCGCTGCTATCGTCGTCTGCTTGATCGGGTTTTACACTACCGCTGGACAACCGTGATAAGCGCCTTGTTATTGCTGGGAATGGGGATTGCAGGCACTACATTGATGCAGGGCGAATTCTTCCCCGCGTCCGATCGTCCCGAGCTGTTAGTGAATCTTTCGCTGGCGGCAAATGCCTCTCAAAGTGAAACGACACGGCGTACCGCACAGCTGGAAACCCTGTTGCGCGCCGATCACGATGTCGATCACTTCTCCAGCTATGTCGGCGCAGGTGCCGTGCGGTTTTATTTGCCCATGGAAGTCTTGCTGGACAATGAAAATGTGGCGCAACTGGTTGTGGTGACTAAGAACCTGGAAGCGCGCGATCGCGTTCGACGCCGCCTGGAGGCGACACTGGCGCGGGATTTCAGCGATCTGACTGCCCGTGTGGCCCCTCTCGAACTGGGCCCACCCGTCGGCTGGCCATTGAAATACCGCGTCACCGGCCCTGACTACAGCAAAGTACGGGACATCGCGGAAAAACTGGCTGCTCAACTTTCGCGTTCGCCGAATACGCGTGAGGTAAATATGACGGCTGGCGAGCCCGAGCGGGAAATCAATGTTGAGGTAAACCAGACTGCTGCACGCGCCGTCGGCGTCTCCTCAGAAAGCATTGCTTCCACACTGAATACTGTCATGTCCGGCAGTACCGTGACCACGGTTCGCGATCATAACCGGCTGATAGATGTGGTTCTGCGCGGCAACGATCGGGAACGACAGGACACAGCCATCTTAGACAGCCTGATGCTCAACACAGCTTCCGGGCAAAAAATTCCGCTTGGGCAGGTCGCCACACTGAAATGGCAGCTCGACGATCCGGTGATTTGGCGACGACAGCGTTTGCCCTATATCACCGTGCAAACCGATATTGCACCTGAGCAACGGGCCGAAACGGTGTCTGATCAACTGAGACCTGGCCTGGATACTCTGCGGGCAACCTTGCCCGCAGGTTACGCCATTGAAGAAGGTGGAACCGTCGCCGAGTCGAATAAAGGTAACAGTTCGGTGTTTGCCGTTTTGCCGGTCACCCTGTGCTGCATGCTTGTGTTATTGATGCTGCAGTTGAAGCGGTTCTCCAGAATGCTGCTCGCGCTGCTGATGGCACCTTTCGGCCTGCCGGGAATTGTCCTGGCAATGTTACCGGGTGGCACGCCGATGGGGTTTGTCGCACTGCTGGGCATCATTGCGCTGGCGGGCATGATTATCCGTAACGCCGTAATCATGATCAGCGAGGTGGACAGCCATGCGCAGGCTGGCATGGCACAGGGTGACGCCATCCGCCATGCCGCACTGCACCGGGCGCGTCCCATCCTGCTCACTGCCTGCGCGGCAATCTTCGGCATGTTACCTATTTCACATCAGGTTTTCTGGGGGCCAATGGCATTCGCGATCATCGGTGGGCTGATCACCGGCACATTGGTCACGCTGACCCTGCTGCCTGCCTCACTCAGCCTGATAATGGCATGGGAAAACCGCGGCGCGCCCCGATCGCGCACATGAGGGCGGCGAATATTGTCACTGGGTTACTGATCGCAGTGCGCAACGGAATGAGGCATACGGTCCGGGTATGGAGGGCATGAATGGCGCACAAGGCCTGCACAGTATCACTAGCGTGCATCGAAAGAGAGAAACGCGTCTTATGCGCCAAAAACAAGGCTTTTCGCCACGCAAAACGCATATCAATAAGAAAGCGCTGCGATATCGCAGCGCTCGTGTTCTGGGCCTGAAGCGATCAGGCCCAGTGACAATGCATCAGAAACTTTCCCAGTTAACCTTGTCTGCGCCGGTGGCATTCAGTTGTGGTCTTTTTAACACAGGCGATGCATAGCTCACGGCTACAGGGGACAATACTGCCACCTGCGTGACGCTCTCGTTAACTTTGAACGTTGACACCAGTCTCGACAACGTTTCCGCCTGCTCCTGTAAAGATTTGGATGCAGATGAAGCTTCCTCAACCAGGGAGGCGTTCTGCTGCGTGACCTCATCCATCTGGCCGATAGCCTGGTGCACCTGCTCAATGCCTTTGCTTTGCTCGGCTGTAGCAGCGGCAATTTCATTAACCAGATCGGCAACCTGCTGAATAGCATGGCCCACGTTATCGGAGTTACTGCCTACGCTTGTTGCCTGCGTCAGCCCCTGTTCAACCTGCGAAACAGACGTGGTGATTAACTCTTTAATTTCACGAGCCGCGGATGACGAACGTTGTGCCAGATTGCGAACTTCTGATGCCACGACCGCAAAACCACGGCCATGCTCACCCGCACGGGCAGCTTCAACGGCGGCGTTAAGGGCCAGAATATTCGTCTGAAATGCAATACCTTCGATCAGCCCTGTGATATCAGATATTTTGGCTGAGCTACCGCGAATTTCATCCATCGTGGTCAGCATCTGACTCACGGCTTCGCCGTTCTGCCTGGACAGTTTATTGGCGTTATTGGCCAGGTTGCTGGCCTGGACTGCGCCCTCGGCATTTTGCCGTACGGTATCGCTGAGCGTAGCCATACTAACCGATGTCTCTTCCAGCGAGGCGGCCTGTTGCTCAGTGCGAGATGACAAATCTTCGTTGCCAGCCGCAATCTGCGTCGATCCTGTGCTGACGGATTGCGCCGCATGATTGACTGACAGCAGCGTAGTCGATACACGCTTAAGCAGATCATTAAACGCCATAGCCGTTTGACCAATCTCATCCTTTCTCAACACCGGCGCTAAGCGTGTCAGATCCAAATTGCTGCTCACTTCAGCCATGGTATCTTTGATGCTGGTAAGGCTACGTTTAATGCCAACAATAATATTTATTGAGAACGCACCGAGCAGCAAAATAATCAACAGTGATGCACAGGTCATCATCCAGACGGTCTTAGAATAAATCTGATTATTCTGTGCTCTGAGTGCATCACCAATCTGAATGTTCAGCTCAATTTGTTTAGTGAAATCAGACTCCATTTTACGTGCGGCAGCGCCAATGCCATTGTCACTTTGCAGGAGAGAAAGTGACAGTTCATTATTATGGCTACGTGACGCAGCAAGAAAAGCAGGTAACGCGCTGCGGACCGCATCGAGGTTACGATTGGCCCCAACGGTCATTTCTTTGTCTTCATCACTGGAAATATCATTCGCCATATAATAATCATTTAATGACTTGATATTATTAATAATGGTATTAATTTTTTGTTCTGCTTCAGCCTGCTTAGCGCTGTCTGTCGCCGTCTGATGGCGATACAGGGCCAGCCCCAGTTGGTTAGTTGCGCTAATTGACTTATTCAGATCTTTAATGCTGGGAATAGCATTAACCTGAACATATTCAAAGCGCGACTGAAAGCCCGAAATCACAGATAAAGAAACAGCAACAAGCGCACAAAGTGATAAAGCAAGCAAAGAAAATGCCAGCACTAAACGCTGCGTGATTGTCATAGAAAAAACTCCCCCGGATAGGTAAAAACTACAATTATTTTCACAGGCCTTTATCGGCAAATAACTAACCGGCTTTACAACGTAATTTTATTTCCAGAACCTTGAAAAAAAGAAAACAGCGACTATGACGGGATATTTTGTCACTAACAGAAACTATAGGGTTAAATGTGAACAGGTTGTTTCATTAAAATATAAATCCATGATAATAAGCGCATATTGCTACGCACCGCCTGTGCGTTAAAATAGAACGTTCTCCATAATGACAACCGCAGTTCGTGCAGCTAAGGTAGCGGTTTTTACACAGAGATAATGATGGAAAGGTTATTCGTTTATGGCACTTTGCGCCCGGGCCACAGTAATGCCCACATTCTCGACAGGGTCGGAGGCAACTGGCAGGCAGGCTTTGTAAGCGGCATTTTCTATCCTCAGGGGTGCGGAGCAGCCGCAGGCTTTCCTGGTCTGGTGCTGGATAGCCGAGGTCCGCGCGTTGAGGGTTACGTTTTTAGTTCTGATAATCTCTTATCATACTGGTCCATGCTGGACGAATTTGAAGACGGGTACGATCGCCTCAGGACGGAAGTGACCCTTGAAAACGGTGACACTGTCACCGCTTACGTCTATCAACTGCAACCGCAATGCACACCGCCGCGCGCATAAACAGCTAATGCGCGTTTGTCAGCGCTTTACGCCTGAACCACTGCATGGGGCGGGCAAACATTACCAGGTTACCGCTTAAAATCAGTAGCAAGCCGGCCACACTATGACTTTGCCAGGTATAGCCTTCAAAAAGTGTGGAGAACGATAACGCGACCAGAGGGAACATAAGTGTGGTGTAGGCGGCTTTGCCCGCACTTGTGCGTTTGATCAGGGTGAAATAAGCCCAGAAAGCGATGACGGAACCAAACACCGCCAGATAAAGTAAGGCGCCGAGATAAGTGAAGGTCCATTGCGGTGAGAAGCTGGCACCACGAATAATAGCGATAAGGCCCATAACGAGAGCACCATAAAACATGGCCCAGGCGTTGGTGGTCATCGTCTCAAGATGCCGACGCTGATGGCGCAGGCTGATCATATTGCCTAATGAAAAACCAAAGGTACCCAGTGCTGACAGCCCCATTCCCATGAGCGCGTTACTGTTCCAGTCGCTGATATGCAGATCGTGCCAGAACAGGACGACCATGCCGGTTAATCCCAGTGCGGCGGCAAACCAGAAACGGGGGAGTGGGCGCTGGCCAAAGAAAATATAACTGTTTACCGCGTTATAGAGCACGGCCATCGAAAAAATCACCGACTCCAGGCCTGTATTAATGTAAGCCGCAGCCGTGTAAAAACACCAAAAATTAAAGCAAAACACACAGCATCCCTGGATCAGACAAAACAGATGGTCCTGCCATGCCAGGCGGCGCAGGCGTCCCAGCAGCGTTAACAGGAACAGCATAATGACGCTGGCGATGGCAAACCGCCAGAATACCGAAACCGTGACATCTACAGGCCCCTGCTGTAAAAAAATAGCGATCCAGGTTGTTCCCCAAATCACGACCACAATGGCGTAAAGTATTGCGTTCATCGTTATCCCTCTGCCTCAGACTCTCTTCACTGTGACGTAATCGCGAGGGGTCGGCTTTCATCATGTTGCGGTCGGGTTGCAAAATCTTGCGCATTTTAGCGTGATACATCTGGCTACCTGACGTCTGTCATCCTAAATAACTGCTCGGAATAGTAGATCCCTTAGAGGGAACTCAGTCCGGTTTATGCGATCTGATCAATCGCTGAATATCCCAAATCACCAGCCGGACTGAGCAATGTCGATCATAGCACCAATACCCAGAACCGAACGACGCCTGATGCAGAAAACTATCCATAAAACAAAGGACAAAAACCACGCCCGGCGGCTCACCGCCATGCTGATGCTGCATCGTGGTGACACCGTCAGTCATGTTGCCAGAACACTCTGCTGTGCCCGCTCATCGATTGGT
>NZ_VZPF01000075.1 GCF_008801695.1 Pantoea stewartii subsp. stewartii
GCGGAGAACGTGCGGCGATCCTCTACTCTCTGATCGTCACCTGCCGGCTTAACGGCGTTGACCCCGAGACGTGGTTGCGTTACGTCATCGGTCATATACAGGACTGGCCGGTGAACCGGGTCCGCGATCTGCTGCCATGGAAGGTCGAGCTTCCCTCTGCCTGAACGTCAATACGGTCTGAATGCGACGCTTACTTTTGGTGTTTAGCCTTTACTGTGTGCTCTCTACCATTGGCATTGTGGTGATGCGGGAAGAGATGAACTCGCAAGCGTTTGTCTTTATCTGCGCGGCGGCACTGGCTTGTCTGTTCTCGGCTATCGATCTGGTTAATATCTACAATGAAGCGGTGTTGAATGCGAAGCTGAACGTGATGGCTAACCTTACCGGTCTCCTGATCAGTCTGGCTATCCGTTATGGGATTTCCTGGTTCCAGCTCAAACCGGAATTGCTGGCCATTCCCATTGTGCTGGCTACCTTCATTCCTTTCCTGATCAAACTCTGTGTGTTTAGCTGGCACCAACGACGTACGCATGAGAAGCCGCCGCTTCCCCGACTCACTCATATCCGACGTTACAGCGGTTATATTTTGCAGGCCGGACGATCCCTGGTGCTGTCGGTGATTGCGATTACGATTTATACCCGGCTTAACCAGCTCAGCGTTTCATGGTTCTTAGGGTTAAAAGAGGCGGGCATCTTTTCTGTCGCGATGACGCTGTCGGTGGCCTGGGTCTTTTTACCCAACGCTTTACTTGCCTCGTTTTATCCCGCGTTGTTTGCCGAACGTGATCCTGATGTGGCGATTGTCCGCGCGCAGAAGTTACAGCTAATGGTCATTGCCGTGTCGGGGGCCGTTATCGGCGGTATTGCCCTGATCGGCCCCTGGTTTATCCGGCATTTCTACGGCGCAGCTTACACCGAAGCGATTGCTCCGATGGTGTTATTAAGCATCGGCGCCATGTTTGGTGTACTAAGCAGCGTCATGGATCGCTTCATTATTAAATACAATGGCTATCGCTACCTGATCAAAAAAACGTTCTGTGTGCTGGCGGTATGTCTGATCACGACGGTGACACTGGTGCCAGCCTTCGGCATTACTGGCGGCGCCATAAGTGTGGTGATTACTGAGTTTATGGCCTTTACGCTGTTAAACTATTTTTTCCGTGGGCAGCCGATGATGAAGATTCACAAAATATTCATTCAACCCGGAAAACTATGGTTTCTCATTAATCGCTCGCTCTTTTCTGGGCGGTGATGCAGATATTTCTTAAAGATATGCATTGTAAGACGTTTAAATAAAACGTCTTGAACGGTATCTTTAATATAACGCGTTTTTTATCTGCGCGTGAGTAACGTTAATATCCTGCCATGTGGCGGGAGGATGTACCCTGCCTGTTCGTTTTTTTTAATTATCGCTTAATAAAAATGAAAGCGTATCTTCATGATCCGAATAATGCCCGTTTACGGTCAGTTTAATTTCGCGCTTTTATAATCTTAGAGTGGGTTAATAAATAATTAGATGCTTATTTTCTTTTCGGTTATCAGGAAAAGGAAAGGCTTTTATTTTCATTATCTTTTTCGCCTTTTTAAGGGCGGCAGGCATTAGGGCTGGTTACGTGGTTTTGAAATGAATGATAAATATTTATTCAGTATAATAATACCTGTTTATAATGCTGAAAAGACGATTATGCGTACTCTGCAAAGTCTTCTCCTTCAGACAGGCTTTGTTGAATAATAGGTAATCATTCTGTTTTGTCTGCACTGTTTTGGTAGAAAACGCTGATGCCAGACAGAACACCGTCATACGCAAGCATGTAACGCATTGATTTTATGTTATCTGAAACAACCGTTTTCATAGTACCACAGCATAAAATCCATTTATTCAACAAAGCCAAACCAGATCGCAAACGTCGTGCGCCTGGATCGCCAGTATGAAATTGTCCTGGACAAGGTGCTGGCACAACATGAAGCCTTTGCGAAGAAGCTCAATACGGATGCCCAGAGCAACTTTTCCTCTGGGATCCTGTTGTTAGTCGTATTTGGTGTGCTGTTTCTTGCCATTATCGTGGCCATACTGGTCTTTGTCAGACGCTATATTTTATCGCCGCTTGATCACGCCAAAGCCCACTGCAGCCAGATTGCCGCAGGAATTCTGGACAAACCGGTGCCGGTCAACACCGGTTCAAAGAGCGAGATTCAGCAGTTAATGACCTCTATGGAAAGCATGCGTACCGCGCTGACCGGCATTATTACCCGCGTCCGCCAGGCAACCCAGGCGGTCTCTTTCGCCTCGCAGGAAATTGCCAGCGGCAACGTTGACCTAGCCTCGCGCACGGAACAGCAGGCCGCAGCCCTGACCGAAACGGCCGCCAGTATGGAGCAGCTGGGCGCGACCGTGAAACAGAATACAGACAATGTCTTTGAAGCCTGCCGTCTGGCCAGCGAAGCCGTGAAGAATGCGGAGAGCGGCGAACACGTGTCCCAGCAGGTCATCGTTTCCATGTCAAAAATTAACGAGAGTTCGAAAAAAATCGAAGACATCACCAACGTCATTAACGGCATAGCGTTCCAGACCAATATTCTGGCGTTGAACGCGGCCGTTGAAGCCGCGCGAGCCGGTGAGCAAGGTCGCGGATTTGCCGTGGTAGCGGGCGAAGTACGCAATCTCGCCCAGCGCAGTGCGGTGGCGGCAAAAGAAATTGAAGGACTGATTGCAGAATCTGTGGCGACAATCCGGGTCGGCTCCGATCAGGTCAGCCAGACCGGTGAAGCGATGAATGCAATTATTGCCTCGGTCGGCCGGGTCAACGTTCTGATGGATCACATTTCGACGGCCTCCAATGAGCAGCATCATGGTATCAGCCAGATTGAAAAGGCGGTGACCGAAATGGACAGCGTGACCCGGCTTTGTTGAATAAATGGATTTTATGCTGTGGTACTATGAAAACGGTTGTTTCAGATAACATAAAATCAATGCGTTACATGCTTGCGTATGACGGTGTTCTGTCTGGCATCAGCGTTTTCTACCAAAACAGTGCAGACAAAACAGAATGATTACCTATTATTCAACAAAGCCGCGTGACCCAGCAAAACGCCGCACTGGTGCAGGAATCGGCCGCCGCGTCCGCGTCGCTGGAGGAGCAGGCGCAGTACCTGACACATTTCGTGTCGGCGTTCCGTCTGGCTGACGCCTAATCGCATCTGACTTGACCTTATTTCTCTCTGCACCGCGTCTGAACGCTGACCGCCCATCCGATCCAGCCATAACTGGACTCTGCCCTGTTAAAAATTCACCACTATTCCTATCGGCAAGAATCAGAGAATTGATTATTCTGCTGCTTCCTGCTCGCGAACGGGCACCTGTTTCAAAGCGATTATTGCCTGTAGTGAGAATGGCCATCATCCTTACATGAGGTTTACTCTAAATGACACCAGCCTTGACTTCAGGGATGGCACCGACGTCTGCCTCGTCGACTGCCCATACCAGCTTAGCCGGGCGCATTGACGCGCTGCCCTCTTCAGGCGGTTTGTGGCGATTCATCTCGCTACTGGCGTTAGGCGGCTTTTTTGAACTCTACGATCTGTTTGAAACCGGCTATATCAGCACAGGGTTACTGGCCGCCGGCATTTTCCATGCGGGCAGCGCCGGTATTCTGGGCATTACCGATCAGGCCGCATTTGCGTCGGCGACCTTTCTGGGCTTATTTATGGGGGCCAGTTTGCTTACGCCTTTTGCCGATCGGTTTGGCCGTCGGCTGACCTTTATCTGTGCGTTAGCCTGGTACGGATTTTTCTCGTTACTGATGGCGTTTCAGCACAGCGCAGAGATGGTGATTCTGTGTCGCTTTTTGGTCGGTATTGGGTTGGGCGTGGAGCTGGTAACCATCGACACCTACCTGAGCGAATGGGTGCCCACGCATCTGCGTAACCGGGCGTTTGCCTTCTCCTTTTTTATTCAGTTTTTATCGGTGCCAACAGTGGCGCTCATGTCATGGTGGCTGATGCCGCAACATATTCTGGGCCTGGAGGGCTGGCGTTGGGTGGTCATCGCGGGCGCTGTCTGCTCGCTGATTATCTGGCTGGTGCGTAAAAACCTGCCGGAATCCGCCCGCTGGCTGGCCCAGCAGGGACGGCATGAAGACGCCCATGCCGTGATGTCGGCCATGGAAAAACGCTGCGGCATCGTGCCCGGCCAACACCTGACGCACTCACAGCCTGCGGCAGCCTCTGACACGAAAAGCCGCTTCCGCGACATCTGGGCTCCGCGCTACCGTAACCGCACCCTGATGCTGGTGATAATGAACTTCTTCCAGGCGATTGGCTTCTACGGCTTTGGTAACTGGCTGCCTGCGCTGCTGTCCGGGCAGGGTACGTCCATTACCCATAGCCTGCTGTATGCCTTTTTTATCACGCTGGCCTATCCCATCGGCTCGTTGATTTGTGGCAGCTTTACCAGCCAGCTTGAGAATAAATGGCAAATCGTCCTTTCTTCGCTGATGACAGTGGTGTTTGGTACGCTGTTTGCCCTGCAGACGAACCCGGTGTTGCTGGTGATATGCGGATTTTTGATCACCTTCTCTAATGCCTGGCTGACCTGCAGTTATCATGCTTACCAGACCGAGATTTTCCCGACCGCTATCCGCGCCCGAGCAGTAGGTTTTTGCTACTCCTTTAGTCGGTTATCGACCGCCTTTAGCAGTCTTCTGATCGGCGTGATTTTGCAGCACACCGGTACGCATGGCGTCATCGCCTTTATTGTATTGAGCATGCTGATGGTGATGCTGTCGGTGGGCGTTTTTGGTCCTAAGACGCGCGGTATGACGCTGGAAAATATTTGATCGTGCAGCCTTCCCCGGTGGGGGAAGGCTGCAACGTACGTGTTACTTGCCTTCTAACACCTTGATATCTGAACTGCCCTGACGATCTTTCACATCCTTGCGCAGGTCAGCCACCTGCTTCGCGGTGACCGTTCCCGGTACGTTATTGCCCCAGCTGTGACGGATGAAGTTCACCACGTCCGCGACCTGTTGATCGTTCAGACGCCAGCCAAAGGCAGGCATGGTAATCGTTGACGGCGCGCCCTTCACCCCACGCAGCTCGCCTCCGACCAGCACAATGTGAATCAGCGAGGTCGGATCGTCCGCCATCACCACCGGGTTGCCGCGCAGCGCGGGATAAAAGCGTGTATAACCGCTGCCGTCCGTTTTATGGCAGGCCGCACAGCTGTCGATATAGGCCACAGCGCCTGTCTGGCTGTCATCGCCTTTCCATAAGGCCTTCGCGGTCGCGTCATCCACGCTAAAAGCCACCTGATGCGGATCTTTCGCACCCAGCGACTTCAGGTAACGGGCAATCGCCGTGATGTCGTCATCCGTCAGGTGCTGCAGGCTGTGATCAACCACATCCACCATGCCGCCAAAGGCTGAGGTGTGATCGTTACGGCCATAGCGCAGGAACTGGCGCAGGTCATGCTCACTCCAGCGGCCCAGGCCGTCACGGTTGTCCCCGCGCAGGTTGCTGGCGGTCCAGCCATCAATCGGCGCACTGCTGCCCGCCAGATAATCGTTACTGTCGGCGTTGGTTAACGCTTTCTCCTGCATGGTCACGCTACGCGGCGTATGGCAGGCACCGCAGTGACCCAGCCCTTCTACCAGATAACGGCCTCGCGCCAGCGTCGGATCCTCCTGCGCGGCAGGCTGGAACGCTTTTACATCCGGTGCGAACAGGTTGCGCCAGATCGCCAGCGGCCAGCGCATCGACAGAGGCCAGGGGATATCGCTCGCTTTGTTGGCCTGACTGACAGGGGCGACGCCATGCATGAAGTAGGCATACAGCGCCTTCATGTCCTCATCGCTGACCACCGCATAAGAGGGATAAGGCATGGCGGGATAGAGCGTATCGCCATTTTTCGCAATACCGTGCCGCACGGCTTTCTGAAAGTCATCGTAGCTGTAATCACCAATCCCGGTCGATTTATCCGGCGTGATGTTCGTTGAGTAGATCGTGCCAATCGGCGTGGCCATCGGCAAGCCACCTGCGAAGGGCTTGCCGCCTTCACTGCTGTGGCAGGCGACACAGTCGCCCGCGCGGGCCAGATACTCGCCGCGTTTTATCAGATCGCTAGTGCTCTCATCGGCCAGGGCAACAAAGGAAATACCGCCCAGAATCAGGGCTAAAATGCCGTTTTTCATCGCCATCATCCTTATGCCTGCACCAGAGGGCCTGGGTTTTTCAGATACTGCTCGCGAATCGCTTTCGCTGACCAGTAAGTCAATGCCGCCACCATACCGGTGGGGTTATAGCCGAGTCCCTGAGGAAACGCCGATGCGCCAGGCACAAAGACGTTAGGCACATCCCAGCTTTGCAGATAGCGGTTAACCGCGCTGGTTTTAGGATCCTCACCCATAATCGCCCCGCCGCTGATGTGGGTGGTCTGGTAGACGGTGGTGTCGAAATGTGTGCCGGGTTTTTTAGCCCCGCCAATGATCATTTTCGGGTTCATGGCTTCGGCGATTTTATGCATTTTCCCCACCATAAACTGCGCCATCTTGATGTCATTTTCCTGCCAGTCAAACGTCATACGCAGCAGTGGCTGACCGTAGGCGTCTTTATAATTCGGGTCCAGATCCAGATAGTTCACGCGGTAAGACTGGTGCGCACCATGGGCATCCATAGAAAGGTGATGCGTGTACGTATCGGCAACGGCGGCCTTCCACTGGCTACCCCAGTTAGGTGTTCCCGGCGGGGTGGGCAGACCCGAGATGGGTTTGGTGCCCGCCTGATTGACCCAGAATGGCGATCCACCGACAAAACCGTGCGGCCCGTGGTCAAAGTTATCGGCGTTGAAATCATCCACGCCGACACCGGCACCGCCTGCCCCAATAAACGGGTTGGTGGTGGTGTTTTTGTCGAACAGCGCTTTCAGCGTCGACAGATTCTGGTAGGCAAAGTTGCGTCCGACCGTGCCTTCGTTAGTGATCGGGTTGTAAGGCTGGCCAATGCCGGACAGCAGCATTAAGTGGACATTGTGGAACTGGAAGGCTGACAGGATGACCAGATCTGCCGGTTGCACATGTTCACGCCCCTGCGCGTCTACATAGGTGACGCCGGTAGCGCGTTTCTTATCGTCCGTGAGGTTGACGCGCAGCACATAAGCATTATTGCGCAGCTCAAACTTTGGCTCCTGACGCAGCGCAGGCAGGATATTCACATTAGGTGAGGCCTTGGAATACATATAGCAGGCGTAACCGCTGCAGTAGCCGCAGAAGTTGCACGGTCCCATCTGCGCGCCATAGGTGTTAGTATAAGGACCTGAGGTATTCGCCGAGGGCAGATCGTAAGGATGATAGCCTACTGACTCGGCGGCCTGGGCAAACAGCTGTGCTGACCAGGTGCGCTTTTGCGCGGGCAACGGAAAGTTGTCAGAGCGATCGGGCGCAAACGGGTTACCGCCTTTGTCTTTGCCGACAACCTTACCCTGAATACTCCAGGCACTACCGGAGGTGCCAAACACTTTTTCTGCTTTATCAAAAAATGGCTCCAGCTCCTGGTAGTCCACGCCGAAATCCTGAATGGTCATCCCTTCAGGAATAAACTTTTTACCGTAGCGCGCCTCATAGTGGCTGCGAAGTTTTAGCTCAACCGGATCGACCCGAAAATGTACACCTGACCAGTGCAGTCCTGCACCACCGGTGCCGGTGCCCGGCAGGAAAGCCGCTAACTGGCGATACGGCACGGCAGTCTGTGACGCATCATGACGGATAGTGACGGTGCTTTTGGACAGATCCTGGAACAGCTTTTTCCGGATGTTATAGGTCAGTTCATCAATCGACTGTGGATAGGATCCATCGGGATAGGTATCACGATGCGGACCGCGTTCCAGTGCCAGCACATTCAGACCGGCCTCGGTCAGCTCTTTGGCCATAATGGCCCCTGCCCAGCCAAAGCCGACAATCACGGCATCCACTTTCTTTAATTCATTTGCCATGCTCAGCTTCTCTCTCCACGAATCGACACTGACGGGAACGGATACCGTTCACCGCGCTCTACCCAGTCCATAAAATCGGCGCGGGCGCCAGGGAAGTTGATGAGCTTCCAGCCCACCATGCCCTGATTGCCACCGTGGATCGGATCGCTAAAGAAGCCTTCACGGGTGTTTTGCAGGAGATAAGAGAAAAACACGCTGGCGGGGAGCTGGCTGAAATGGGCCTTGCCGCTCTCCATCGCCTGAAGCGCCGCATCCTGCTGTTCAGCGTTCAGTTGGGCAAAGACCTTACCGTACTGCTGCCGGCTATACTGGTCGGCGTCGGCCAGGCCGAGACGGTAAATCTGCTGCAGTACCAGCGGCAGCTGATAGCCCATTTCTTTGGGGAGATCCGGGTTAAAGGGGCCCTGCATATACCAGTTGGCCCCGGTGGCATAAGGCGTATTCATCTGGCGATCGATAAACTCCGGCACGCCCGCTTCCAGCGCGCCCGGACCGCGTTCATCGGCGGGGATCAGCCGCGCCACGGCAGCGTTGATAAACACAAATTCCTCGGCAGTAAACCAACTGGGTTGATAGTCTCGGGCGACCTGGCTTTCGGCAGGCGTTGCGGCCTGTGCCTGAGCGGGTGCAGAAAAGGCACCCAATGCGCTGCTGCCTACCGCCACTGCGGGCGCCAGGGTGATGGTCTTCAGCAAAAAATCCCTGCGTGAATGACCCTTTTTCTGGTCTGACATGACATTGCCTCATCACCGCATCAACTGCGGTACGAAAAAGAGAAGTGAATGCGCGTTGTAGTGGTTTTTATTTGCGGATTTCGGGTACAACAAGCTGTTACCGGTAACAGTGGCGCTAAGTGTAACACCATTACCGACAAATACTCAGTTTAAGGAAACAAAAAAGCACAATTTCATTAACATATAAGTTGTCAATGTCATGTTCAGAAACAACAGGCTACAGACAGATGGCCGTTAAGACGTTATAAAAGCGATTACACAACAGCGGAGTACCTATGTTTAAGTCTTTCTTTCCACGACCTGGGCCGTTTTTCAGTTCGGCGGCCATCTGGAGTTTACTGGCGATTTTTGCCTGGTTTGGCTTTGCCAGCGATTTACCGGCCCATTTCTGGCCTGCGTTTCAGGCCGCCATCAGGCAGCCCCTGCCCACGACGGTGATGCGCTTTATTGCGCCGGGTGAGTTATGGTTCTATGGCTATTACTGGCTGATGGTTGCCCTGTTCGCTCTTGCGTGGCGCATCATTGATAACCATCCCTGGCAGCGCTGGTCGGTCTGGGGCTCCGCGCTGATTATTTTTGTGACCTGGTTTGGCGTCCAGGTTGGCGTGGCCGTCAATGCCTGGTATGGCCCGTTCTACGATTTAATTCAAAAAGCACTGACGAAAGCCGGTTCGGTACAGATTGCCGAATTTTATGCTCAGGTCATCGCCTTCCTGGGTATCGCGTTGATTGCGGTGGTCATTGGCGTGATGAATGCTTTTTTCATCAGTCACTGGGTATTCCGCTGGCGCACTGCGATGAATAATTACTATATGCATCACTGGCAGCGCCTGCGCCACGTTGAAGGCGCGGCACAGCGTGTGCAGGAAGATACCATGCGCTTTGCTACCACGCTGGAAGGCTGGGGCGTGAGTTTCATTCAGGCCATTATGACCCTGGTGGCGTTTTTACCCGTTCTGGTGGCGCTTTCACATCATGTAAAAAGTATCCCGATTCTGGGCAGCATCCCCTATGCGCTGGTGATCGCGGCGGTGTTGTGGTCACTCTTTGGTACGGCGCTGCTGGCGCTGGTGGGCATTAAGCTTCCCGGCCTGGAGTTCCGTAACCAGCGCGTCGAAGCGGCTTATCGTAAAGAGCTGGTTTACGGCGAAGATCATGCCGATCGCGCCACGCCGCCGACCGTAAAAGTGCTGTTCCACAATGTGCGGATTAACTATTTCCGTCTCTATTTTCACTATCTTTACTTCAATATCAGCCGCATCCTTTATCTGCAGGTGGATAACGTGTTCGGGCTGTTCCTGTTGTTCCCGTCTATTGTGGCCGGTGCCATTACGCTGGGCCTGCTGAACCAGATCACCAACGTGTTTGACCAGGTTCGGGGATCGTTCCAGTACCTCATTACCTCGTGGTCCACCCTGGTCGAGTTAATGTCGATCTATAAACGTCTGCGCAGTTTTGAACAGATTCTGGACGATGTGCCGCACCATGAAATGATGCACGACGCTTCTGAAGAGGTGTCATAACCTTTCTGGTCGCCTGGGGTAGTTGCCGCAGGCGACCAGCGGTCGATTCCGCATTGTCTCCCCCACTTTCCTTTTCCTTCTCCTGCCATTCATTGCGCATGATGCCGCGGTGTTGTCCGTTCAGGACGACATCCGCGCCCGGGTTATCGCCGGTACGCGCAGCATCGAGGGATGATGGCGCGCATACAAGGGGCTTTTCTGGCAAAGGCTGAACGGTTAAGCGAACGATCTGTTGGTCAAAGAGACAGGCCCGATGGGGCAGAATGATGCCGGAAAGCGGAGTAGAGGCGGTAAAGTGACAGGTTCTGTTGCGCTAAAAACGGAGCCAGGACGCCGTCAGGCGTCCTGTCAGCACAGACGTTCAAGGCTTATTTATACAGCTCAGCCGTCATGTGCACACCGTTGTTGGTGTTCGCTTCGGTGATCTTATAGGAAGCACCAGCATCCTGCGCCTGAGCAGCAATTTTCGCTTCTGCGCTGTCCAGTGTTGAGCCGGTCGCCGTCACAGTTTGTGCAAAAGCCGCAGCAGGCAGAATAGTCAGGGCGATTAAAGCAGCAAAAGTTTTGATAGTTTTCATGATCAATTCCTCGGTCTTTTTCGTTTAGATAAGGCTACATGCCTTGTGTGAAAGCATAATAGGACGAATATCGCACAAGAAAAAGCAGAGGGTTTTGCTCATATCATTCAATAAAACTGAAAATGAAAAGCACGTTTAGCGCTGTTTAAACACGAAAGGTTAAATGACTACACCTTGCATAGCAGGCAGTATTAATGACTACCTGTGCGCCTGACGACTTTCGCCCAGCGCTATGCTGTTATGTCACAAGACGGCAAAGACAGGCGTTACGCCGTGATCGGCTGTAGGTGCTGTGAGACAAGTGAGGCCGTGGTGGGATGTTGGCTGAGGGTACGCAATTGGGCAGCAGAAGAGACGATTAGGACGGGAAAGCCTCTTAGCGATCATGCCGTACCAGACGGCATGATCACGGTTCGCACCCTGCGCGCGCGAAGAGCGTGATCACGCCGAATGGCACAACACCATCCGGTGGCAGGCCGGTCAAAACTTAGCGGAACACGCTGATCGCTTCCACCAGACGGTTAGCCTGATGGGTCATACGGCCCGACGCTTCTGCGCTTTCCTGAACGCGGGCGGCGTTTTGATGGGTAATATCGTCCAGATCTTCTACCGCCGTGCTGACTTCACTGAGCGCGGTCGCCTGTTCCGCCGTGGCCGCGCTGATTTAGGCAACGAGCGAAGTGACGTTCTGCACCTGCTGCACAATATCCTGCATGGTATGTCCCGCAGCACCGGCGTGCTCGTTGCCTGAACTGACCCGGCTGGCGCTGGTTTCCACCAGCGCTTTAATCTCGCTGGCGGCTTTTGCGCTGCGCTGTGCAAGGCTGCGTACTTCGCCAGCCACAACGGCGAAGCCTTTACCCTGCTCACCCGCGCGTGCCGCCTCAACGGCGGCGTTCAGCGCCAGAATATTGGTCTGGAACGCGATGCTGTCGATTACGCTGGTGATGCTGGCAATACGTTCTGAGCTGTCGGCGATATCCGCCATCATACTCATCATCTCTTTCATCACCTCGCCACCTTTGCTTGCCGCATCGCTGGTATTGACGGAGAGCGAATTCACCTCCTGGGCCGTTTGCGTATTACTCTTCACGGTGGAGGTCATTTCGTTCATGGTCGCGGCCGTTTGCTGCACGTTCGCTGCGGCCTGTTCGGTCCGGCGGCTCAGTTCATTGTTACTGCGGGCGATGGCGTCACTGGCGCTCAGCACGTTAATCGCCTGGCCACTCACATCGTCCACCAGCCAGCGGAACATCAGCCCTAGCTGTCCAATGGCGCGCAACGTCAGCCCCACCTCGTCAATGCGGTCCATCTGCTCCACCTGGTGACTGGCCCCGGTGGCCACGCGCAGTGCCTGTTTGCACATGCGCTCAACAGGACGGGAAATTTGCTGCTCCAGCCACAGGCTGGCAAGCAGCAACAGAACGGCCATGCCGCCCGCAAATCCGCTCAACGCCAGCGGTGCCATTCCCAGCGCCCAGACGCCTGCGACGGACAGCGGCAGTAAAGCCAGCAGCGCCGTTCGGATGCGCCAGCGCAGTGGCAGCGTTTTTAAGATCGAGCCGAGGCGGCGCCAGCCGCTGCGGACAATTAATCCTTTGTGAAAACGGCGGCCTTGCGCGCGACCTTCACGAAAATCACGGTAGAGTGCTTCACTGGCTTTCACGTCTTGTGCGGATGGCTTCGTCCGCACCGACATATAACCCTGCACCTGACCATTACGCACCACCGGAATCGCGTTCGCCCGCACCCAGTAGTGATCCCCGTTTTTGCGGCGGTTTTTCACCAGCGCTGTCCAGGGTTCGCCCTGTTTTAACGTCGCCCACATATCGGCAAAAGCTTCGGGTGGCATATCCGGGTGACGCACCATATTGTGCGGCTGCCCTTTGACCTCATCAGATGAAAAGCCACTGGCTTCAACGAATGCATCATTGGCATAGGTGATATAGCTGTTGAGATCGGTCGTTGTCATCAGTGTGACATGATCGTCATACACATATTCACGCTGAGAAACAGGTTGGTTGTTGCGCATAGGAGTCCTTGATAGTACCAGTCAGACTTGCACCAGAAGCATGGATGAAAGCACGTGAAAGGTAAGCTTTACCTTTTTTTATGTTTTCGGCAGTGGCGCATTTACACTTTAGTGCTACGCGTTAATTTATTGCATTAAAAAAGCCACTCAGTAGCGGCTTCGTTTACTCACGGGAATTTTTAACCCATTACATTTTAACGATTTACTTTAACGCAACTGATTAGCGCGCAGCACCATCCCACACGCGCCCGGCGCGTGACATCCGCAGTGAGACTAACGTCTTACCGTACCGCTTGACGGGTTAATAGCGCATTCCTTATGGATTCAGCTTAAATCGACATCCCGTAAGCCAAACCACCACGTCAGTACAAAGCCACTGACCCAGGCCACGATCAAACCGCCCAGGTACACGGCCATGCCAGCAAAAATGCCCTGATGCGAGGTCATTAACGGAAGCGTGACCAGACCCGAAGGACCAAATACCGTATTCATGCCGACCGGCAGCCCCAGCCAGGCCACCAGACCGATAAAAAATCCGCCCACTGCCCCGCCGCCGCAGGCCGTGATAAAGGGTCTGAGCCGCGGTAGCGTGACGCCATAAATCAGCGGTTCACCCACGCCCAGCAAGCCGGGCACGATGGCGCCTTTTATCTGGGTGCGCAACAACGCGCCTTTTTCCGCTTTACACCAGAGCGCCAGTGCGGCCCCCACCTGACCGGCACCGGCCATAGCCAGAACAGGGAACAGTGAATTAAATCCCTGGGTTTCCATCAGCGCAAAATAGACCGGAATAAATCCCTGATGAATGCCAAACATCACGGCGATCAAAAACAGCCCAGCCAGCAGGGCGCACCCGAAGCAACTGTTATTGAGGTGGATAAACAACCACGACATTCCTTCAAACAGCTCGCCGCCGAGCGGCATGATGAGCAGATAAGTCAGCGCGCCCGTGATTAATAAGGTTAACAGGGCGGTAAGAATCATATCCAGGTTATCCGGGATGACCTTGCGCAACTGCCTTTCCAGCCAGCCACCAAACATCGCGGCCAGCAGCACACCGATAATGTTGCCACGCGGATCGATAGTCAGACCAAAAAAGCTGTCCATACCGCTGTAATAGCCGACCTTCGCATCGGGCACATAGCCCAGAAGAAACAGCGAGGCGATAATGGCCCCGTTTACGCCGGTGCCACCAAAGGCTTTTTGCGCGTTATAGCCAATCAGGATGCTGAGAAAGGTGAATAACCCTTTACTGAACACTTTCATATAGGCCACGGTGTGCAGTAAGCCTGCAGGATGTGCGCCCGGCGTGCTGAGGTGCAGGCTTTGCTCAATCAGCGTGGCGAATCCCAGCAGTAAACCTGCGGCGATAAAGCCGGGGATGAGCGGTGTGAAAAGGGTGGCGAAACGTGCCAGAAACTGATGCACTGCGCGGGTCTGTCTGGCCTTTATCTGCTGTTTTTGTTGCGCAGCCACCTGTTGCAGATTCGGTGCCCCCTGTGAAAGCAGCAAATGCATCCGTTCCGCCGCCGTTTGCGCCTTGCCGGGACCGAGCACGATCTGCAGTTGATCGTCACCCTTGATGACACCCAGCACGCCAGGCAAACCTTTCAGCCGGGCGATGTCAGCCTGATTCTGCTTCAGCGTCAGGCGTAAACGGGTCATACAATGGCCGCAAACGGCAATATTGTCTGCGCCGCCTGCTGCCTGCACGATAGCGTGCAGAAGTGCATCGGTCACGTCCGCCATCAGCGTGCTCCCGCAGCCTGTAGCGCCCGACGAATAAAGCCCTGATGTTGGGTCAGCAACGTTTTTGCCTCATCAGCACTCAGTTCCGCCAGCACCATGAGAATGGCGGTTTTGCAGTGCCCGCCGCAGGCCGCCAGGGCGGCACTGGCGCAGGCTTCGTCACAATCAGTAGCCTGCATCACAATATTGACCTGGCGCTGTACCAGCTTCTGGTTCGTGGCTTCAACGTCCACCATCAGATTGCCGAAGACTTTGCCTGTACGAATCATCGCGCCGGTCGTCAGCATATTCAGGACCAGCTTCTGTGCGGTCCCCGCCTTCATGCGTGATGACCCCGTCACCACTTCAGGCCCGACCACGGGCGTCAGGGCAATATCGGCGACGTCAGCCATTTTGCTGTGCGGATTACAGGTCAGCGCAACCGTCATCGCCCCACATTGCCGGGCGTAATCGAGCGCGCCCAGAACATAAGGCGTGCGTCCACTGGCAGCGATGCCCACCAGCACGTCCTGCTGGCTGAAGTGGATGTCTTTCAGATCCTGCGCGCCTTGCGCCACATTATCTTCAGCGTTTTCCACCGCCTGCAAAATGGCCTGATGGCCCCCGGCAATCAGGCCAGTCACCTGCTCAGGCGGTGTGCCAAAAGTTGGTGGGCATTCACTTGCATCCAGGATCCCCAGGCGGCCGGAGGTGCCCGCGCCCACGTATATCAGTCGCCCACCGGCCTGAAAGGCGGCGCAGATAATATCCACAGCGCGGGCGATAGCCGGCACAATAGCCTCAACGGCCAGCGCAACTTTTTTATCTTCATCATTAATGACGCGAAGCATCGCTTCCGTGCTCATTTCGTCAATATTCAGGCTGACCGGATTGCGCCCTTCCGTGACCATCTGACTGAGATCAATTTTCACGCTTGTTCTCCACAGGAATAATTTATTCTGGATATTTTTAACACAGCGAATGAAAAATTCATCCTTTCCAGCTGCTTTTTTGTGACGCCGTGAGCGGTGCAGCCAGACAGAATAAAAAAAAGGCCCAACCATCGTTGAGCCTTTGATTTGCTAATCCGCATTAAGGCGCGGTTTGCGTCCGTAACTGCAATTCATACGCTTTCGCCTGCTCTGCATCGAACTGGTTTTCCCAGCGGGCAATCACCAGCACCGCCAGGGCGTTACCCACGACATTCAGCGCGGTACGGGCCATATCCATGATGCGGTCAACGCCAGCAATAAACGCCAGTCCTTCCAGCGGAATACCGACGCTGCCAAGCGTCGCCAGCAGGACGACAAACGAAACGCCTGGCACGCCTGCAATCCCTTTAGAGGTCACCATCAGCGTCAGCACCAGGATGATTTCATCAGTCAGTGACAGGTCGATACCGTACAGTTGCGCGATGAAAATCGCGGCGATACTTTGGTATAACGTTGAACCATCCAGGTTAAACGAGTAGCCGGTGGGCACGACGAAGCTGGTGATGGCTTTTGGTGCACCGTAAGCTTCCATCTTCTCCATGATGCGTGGCAGCACGGTTTCAGAACTGGAGGTCGAGTAGGACAGGATCAGCTCGTCTTTTAAAATGCGCATCAGCGTAGTAATGCGCAGTTTGCAGAAGCGTGCTACCGCCCCCAGCACCACAAACGCAAAGAACAGGATAGCGACATAGACCAGCAACACCAGCTTCGCGAGTGGCCACAGCGAGGCAAAACCAAAGTTAGCAATCGTCACGGCGATCAAAGCAAACACGCCCACTGGCGCGTAGCGCATGATCATATGCGTCACTTTAAACATGGTTTCAGACACGCCGCGGAACAGGTTGACCAGCGGATCGCGCTGTTCGGAGGGCAGGGCCGACAGCCCCAGACCAAACAGGACCGAGAAGAAAATAATCGGCAGCATTTCACCCTTCGCCATCGCGGCAAAGATGTTCTGCGGGATCAAAGAAAGGATGGTCGCAACCAGACTGTGCGTCCCTTCCTGTACCTGCGCCGTCGTGGCTTCATATTTAGAGATGTCCACCGTTGCCAGCGTAGACATATCAATGCCAGTGCCGGGCTTAAACACATTTGCCAGGGTAATCCCGACCACAATGGCAACGGTGGTAATCACTTCAAAGTACACAATGGTTTTGAGACCAATACGACCCAGCTTTTTCGCATCACCAACACCGGCTATACCGACAATCAGGGATGAAATCACGATAGGCACGACAATCATCTTTATCAGGTGAATAAAGATATCGCCCGCCGGGCTGAGAATATTATTGACTAACCATTCACGATCATCTGGCTGATTATGCAATACGGCACCCACGATGATGCCGAGCACCAGTGCTATCAGAATCTGCCACGCAAGGCTGATTTTAAAACCTTTCATAACGCGTAATTTCCTCAGTCAAAACCCGTTTCTCTCTACTGCGAAGGTGCAGAAGACAATACACACAGGGAAGTGAGCAAAAAGCCCGGTAAAGTAGAGGGTGTTTTAGACAGCGTCCCGCATTGCGATGCGATGATTTCTAAACCCATTTCAGACGCGGTCTGAGTTGATACCTGATTATCAGGGGCGAGATAAGTACCATTTTCGCTGCAGTAAATGCAACCCTTGGTGGCTTCGATTAAAACTTAACCATCTCTTAAGCATAAAATGCTGATGCGGCTATTTATTCCTAACCTGCTGTTATGAAAAGTAAACTTTCGATAAGTTTTCGCATAGCTATTCAGATTGTGGGCAAACGCTACGCGGTTCGTTCGCTGCTTTTTTAAACAGCGCAAGACACAATATGTTGCAATCTAAATCCCTATCTTTTGCATGGCGTTAGCGCGTTTTTCATTCTTTTGCGACGTTTTTATGTCAACAAGGTTAACGCGTGATCTATGGCGCAAAAAAGAAACAAATCTTGTTGCTCTGCTTCACTTAACTATTGATTGACATATGATTAACATCTTCAAGGAGAATCGCTATGAGCCAAAATCATAACTATCCTGTTCCAGAAAATATCGCAGCAACCGCGCTGATTACGGCCGAACAGTATCAGGCGATGTACCAGCAGTCTGTTACCGATCCAGAAACCTTCTGGGGGGAACAAGGTAAAATCCTCGACTGGATAAAACCTTACAGCAAAGTCAAAAACACCTCATTTGCGCCCGGCAATATTTCAATTCGTTGGTATGAAGACGGCACGCTCAATCTGGCCGCCAACTGCCTGGATCGCCATCTGGCTACCCGGGGCGATCATCCCGCCATTATCTGGGAAGGCGACGATGCCAGTGAAAGCAAAATCCTGACCTTCCGTCAGCTGCATGCTGATGTGTGCCGCTTTGCCAATGTGCTGGAACTGCTTGGCGTTAAAAAAGGCGACGTCGTGGCGATTTATATGCCCATGGTGCCCGAGGCCGCCGTCGCGATGCTGGCCTGTGCTCGCATCGGGGCGGTGCACTCCGTCATTTTCGGTGGCTTCTCACCGGAAGCCGTCGCGGGCCGGGTGATCGACTCCAGCGCATCATTGATTGTGACAGCCGACGAAGGCGTACGCGCGGGCCGCACGATTCCACTGAAGAAAAATGTGGATGATGCATTAAAAAATCCCAATGTGAACAGCGTGAAAAACGTGGTGGTCTTTCAACGTACCGGCAAAGATGTCGGCTGGGTTGAAGGACGCGATCGGCACTGGCATGAGCTGATGCAGAACGCCAGCACCAACCACTCTGCCGCCGAAATGCAGGCCGAAGATCCACTGTTTATTCTCTACACCTCCGGTTCAACCGGTAAGCCTAAAGGCGTACTGCATACCACGGGGGGCTATCTGGTTTACGCCGCCACGACCTTTAAATTTGTCTTTGATTATCATCAGGATGATGTTTACTGGTGTACGGCGGACGTGGGCTGGGTCACCGGCCACAGCTATCTGCTCTATGGTCCCCTGGCCTGTGGGGCCACAACGCTGATGTTTGAAGGCGTGCCAAACTGGCCGACGCCAGCCCGCATGGGCCAGGTGATTGATAAGCACAAGGTGACCCTGTTGTATACCGCGCCTACCGCTATCCGCGCGCTGATGGCGGAAGGGGATAAAGCGATTGAGGGCACCGACCGTAGCAGCCTGCGTATCATGGGTTCAGTGGGCGAGCCCATTAACCCGGAAGCCTGGGAGTGGTATCACAAAAAAATCGGCAACAGCCGGTGTCCGATTGTCGATACCTGGTGGCAGACAGAGACCGGCGGTTTCATGATTACGCCGTTGCCGGGTGCCACCGTGCTGAAACCCGGCTCGGCGACCACGCCGTTCTTCGGCGTCCAGCCTGCCCTGGTGGATAACGAAGGCAATCCTCAGGACGGCGCCTGTGAAGGTAATCTGGTAATCACGGATTCCTGGCCAGGTCAGGCGCGTACGCTGTTTGGCGATCATGAACGTTTCGAGCAGACCTACTTTTCGACCTTTAAAAATGCCTATTTCAGCGGCGATGGCGCGCGACGTGATGAGGACGGCTACTACTGGATCACTGGCCGTGTGGATGACGTACTGAACGTGTCTGGGCACCGCCTGGGCACCGCCGAGATCGAATCCGCGCTGGTGTCGCATCCGAAAATTGCCGAAGCGGCCGTGGTAGGTATTCCGCACAGCATTAAGGGCCAGGCTATTTATGCCTATATCACCCTGAATCACGGGGAAGAGCCCTCACCGGAGCTTTATACCGAGGTCCGTAACTGGGTGCGTAAAGAGATTGGCCCGATTGCCACGCCTGATGTACTGCACTGGACGGATTCGCTGCCAAAAACCCGTTCCGGCAAAATCATGCGCCGTATTCTGCGCAAGATTGCCGCAGGCGATACCAGTAATTTAGGCGATACCTCCACGCTGGCCGATCCTGGCGTCGTTGAGAAACTGCTTGAAGAGAAACAATCCATCACCCTGCCGTAATACCACGCCGGCGGAAAGCATCAGGCTTTCCTCCACCGCTTCCCTACGTAGTGTGTTTCTGTAGTCACAAAAAAATATAACGCATTCACGCCGTTGCGTGAGGTCCACGCCTGCAAGCTTCTGGAGATAATGTGATGAACGATGCCCTGCCCGAACAGGAAAGAATCTACCAACAAATTGAAAAAAATCCGCGCTTTCAGGAGTTGGTCCATAAGCGCCAGTCCTTTGCCCTGCTGCTGTCGCTAATCATGCTGGTGCTCTATGTCGGCTTTATTCTGCTGATTGCGTTTGCTCCCGGCTGGTTAGGTACGCCGCTGCATGCCGGTACCAACGTGACGCGCGGTATTCCGATTGGCGTGGGCCTGATCGTTATCTCCTTTTTACTGACCGGCGTGTATGTCTGGCGCGCCAATGGCGAGTTTGATCGCCTGACAAAGGCTATCCTCCGCGAGGTAAAACCATGATGCGTCTTATGCTGTGGATGCTGGCCGCCCTCCTGCCCTTTTCCGCCCTGGCCGCCGATGCGATTACCGGGGCGGTGCAGAAGCAGGCCGTTAATTATCAGGCCATTGTGATGTTTGTCATTTTTGTCGGTGCGACGCTGAGTATTACTTACTGGGCGTCAAAGCGAACCCGCTCGCGTAGCGATTATTATACGGCGGGCGGCAATATTACCGGCTTCCAGAATGGGCTGGCGATGGCCGGTGACTTTATGTCTGCCGCCTCCTTTCTGGGGATTTCTGCGCTGGTTTATACCTCGGGTTATGACGGCTTAATCTATTCGCTCGGTTTTCTGGTCGGCTGGCCGATGATCCTGTTCCTGATTGCCGAACGTCTGCGTAATCTGGGCCGGTATACCTTTGCCGATGTTGCCTCTTACCGCCTCAAACAAAAGCCCATTCGCACCCTGTCTGCCTGCGGCACACTGGTGGTGGTTGCGCTTTACCTGATTGCGCAGATGGTCGGTGCCGGTAAGCTGATTCAGTTACTGTTTGGTCTGAACTATCATATCGCCGTCATTCTGGTGGGCATTTTGATGGTGCTGTACGTGCTGTTTGGCGGGATGCTGGCGACGACCTGGGTCCAGATCATCAAAGCCGTTCTGCTGCTGTTCGGTGCCTCATTTATGGCGATTATGGTGATGAAAAGTACCGGCTTCAGCTTTAATACGTTGTTCACTGAGGCGATGGCAGTGCATCCGAAAGGGGCCGCCATTATGCAGCCTGGCGGGCTGGTTAAAGACCCGATCTCTGCCCTGTCGCTGGGGCTGGGGCTGATGTTTGGAACGGCGGGCTTACCGCATATCCTGATGCGTTTCTTTACCGTCGCCGATGCGAAAGAGGCGCGTAAAAGCGTTTTCTGGGCCACCGGCTTTATGGGTTACTTCTATTTCCTGACCTTTATCATCGGATTCGGTGCCATTTTACTGGTCGGAGCTAACCCGGCCTTTAAAGATGCTTCGGGTGCGCTGATTGGCGGCACCAATATGGCGGCAGTGCATCTGGCTAACGCCGTGGGCGGCAGTACCTTCCTGGGCTTTATTTCCGCCGTCGCTTTCGCCACGATTCTGGCGGTGGTGGCGGGCCTGACCCTGGCTGGCGCGTCGGCGGTGTCGCATGATTTGTACGCCAGCGTTTACCGTAAAGGCCAGGCCAGCGAGCGCGACGAACTGCGGGTATCGAAAATTACGGTGCTGGTGCTGGGCGCAGTAGCCATCGCGCTGGGCATTCTGTTTGAGAAGCAGAACATCGCGTTTATGGTGGGACTGGCCTTCTCGATCGCGGCCAGCTGTAACTTCCCGATTATCCTGCTGTCCATGTACTGGTCAAAGCTCACCACACGAGGTGCGATGGTGGGCGGCTGGCTGGGGCTGATCACGGCAGTGGTGCTGATGATCCTGGGACCCACGGTCTGGGTACAGGTGCTGGGACATGCTTCCCCCATTTACCCTTATGAATATCCGGCGCTGTTCTCCATTGCCATCGCCTTTATTGGCACCTGGCTGTTTTCCATTACCGACCATTCGCCGCAGGGCGCAGAAGAACGCTCCCGTTTCCGGGCACAGTTTATTCGTTCCCAGACGGGTTCAGGTATTGAGCAGGGTAAAGCACACTAATCTGTAGAACCTGCAATAAAAAAAGGGCAGCCACCGCCAGGTCGCTGCCCTTTTTCTCAGACCGCTGTCAGAAACGCAGTGACGCGCCGACGTACGGACCGTCGACCAGTACGTTATCTTTACGGCCACCTTTGTTATTCAGCTCGATATACTGATAACCGACGCGCAGGTTAAGCAGAGAAACAGGCGTGAAGCTCACACCACCGCTTGCCTCCTGATAGCTGTCCAGGTGGTCAGTCAGGCCTTCTGGTGCGTAATAGTACTGACCGAATAAGCCCCACATGCTGTTGATGTTGTACTGCGCGCTGCCGCCCAGCGCCACCGCAAATCCGTCTTTCCCGTCTTCAGGATGAGTAAAAATCGCCTTTGCGGTTGGCGCCAGGCGCAGATCGCCAACATCAACGTTGTAACCCAGTCCTGCACCGTAGGTGCTTCCGTCATGATCGCTACGTAACCAGTTGCCATTCAGGAACAGGCCCGGTGACGTGGTGCCCAGTCCGAGATTGAGATTCGTACTGTGCTCGCCCACATCCACGCTGCCTTCGATAGCCTGCGCAGCGCCGCTCAGCAACATAACGCTCAGCGCGCTTCCTGTGACAAGTTGTTTAAACATGATTCTACTCCATGAGGGGTCCAATAATTCCGCCTCAAGGGTAGCAGTCTGAAACGAGGTGACAACTTTATTTGGAAAGCTTTACGTAAAAAGTGATGTCATTCATGACAATCATGTCCGTCAGGTGGCCAGTGACGGCGGGCACCGCTGTGCCGTCTGCCGCCTTACTGTGCCCACATAATGTGCCCGATTAACGGTGCCAGAATCACCGTAACCACGCCGGATAACATCATCACCAGGCTAGACACGACGCCTTCCTGTTGGCCCAGCTGGTAAGCCCGCGCGGTGCCCGCACCGTGGGAGGCGGCCCCAAATCCAGCCCCTTTCGCCACGCTTTGCTGGATAGCAATGCGTAAAAACAGGACGTCGCCGACCGCCATGCCAAATACGCCAGTAATGACCACAAACAGCGCCACCAGATCGGGCTGTGCGCCCATGGGTTTGGCGGCCGCCAGGGCAAAAGGCGTGGTAATGGAGCGCACCGCCAGGCTGCGTTGCAGGCTTTCGGGCAAACTCAGCAAACGCGCCAGCCACACCGAGCTGCACACCGATACCATGGTGGCGGTCAGCACACCGGCGCTGAGCGATAACCAGTGGCGTTTTATCACGTCCATGTTTTCGTACACGGGCACTGCAAAGGCCATCGTGGCGGGCCCCAACAGCCACAGCAACCAGTGACTTTCGGCAATGTAGTTTTGCCAGCTGATATGGGTGACCAGCAACAGCAGCACCAGAATCATGGGCGTCATGATCAACGGCATCAGCAGCAGCGTTGGCCAGCGTCGATACAGCCGTTTATTCACGTAGTAGATCACTAACGTGGCGGCCGCGCACAGGAGGCTGATCGGCAAATCAGGCATCGTTGTTCTTCTTACGCGCCGCGCGCGCCACTTCAAACCGATAAAGCCGGTCCACAACCAGCGCCGTTGCCGCCAGCACCAGCGTGGTACTGACCGCAATCACCAGAAAAATTCGCCAGCCGTCCACCTGCAGGAGGTCCGCGTAGTTGATGACCGCAACCACCGCCGGGATAAAAAACAGTAGCATCTCTGCCAGCAACCAGCTTGCCCCGGCCTTTACCCAGCGCAGGGGTAAAATACGCAGCGCGATAAGCAACAGCAGCAGGAGCATGCCTACAACGTTGGCTGGCAGCGGCAAGTGCAGCCAGTTCACCAACTGTTCGCTGGCGATAAACAGCGAGATGTAGAGCGCCAGTTGTACCGGCACGCTCAGCCGGTTTATGTGGCAGACGTTCAGGCGACCCAAGGCCAGTGCCATTTGTCTTTCCCCTCTGGAATGAATGCGTCCAGTATAGATTTGCTGCATGGGGTGAAAGAAATGAATTAAAATTATTCAAATCATGCCAAAAGGGAATAGTTATGGACGTTCGCGCCCTGCGTTACTTTACCGAGGTCGTCCGCCAACAAAGCTTTACCCGGGCTGCACAGGCGTTGTTCGTGACGCAGCCGACAATCAGCAAAATGGTGCGCCAGTTAGAAGAGGAACTGGGCTGTGCCTTACTTCTGCGTGATGGTCGCCGCCTGCATCTGACGGACAGCGGTCAGGCGGTCTACCAACGCGGTCTGGCGATTCTGCAAGAGTTTCATCAGCTTGAGGCAGAGATAGGCGATATTAACGATCTGAAAACCGGCCAGTTGCGCCTCGGTATTCCCCCAATGGTGGGCATGCAGATTGCCGGTTCCGTCTCCGCGTTTCGCCGCCGCTATCCGGGCGTGGAACTCAACATTGCTGAATTTGGCGGGCTGACGGTGCAGGAAGCCGTGCTGGCCGGAACACTGGATATCGCCCTGACGGCGCTCCCGGTCGATCCCGAACTGCCCCTCGCCACCTTATCCCTTATGCGCCATCCGCTCTGTGTGTTGCTGCCGCGTAAGGCGCCCTGGCTACGTCGCACCCGGCTTTCACTCTCTGAGCTGGCGGCGCATCCGCTGCTTATCTTTAACGAAGAATTTTCACTGAACCGGCAGTTGATGCAGGCGTTTCAGCGTCAGGGAATAACGCCCACGATTGCCGTCCGAAGCGGGCAGTGGGATTTTCTGGCCGCCATGGTTCAGGCAGAGATGGGCCTGGCCATTCTGCCGGAACCCATTTGTCAGCGTTTAGATAAGCAGTCGTTACTGTGGCTGCCGCTGGCGTCTGAACTTCAGTGGCATCTGGGGCTGATTTGGCGGGAAGGAAGTTATCTGTCGCGCAGTGCGCAGGCGTGGATCGCCTGTTGCCGGGCCCACTGGCCCGATAATGCACCCCGCCTGTCTGTCTGATGCCCCCGCCTGCTCACCGCCGCACGGCGAAGCAGGCTGGGCCCGAAAGCGGCGGCGAGTTACGCCTCTTTCTCGATTAACAGCGCTTCCAGCAGATCCAGATCGTGCAGCAATTTTTGCATGGTCTCGTTCGAAATCGCCTTGGTGGCACGCAGGTGATAGACCTCCGCACGCTCGGCACGGAGCGCGGTCAGACGGAAACGGCGCTCCAGATTTTCGGCAAACAGGGCATGTTCAAGGTCATTTTTGCCCTCAGCACGACGGCGCAGATTCCCGGTCACGCGCAGGCTTACCTCTTTTAACAGCTCTGGATCGATGTTTTCATCGGTTTCTTTTTCGAGCCTGGCTTCCATTTTTTGCAGACTCTCAATCGCCGCCCCCGCCATTACCGCCTTCGCATGCTGTATTTCAGTAAGCGTCTTATTCAGACCGTCTGTGCAGCGCCCTCCGGTTCCGGGAAAATAGTGTCCATCATTTTTTAATGGACACTATCGCGTGAAACACCGGACATGGCTCCTTGAGGTACTTCGCCTCCACT
>NZ_VZPF01000076.1 GCF_008801695.1 Pantoea stewartii subsp. stewartii
ATGTCGAACGGTTGTGGCAGGCGCTTCATGAGACAATAACCCGAAATCACCAGTGCAGTTCAATGTGGCAACTGTTGAAAAAGGTCCATCACTTTATGAATACCGTCAGCCCATTCCCCGGGGGAAAACATGGGCTGGCTAAAGTGTAGCGGTATTAGGATCAGTTATTTAGGCGCGATACCCGGACAACGCTATCTGCGTTACAGCATCCAGGCCAGACGACACGCTGGCCAGATTCGATCCTCGCGACGCTTTATCGACAGCGAGGGCCAGGTGTTGCCTGAAGCGGGAACGGCTGAGGCGATCGATGTTCTTCTGCGTATGAATCCGGTATTACGCCTGCGCGATGCGCGTTTTAGCCGCCGCCTGCGTCCCATTGCCAGCCGGGTGGATGAACGTCTGACGACATTAAATCAACTGACGCAGGAGCTGGATAACCTGACGCGCGATCTGGACCGTCATCCCCAACAGTTGAGCGATGCGGTCCTGCGTCAGGGCGTGCAAACGCTACAGCAACTGATGGAGCACTATTTTCTGGTGCAGCATCCGGATCACGGGAGCCAGGCGTTCCGCGTCGATCCACAGTCACGGGATGGCGTTGAGGGCTGGAGTTCGCTGGATCAGCTTAATCATCTGATTGCTGCGACCGATGTGCGCAGCCGTCAGCTGATTTTGCTGCGGATGTTTAGCTTACTGATGCAGGCAAGGGGCAATGAGCCGTTGCTCCCGGGTGCGCGACCGCTGTTGTTAATTGAAGATCCGGAAACACGACTGCATCCCATCATGCTTTCGGTGGCCTGGAACTTGCTTGCGCTGCTGCCGTTGCAGAAGATTGCCACGACCAACTCGGGCGAGTTATTGTCGCAGGTGGCGGTAGAGGATGTGTGTCGACTGGTACGCGAACCCACGCGCGTGGCGGTGTGGCGCATCGGTTCTGAAGGATTGAGTGCAGAAGACAGCCGTCGCATCGGCTTTCATATTCGTGTTAACCGCCCCTCAGCGTTGTTTGCCCGTTGCTGGTTGCTGGTGGAAGGTGAAACCGAAGTCTGGATTATCAATCAGATGGCACGACAATGCGGTTATCACTTCGCGGCAGAAGGGATAAAAGTCATTGAATATGCGCAGTCAGGTCTGAAGCCGTTGCTGAAATTTGCCCGACGCATGGGCATCGCCTGGCATGTCCTGACGGATGGCGACATGGCAGGAAAAAAATATGCCGCCACGGCGCGCAGCCAGCTTCAGCCGCATGATAATGAAAAGCATCATCTGACCCAGCTTCCGGCGGCCGATATGGAACAGTTCCTCTACAACAACGGCTTTAGCGAGGTTTACCATGCGGCAGCGCATCTGCCGTTAAACGTGCCTGTTAATTCCAGGCGTATTATTACCAAAGCGATTCATCGCGCATCAAAACCGGAACTGGCCATCACGGTCGCTATGGCGGCCGCAGAACGCGGAACCGCGTCTCTTCCGACCTGTCTGCAAGAGATGTTTGTTCGCGTCATCCAACTGGCGCAGGGGAAGGCGGGTTAAGGCATAAAGTAAAAATGCCAGCGCATCAGGCTGGCATTTTTGACGGAGCGGTCCAACGTTGGGGATGTCAGGCCACGGCCTGCTGCGCTTCTACGGGTACAATAAGACTGGCATGGTTGCCCTTCGGGCCTTGATGAACGTCAAAATGGACCTGCTGGCCCGCTTTTAACGTCCTGTAACCATCCATCTGTATTGTTGAGTAGTGTGCGAAGATATCTTCGCCGCCCCCGATTGGACAGATAAAGCCGAAACCTTTGGCGTTATTGAACCATTTAACGGTACCTGTCTCCATGCTTTTACTTCCCTCGCAAGACATTTTATAAGTAGGTGAGGTGACGTAAGCTGTGAGTCGGGTTTGATTAAAACTCAATCAGCTTGTGAAGCTAGAATGTAGAAAAATCGCCGCGATCGTCAAGCAAACCACCGGGCCAGGTGGGGAGAAAATCATTAAAATTTGAGGTAGTTAACGCTATTTGAAATTTTGTGATACAGGTCGCGTAACGAATTTTTGGCTGACCGATTCATTAGCGGCAGTGCACTTGACACACGTGTTAAACTCTACAGATGACACCGGGTTTGATGATGACGTACTGACTCACAACGGAACACTATGGCGAACACTAAAGACTGGCTAAATTTCGAACACTTAGCCGAAGGTAAAGTACGCGAAGAGTTAAAGCCACCTTCGATGTATAAAGTCATTCTGAATAATGACGATTATACACCTATGGAATTTGTTATTGACGTTCTGCAAAAGTTCTTTTCTTATGATATTGAACGTGCAACGCAACTTATGCTGAAAGTTCACTACCACGGTAAAGCCATCTGTGGTGTATTTACCGCAGAAGTCGCTGAGACGAAAGCGGCACAGGTGAACAATTACGCGCGGGACAATCATCATCCGTTGCTGTGTACGCTTGAAAAAGCCTGAGCCTCTCTCCATACAGGAAGCAGGTCAGAGCGATTAACTGGAGGAGGTGCCTAATGCTCAATCAAGAACTGGAACTCAGTTTAAACATGGCTTTCGCCAGAGCGCGTGAGCACCGTCATGAGTTTATGACCGTCGAGCATTTGTTACTGGCATTGCTCAGTAACCCGTCGGCAAGAGAGGCACTGGAAGCCTGTACGGTGGACATTGTGGCTCTGCGGCAGGAGCTTGAAGCCTTCATTGAACAAACCACGCCTGTGCTGCCCGCCAGTGAAGAGGAGCGCGATACGCAACCGACGCTCAGCTTCCAGCGCGTGTTGCAACGCGCCGTGTTCCACGTTCAGTCATCCGGACGCAGCGAAGTCAATGGCGCGAATGTTTTGGTCGCCATCTTCAGCGAACAAGAATCCCAGGCAGCGTATCTGCTGCGCAAACACGAAGTCAGCCGCCTCGATGTGGTGAACTTCATCTCTCACGGTACGCGCAAAGACGAACCGGGCCAGGCACCTGGTGCTGAAAATCCGGTTAACGAAGAGCAAGCAGGCGGGGAGGAACGTATGGAAAACTTCACCACCAATCTTAATCAGCTTGCTCGCGTTGGCGGCATTGATCCGCTGATTGGCCGCGACAAAGAGCTGGAACGTACGATTCAGGTTCTGTGTCGTCGCCGTAAAAATAACCCTCTGCTGGTGGGTGAGTCGGGCGTCGGTAAAACCGCGATTGCGGAAGGATTAGCCTGGCGAATCGTTCAGGGCGACGTGCCAGAGGTGATGAAGGACTGCACCATTTACTCGCTGGACATTGGTTCGCTGCTGGCGGGCACCAAGTACCGTGGTGATTTTGAGAAACGTTTTAAAGCGTTGCTGAAACAGCTTGAGCAAGATAACTCCAGCATCCTGTTTATTGATGAAATTCATACTATTATCGGTGCGGGCGCCGCATCGGGTGGACAGGTGGATGCCGCTAACCTGATTAAGCCGCTGCTCTCCAGTGGCAAAATCCGCGTGATGGGATCAACCACGTATCAGGAATTCAGCAATATTTTTGAGAAAGATCGTGCCCTGGCGCGTCGTTTCCAGAAAATTGACATTACCGAGCCCTCTGTTGAAGAGACGGTGCAGATTCTTAATGGTCTGAAAACCAAATACGAAGCGCACCATGATGTACGTTACACCGCGAAAGCCGTGCGCGCGGCGGTGGAGCTGGCGGTGAAATACATCAACGATCGTCATTTGCCGGATAAGGCTATCGATGTCATTGATGAAGCCGGTGCCCGTGCGCGACTGATGCCTGCCAGCAAACGTAAGAAAACGGTGAATGTGGCGGACATTGAAACGGTGGTGGCGCGTATTGCCCGTATTCCGGAGCAAAGTGTGTCAGCAACCGATCGCGATACGCTGAAAAATCTGGGCGACCGTCTGAAAATGCTGGTCTTCGGTCAGGATAATGCCATTGAGGCATTGACTGAAGCCATCAAGATGAGCCGCGCAGGTCTGGGTCAGGATCGCAAGCCGGTAGGGTCGTTCCTGTTTGCCGGTCCTACCGGTGTGGGTAAAACCGAAGTGACCGTCCAGTTAGCTAAAGCGCTGGGCATCGAACTGCTGCGCTTCGACATGTCCGAATATATGGAGCGTCACACCGTCAGCCGTCTGATTGGTGCGCCTCCCGGCTATGTCGGTTTTGATCAGGGCGGCTTGCTGACCGATGCGGTGATCAAACATCCTCACGCCGTTGTGCTGCTGGATGAAATTGAGAAAGCGCATCCGGACGTGTTCAACCTGTTGTTGCAGGTCATGGACAACGGCATGCTGACTGATAACAACGGTCGCAAAGCGGACTTCCGTAACGTGGTGCTGGTGATGACCACCAACGCCGGCGTGCGTGAAACTGAGCGTAAATCTATTGGCCTGATTCATCAGGACAACAGTACGGATGCAATGGAAGAGATTAAGAAAATCTTTACGCCTGAATTCCGTAACCGTCTGGACAACATTATCTGGTTCAGCCACCTGTCAACGGACGTCATTCACCAGGTGGTCGACAAGTTTATTGTTGAACTGCAGGCGCAACTGGATGCGAAAGGCGTTTCGCTGGAAGTCAGTGACGAAGCGCGTGACTGGCTGGCAGAGAAGGGCTATGACAAAGCGATGGGTGCCCGTCCAATGGCGCGTACCGTGCAGGAGAGCCTGAAGAAACCGCTGGCGAACGAACTGCTGTTTGGTTCTCTGGTCGACGGGGGATCGGTTTCCGTTGCGCTGGATAAAGAGAAGGGGCAACTGACCTATCACTTCCTCAGCGCGCAAAAACGCAAAACGGAAGGGACGGTGCACTAAGCACCGTTTCACAGAACGAGAAAAGGCCGGATAAAATCCGGCCTTTTTTTTGTCCGCCTGCGCGCACGCAGGCAGCAGCATCAACGCAACTCAGCGACTACGGAAGACAATGCGGCCTTTGCTCAGGTCGTACGGGGTCAGCTCGACAGTCACTTTGTCGCCCGTCAGGATGCGGATGTAGTTTTTACGCATTTTACCGGAGATATGAGCGGTAACCACGTGTCCGTTCTCAAGTTCTACGCGGAACATGGTGTTAGGTAACGTATCCAGTACGGTACCTTGCATTTCAATATTGTCTTCTTTGGCCATCGAATCCTCTGGGTGTACTACCTTTCAGTTGAATCGGCAAGATAATGCCCAATTCAACAAGTTATGTAAAGAACCGTCGGCAATAAAGCCAACGCATCGCCGTGCTTCGCGTGTCAACGCGAGCATGTCGGTTAAATTCGGGTGTTTATGTGACGTCTGCGGGGGATTAGCGGGCTAAGAATCTGAATCAACCGGTAACACGCGCACGATTGAAACAGTTCCGAGAGTGCGATGAGATTCCCAGCCTGGCAATTCCGGCTTGAAAACCAAGCGCGGACGACATACCAAACCTGGCTATTATATCACTTAACCGACTTTATGTGTGCAAAACATCTACGCAACTTTTAAAAAAGGGTTTGATTACGCCAGCAGCCGCTGTCAACGGCCAGGGATGCCAGGTTTTTTACCTGCTCAAGATAACGATCGCGTGCAATCTCAACCGCTCCCAGCGAAGCTGTATGGGGGTTAAGTATCTGACAATCCACTAACTGGCCCCCGTGCTTAATAAAATGCTGACAGAATACCAGTAAGGCCGTTTTTGACGCATTGGGTTGCAGGCTGAACATCGATTCGCCGCAAAAGATTTGTCCCAACGCCAGACCGTACATGCCACCTGCAAGGGTTTGATCGCGCCAGACTTCAATCGAATGCGCGTGGCCCAGTTCATAGAGCTTCTGCCAGGCGCGTTTCACTTCAAACGTAATCCATGTACCTTCTTCGCGGCCCAGGGCACAGCCGTCAACGACATCGCCAAAGGCCTCATTCATCGTCACCCGATAAGGTGACTGCTGATGAAACCGCTTCATACTGCGACTGAGATGGAACTGCGTCGGGAATAACACCGCTCGCGGATCGGGTGACCACCACAAAATCGGATCGCCGGGCGAGAACCAGGGAAAAATACCCTGCTGATAGGCACTCAGCAGGCGTGCAGGGGAGAGATCGCCGCCCATCGCCAGCAGGCCGTTCGGCTCGCGCAGCGCGGTTTCCGGTGGCGGAAAGCGCAACGACTCTTGTGACAGTTGAACCAGTCTCATCGCGGTAATGTACCCCTCAGCGTTTGCTCAGCACTATAGCGCAAAGCGCTGCTGGAAACGCCAGTAACGTCCACCTTTTGCGACTAATTCAGAATGATTTCCCTGCTCGACGATCTTACCGCTGTCCATAAGGCAAATTCGGTCCATTTGCGCCAGGCCGCGCAGACGATGCGTTACCATAATGACCGTTTTACCCGTGGTGATCTGCTGCAGAAGGGCGAGAATCTGCTGCTCGGTGGTGGCATCAAGTCCTTCAGTCGGCTCGTCCAGAAGCCATAAGTCGCCGTTGTGTAACATCGCCCGGGCGATGGCCAGGCGGCGTAGCTCTCCACCCGACAGCGGACGGCCGCCTTCACCCAGCCAGGCATTAAGCCCTTCTTCATTTTCCAGCAGGCACTGAAGCCCGGTTTGCACCAGTGCATTTTCAAGCATTGCATCACTGGCGGTGGGGCAGGCCAGCAACAAATTGTCCCGTAGCGTCTGACTAAACACATGGACGCGCTGGGTGACTACGCTGATGCGCTGGCGAAGTTGGGCTTCATCCCAGTCCGCAAGCGGTACGCTGTTCAATACGATTTCGCCCTGTTGCGCCTCCCAGGCGCGGGTGAGCAGCCCAAGCAAGGTGGACTTGCCGCAGCCTGTGGGGCCGAGAAGGGCAATACGTTCACCGGCTTTCATCGTCAGTGAAAACTGATCCAACACCTTTTCAGGTCGTCCCGGATAACGGAAATCCAGCGCGTCAATCCTGAGTTGCAGCGCACCGGCGGGAACCGTGCTTGTGGATGGAAAGAGGATGGCAGGCGATTGATCGATAACGTCATTGACGCGTTGTGCTGCCGTGATTACCTGAGACAGGGGCAAAAAGGCGCTCGCGATCGGCGCCAGTGCTTCAAAAGCTGCCAGGGCACAAAACACCACCAGGGCAATGAGCGGTCCGGGCAGTTGCTGCTGCGCAATGCTTGTTGCGCTCAGCCAGAGCAGGGCAGTAACAGTGAGGCCACTGCATAACAGCAGCAGACTTTGCGCCAGCGCCTGTAAACGCTCCTGCTGACGTTGTGCGTCCTGCCACTGCTGCTCATCTTCGTCCAGCCTGGCCCGCCAGCGGGCAGCGTTACCATACAGTGTCAGTTCTGCCTGTCCCGCCAGCCAGTGCATTAACTGCTCTCGCCAGCGCGATCGCTGCCGGGCAATCGCGATGCCGGTGGGCGCGCCCAGACGGTAGAACAGCGGGGGAAAAAGGCAGAGCAGCGTAAGCAGAATGCCGCCCAGCACCAGCGCCAGGTGCAGATCAATCAGGCTGAGGCCGGCTGTTACCACGACGATAACGATAAACGCGCCCAGCAGCGGCGAGAGGACCCGCAAATAGAGATGATCCAGCGTATCCACATCACCAACAAAACGATTAAGCAGATCGGCCTGACGAAAGAGCGCGAGCTGGCCGGGAGAAAGCGCAATCAGGCGGCTAAACGTGAAGACGCGCAGATGCTGTAAAACCCGAAACGTTGCGTCGTGACTTACTAACCGCTCAAAATACCGGGCGGCGGTACGGGTAATCGCTGCGCCGCGCACGCCAGCGGCGGGAAGCATGTAGTTGAAACTATACAGGCCAGCCACACCGGCTACAGAAGAGGCGGCCAGAAACCAGCCCGACAACGTGAGCAAGCCGATACTGGCTAACAGCGTGACAATCGCCAGCACGATCCCTGACGTCAGGCAGAAGGGATGACGCAGCCATAGCCGCAGAAAGGGACGCAGAGCCGTCATCAGAAAATCTCCTGTTGCCGGTGTTGTAATAAATCACTGAACGGACCGGACGCAGTCAGCGTCTGCCAGTCGCCCTGCTGTACGATCTGACCGGCCTGCATTACCCAGATCGCATCCCATGTCTGAAGCAAATCAATTTGGTGGGTGATCATCAGTGTCGTCTGGCGCGTGGCCGCCTGATTTAATGCCTGCATCACATGATGTTCACTTTGACTGTCCAGGCTGGCAGCGGGCTCATCCAGTAACAATAACTGGGCGGGTTTATACAGCGCGCGGGCTACGGCAATGCGCTGTGCCTGACCGACCGATAAGTGATGACTGGCATCCCCCGGTTCGGTATCCAGTCCGGCAGGCAGTCGGGAAAGAAATTCATCGATCCCACATGATGCGGTTAAGGCACTTAGCCGTGCGGGATCGTGCGGCGCATCCATGATGATATTGTCCCGTAACGTTACGGCGGGTAGCTGGGGATTCTGGCCGACCCAGGCAAGATGCCGATGCCAGTCATGGCGTGCGATACGGTGAAGTTCAATGCCGTTAACTTTCAGCGATCCCTGATAGGGTAAAAAGCCCAGCAGGGCATTTAACAGTGCGGTTTTGCCTGCACCGCTTTTGCCCACCAGCGCGACGCGCGTGCCTGCGCGCAGGGTGAAGGTGAGCGGGCCGCAGAGCTGATGGCCATTGGGCGCGTGCACCGTCAGATTTTCTGCCACCAGCTCTACTGGCGCCGTTGCGCTAAAGGCGTCGCTGGCGGATGTGTTTTCGGCCTCTGGCGTTTCCTGCATAAAGCGTTCAAGCGCATCGGCACCGCCAATTGCCTGCGCTTTAGCATGGTAGAATGTGCCCAGATCGCGCAGAGGCTGAAAAAATTCCGGGGCCAGAATCAGCACCAGGAAGCCGGCAAACAGCGTCACGCCGCGGCCATAATCACCAAAGTGCAGTTCGCCCAAATAGGAAAAGCCAAAATAAACGGCGACAACGGCGATGGACAGTGACGCAAAAAATTCCAGTACTGACGAAGAAAGAAAGGCCAGACGCAGAACCTCCATCGTCCGTTGACGGAAATCCGTCGTGGCGTCAGCAATCGCCTGTTTTTCGGCGTCTGCCCGATGAAACAGACGCAGGGTTTCCCGGCCACGCAAGCGATCCAGAAAGTTGCCACTCAGGCGTGCGAGCGCCACAAAGTTACGGCGATTAGCCTCGGCCGCGCCCATGCCGACCAGGGCCATAAAAAGCGGGATCAACGGCGCGGTCGCGAACAGGATCAGACCTGCCGCCCAGTTTAACGGAAACAGGGTGAGCAATATGCAACAGGGAATGACCGCCGCCAGCGTCATCTGCGGCAAATAACGCGCGTAATAGGCCTGCATATCCTCGGTTTGCTCAAGCAGTAACGTTGCCCAGCTGCCGGCGGGCTTGCCCTGTATCCAGGCCGGACCCAACGCTGCCAGACGATCCAGCACCTGTTTACGCAAAGCCTGACGGATGGCCTGCCCGGCACGAAATCCAGCCTGCTCCCGGGCATAATTCAGCGCGGCGCGCAGAACAAAGCACAGGATCAGAAGTGAAAATGAGGACAAAAGGGAGGCTGGAGAATGCCTGTCAATAATCAGCGCCTGCAGTAGCGACGCTAAAAGCCATGCCTGCATGATAATCAGAAGCGCGCCAGCGCAGCCCAGCAACGACGTAACGCGCAACCAGGGGCCAGCATGATGACACTGTTGACGAAGCCAACGAGTAAGATGCTGCTGACGCGATTTATTCATGCGAAACCCAATGTGGCAAAGACAAATGAAATGAGGCTGGTCCTCACACCCGGCGCCTGAATTTAGCATGGTGATAATAAAAAAGGCGACTGAAAAACAGTCGCCTCAAACAATTAAGATCAGGTTATTAACAACTTACTTATCGTTCTTAACCAATCCGTCAAGATAACGCTCTGCATCTAACGCAGCCATACAACCGGTACCGGCAGAGGTAATGGCCTGACGGTAGATATGGTCCATGACGTCACCCGCGGCAAACACGCCAGGGATACTGGTTTGCGTGGCATTACCATGCAGGCCGGACTGTACCTTGATGTAGCCGTTTTCCAGCGCCAGCTGACCATCGAAAATCGCCGTATTCGGGCTGTGTCCGATAGCAACAAACAGGCCGGCAACGTCCAGCGTTTCGGTCTCTTCGGTATTCAGCGTTGAACGTAGCGTCAGCCCCGTCACGCCCATCTGATCGCCGACCACTTCTTCCAGCGTTCTGTGTGTATGCAACACGATATTGCCGTTGCTGACTTTTTCCATCAGACGATCAATAAGGATTTTCTCTGCGCGGAAGCTGTCGCGGCGGTGAATTAAATGCACTTCAGAGGCGATATTCGCCAGATAAAGTGCTTCTTCAACCGCGGTATTTCCGCCACCGATAACGGCGACTTTTTGGTTGCGGTAGAAGAAACCATCACAGGTCGCACAGGCCGAAACGCCTTTGCCTTTAAAAGCGTCTTCCGACGGTAAGCCCAGATAGCGTGCTGATGCACCCGTGGCAATAATCAGCGCATCGGCAGTATATTCGCCACTGTCACCGGTCAGACGGAAGGGACGGTTCTGCAGATCGACCGTATGAATATGATCGGAAATAATTTCCGTGTTAAATTTCTCGGCATGCTCATGCATACGTTCCATCAGCGAGGGACCTGTCAGATCATGCGGGTCGCCCGGCCAGTTTTCCACTTCCGTCGTGGTGGTCAGCTGACCGCCTTTTTCCAGCCCGGTAATCAGTACTGGATTCAAATTGGCGCGTGCAGCATAGACGGCCGCGGTATAACCTGCCGGACCAGAGCCCAAAATGAGCAACTTACTGTGTTTAGCCGTACTCATGCGTTCCTCAGTTTTATTCACCTGACATAACCTGCGATTGTAGGGAATATGCCGTAGCAATGACAACACTTGCGCACTTTTGTTAGCGATTGCTGCAAACGGCGTAGACGATGAATGGCTTTTTCGGCTGTCTCCTGTGCCAAAAGGGGGGCAAAAATTCAGTTTACAGACCACTATCGCACGAAAATACTCATTTAAAAACAGTGACCCAGCGAAGTGTCTGGCATCTTGTCCTGAATTTAGACATTTTACTTTGACAATCGCCTGCGCATTTGCGAAAACAGTGTGAGAAGCGAATAACTTAGTCTGAACAAAACGGGTGTTGCCGCCGGGTTTTGGGCAGAGTACCGAACGAATTTTATCGTCTGATATTGGTCATGACGCATGCGGTGGACAGACAGCATGCGTCATACAAATAGGTACGAATGCGCTCAGACGCCGTTATTTCACTTCAAAAATGCCCCGAACAATGACCGTTTTCAGGGGATGGCAGGTAAAGGGAAGGAATGAAGAGAGACAATAATAATGGTAGATAATAAGAAACGCCCCGGTAAGGATCTCGACAGGATCGACAGAAACATTCTCAATGAATTGCAGAAAGACGGTCGCATCTCAAACGTGGAACTTTCCAAACGTGTAGGATTATCTCCTACACCTTGTCTTGAGCGTGTACGCCGTCTTGAACGCCAGGGATTCATCCTTGGCTATACTGCGCAACTCAACCCTCACTACCTGGATGCTTCATTACTGGTATTTGTTGAGATTACTCTGAATCGTGGCGCACCTGATGTGTTTGAGCAATTTAACGCCGCTGTGCAAAAACTTGAGGAAACTCAAGAGTGTCACCTGGTTTCTGGTGATTTCGACTACCTGCTTAAAACGCGCGTGCCTGATATGTCCGCTTACCGCAAGCTGCTGGGTGAAACCTTGCTGCGCCTGCCAGGCGTAAACGACACGCGTACTTATGTGGTGATGGAAGAGGTCAAACAGAGCAATCGTCTGGTGATCAAAACGCGCTGATGCGTGGCAGGTGCAAAGCTTGGGAAATTTCGGTACACTCCTGTGAATACATACAGGACCAGCGTCGGGTGAGCCCGACGCTGTTGTTTCTTACTTTACAGGCACCTGGAGAGATCTCTTGAGCCAGGAATACACAGAAGATAAAGACGTTTCGTTACAGTCGCTGAGCAGCGGACGCCGTCTGCTGGAAGCGTTACTTATTTTGGTGGCATTGTTCGCCATCTACCTGATGGTTTCCCTGGTCAGCTTTAATCCTTCCGATCCGAGCTGGTCGCAAACGGCCTGGCATGAACCTATCCATAACATGGGTGGCACAGTCGGCGCATGGCTGGCTGATACGTTGCTTTTCATCTTTGGTGTGATGGCCTATGCCATTCCGCCGGTCATACTGGGGCTGTGCTGGATAGCGTTTCGCCAGCGGGATAACCAGGATTATGTGGACTACTTTGCCATTGGTTTACGCTTAATCGGTGTCCTGGCCCTGGTCGTTACCACCTGTGGGATGGCCGCGCTCAACGCGGACGACATCTGGTATTTTGCTTCCGGAGGCGTCATTGGCAGCCTCGTAAGTAATGCCATTTCACCCTGGTTCAGTCCGGCAGGTGGCACACTGACTTTGCTCTGCATCTGGGCCGCAGGGATCACGCTGTATACGGGCTGGTCATGGTTAACCTTTGCGGAAAGAATCGGTGGCGTGGTCATGGGCGTGCTGACATTCGCCAGCAACCGCTCACGTCACGATGAACCCTGGCATGAAGAGGACGAAGCAGACGATTATCACGAGAGCGCACCCGTCCTTCATGCTCAGACGGACGACGACGATGACGTATTGCTGGCCGCGCCGCGTAAGGCGCAGCCCGATCTGGATGCGCACGATCCACTGTTAGCCAGGGCCGCCACCGCTACCCGCGCCGCTGTTGCGGCCACAGCCGAAGTATCTGCGACCACGACACCGACGGCAAGTGCTCAGACTACTGCCACAGCACCTGCGCAGCCTGCCGCCGAAACAATGGCGGCAACGCCTGTCAGTGCGCCATCAGCTTCACCTGAGCCTGAACAGGTTGCAGCGACGCCTGAACCTGTTTCGCCTGTTGCGGCATCGCCTCATCCTGCCCCGGTGACGCACACTGCACCGCGCGAGCCGGTGTCACAGGAGAAGCCTCTCACTGAACCGCCGCGCTACCGCTTTGAGTTACCGGACGATGCACCGGCGGCTGCCCCGCACTTTACCGCTTATGAGGATGACGAACCCAAAATGGGTAACTGGCGTGAAGCCACGTCGGCAGCCTCGCTAAACAGCGCTGCCGTCGCCGGTGCTGCGGCAACCGCAGCATCATCAGCATCCTCACCGCTGTTTGAACCTGTCCCTGAAACGGTGTCGAATCCACAGGTGAAACAGGGGATTGGTCCGGCGCTGCCGCGGCCTAATCCGGTTAAACTGCCTACCCGACGTGAGCTGGCCTCGTATGGTATTAAACTGCCTTCACAGCGTATGGCGGAAGAAAAAGCCAAACGTGCTGAACTGCCGTCATCACAACCTACGAAAGAAGATACGTCACTCACTGACTGGTCAGCAGAGGAGCAGGATGCGCTGCAACAGGCAGAGTTGCGTCAGGCGTTCCAGTCAGAGCAGCAGCAACGCTATGGCGAAAGCTGGCAGCAGGACGACGCGCACGAGGACGATGAGCTGGCATTGCAGCAGGCCTCGCTGGCGCGTCAGTTCGCACAGCAACAGCAACAGCGCTATGAAACGGTGCCTGAAGACAATGCACCCGTTTTCAATCTGGATACGTCAGCGGCCTTCGATTTCTCCCCAATGAAGGACCTGGTCGACGATGGCCCTGTCGAGCCGCTGTTCACCATTGCAGCATCGCCGGACGTCAGCGAGGTTGCGCCACAACATGAGCCCTGGCAGCACGTTCAGGCTGCACCAGAACAGCCTGCGGCTCAGCGTGTAGAATCGGCCCAGACCTTTGCGGCCGATCATTTTGCCGCGCCTGCGCAGCAGCCGGAGCCGGTCACGGAGGCGAAGCCATCCGTGCATGACAGCCTGATTCACCCCTTCCTGATGCGTCACGAGCAGCCACTGGAAAAACCTTCTACACCCTTACCGTCACTCGATCTCCTGACCGCGCCGCCGGAAGAGGAAGAACCGGTTGATATGTTCGCCCTTGAACAGACAGCAAGACTGGTTGAAGCGCGTCTGGGTGACTACCGCGTCAAGGCCGAGGTGGTGGGCATTTCGCCAGGACCTGTGATTACCCGTTTTGAACTGGATCTCGCGCCGGGCGTGAAAGCGGCGCGTATCTCTAACCTGTCACGCGATTTGGCCCGCTCCCTGTCGACTACGGCAGTGCGTGTGGTTGAAGTGATCCCTGGCAAACCCTATGTTGGTCTGGAATTACCCAACCGACATCGCCAGACCGTTTACCTGCGTGAAGTGCTGGATTGTCCAAAATTCCGTGACAATCCCTCGCCGCTGTCTGTGGTGCTGGGTAAAGATATTGCCGGCCAGCCGGTCGTCGCCGATCTGGCTAAAATGCCACACTTACTGGTAGCGGGTACAACCGGTTCCGGTAAGTCCGTCGGCGTGAATGCGATGATCCTCAGCATGCTGTATAAAGCCACGCCGGAAGACGTGCGCTTTATTATGATTGACCCCAAGATGCTCGAGCTTTCCGTTTACGAAGGCATTCCGCACCTGCTGACCGAAGTCGTGACCGATATGAAAGATGCGGCGAACGCGCTGCGCTGGAGTGTCGGTGAGATGGAGCGTCGCTATAAGCTGATGTCGGCGCTAGGTGTACGTAATCTAGCCGGCTACAACGAAAAAGTGGCGCAGGCGGATGCAATGGGGCGGCCGATTCCCGATCCGTTCTGGAAGCCAGGCGACAGCATGGATATGACGCCGCCAGTGCTGGAAAAACTGCCTTACATCGTGGTGATGGTGGATGAGTTCGCCGATTTGATGATGGCTGTCGGTAAGAAAGTGGAAGAACTGATTGCACGTCTTGCACAGAAAGCGCGTGCGGCGGGAATCCACCTTGTTCTGGCAACCCAGCGTCCGTCAGTTGACGTCATTACCGGCCTCATCAAAGCCAACATTCCTACCCGTATCGCGTTTACTGTCTCAAGTAAAATTGACTCGCGAACCATCCTTGATCAGGGCGGTGCAGAATCGTTACTGGGGATGGGCGATATGCTTTACATGCCGCCCAACTCATCAATGCCGGTGCGTGTTCACGGTGCCTTTGTGCGCGATCAGGAAGTACATGCTGTCGTGCAGGACTGGAAAGCGCGCGGCCGTCCGCAATATATTGAAAGCATTACGGCGGGCGAAGAAAGTGAAGGCGGGGGCGGCATTGACAGCGATGAAGAACTCGATCCGTTGTTCGATCAGGCTGTTGCCTTTGTGGTGGATAAGCGACGCGCCTCGATTTCGGGCGTACAGCGTCAGTTCCGTATCGGTTATAACCGTGCTGCGCGCATCATTGAACAGATGGAAGCACAGGGCATCGTCTCGTCACCGGGCCACAACGGTAACCGTGAAGTGCTCTCTCCACCACCCCATGATATGTAAAGCGTGAACGATAAGCTTTGAAACACAAAACACTGAGCCAGTTTCCACTGGCTCATTGTTTTTTAGCGGTAAACCCCCATAGTTGATTAGTGTTTCGGTTTTTTCTCCTGTATTAAACGCAGGACAGCGACCAGGCTTAGTCACGTGATCAACGGGAAACGATTTAATAAGGATTTAAGCAGATGAAATTACGCGTAATCGCCTTAGGCCTGCTGGCCGCTTTGGGGTCAGCCAACGTTCTCGCCGATGCGTCGAGCGACCTGCAACAGCGCCTTAATAAAGTTAACAGCTTCCACGCCAGCTTTACTCAAAAGGTGACCGATGGCAGCGGTGCCAACGTGCAGGAGGGTGAAGGCGAGCTCTGGGTTAAGCGCCCCAGCCTGTTCAACTGGCATATGACCGCACCCGACGAGAGCATCATTATTTCTGACGGGAAATCGTTATGGTTCTATAACCCGTTTGTTGAACAAGCTACGGTCAGCCTGTTGAAGAATGCGACCAGCAATACACCGTTTATGTTGATTGCCCGTAACCAGGCCAGTGACTGGCAGCAATACAATGTAAAACAGCAGGGTGACAAATTTGAACTGACGCCGAAGAAAAGCGATGGCAACCTCAAGCAGTTCACGATTGACGTGACGCCAGATGGCACCATTAATCAGTTTAGCGCCGTCGAGCAGGATGGACAGCGCAGTAACTACCAGCTAAAGAGCCAGAAAAACGGCCCGATTAGCCCGGATAAATTCACATTCACCCCGCCAAAAGGCGTCACGGTGGATGACCAACGTCAGTGAGGTGGTAGTGGGTAACCTGTCCCTGGATTTTTCCAGTGAAGATTTTAAACCGCTGGCCGCGCGTATGCGGCCAGCAACCCTGAAGCAATACATTGGACAGCAGCACCTGCTGGCTGCCGGTAAACCGTTGCCGCGCGCGATCGAAGCGGGGCACCTGCACTCCATGATTCTCTGGGGACCGCCAGGGACAGGAAAAACAACGCTGGCCGAGATTATCGCTCACTATGGCAATGCGGACGTTGAGCGTATTTCTGCGGTCACCTCTGGTGTCAAAGAGATTCGTGAAGCCATTGAACGCGCAAGGCTGAGCAAGCAGGCGGGCCGCCGCACTATCCTGTTTGTAGATGAAGTCCATCGCTTCAACAAAAGTCAGCAGGATGCGTTTCTTCCCCATATTGAAGACGGCACTATCACGTTTATCGGTGCCACGACAGAAAATCCCAGCTTTGAGCTTAACTCCGCACTGCTGTCACGTGCTCGTGTCTATTTACTTAAATCCCTGACCACAGAAGATATTGAGCAGGTGCTTGACCAGGCGATGCAGGATGCCAGTCGGGGTTATGGCAACAGCGATATCCTGTTACCTGACAATACGCGGCGTATGATTGCGGAACTGGTCAACGGCGATGCACGTCGTGCCCTGAATACGCTGGAAATGATGGCCGATATGGCCGAAACCAACGGCACAGGCAAACGCGAGCTGACGCCCCAGTTGCTGACCGAAGTGGCGGGGGAACGGTCTGCCCGGTTCGATAATAAAGGCGATCGCTTTTATGACCTGATTTCTGCCTTGCATAAATCCGTCCGGGGATCGGCGCCGGATGCCGCCCTGTACTGGTACGCCCGTATTATTACCGCCGGTGGCGATCCGCTGTATGTCGCGCGTCGGCTACTGGCCATTGCGTCTGAAGACGTCGGCAATGCCGATCCACGAGGCATGCAGGTGGCTATCGCGGCCTGGGACTGTTTCACCCGGGTTGGTCCGGCAGAAGGGGAGCGCGCGATTGCGCAGGCCATTGTCTATCTCGCCTGTGCGCCAAAAAGTAACGCCGTCTATAACGCGTTTAAGGCGGCGATGCGTGATGCACGCGACCATCCAGATTTCGATGTTCCCGATCATTTGCGCAATGCCCCCACGAAGCTGATGAAAGAGATGGGGCTGGGCGAAAGCTATCGCTATGCGCATGACGAAGCCAATGCCTATGCTGCGGGTGAAGTCTATTTCCCACCCGAAATGGCGCAAACGCGTTACTATCATCCCACTCAACGCGGTCTTGAAGGCAAAATTGGCGAAAAGCTGGCCTGGCTGGCTGAACTCGATCAAAATAGCCCGACAAAACGCTACCGCTGAAACAGACGTTGCGGTAATGTGGTCAATGTTTTCAACGCATTCCAGCGGGAATGCGTCCCCTTCTTTTAACTCATAAATACACAGGATAAGCATGCTCGATCCCAATCTGCTGCGTAATGAGCCAGACGCAGTCGCAGAAAAACTGGCACGCCGAGGATTTAAACTGGATGTGGAAATGCTGCGTTCGCTCGAAGAGCGTCGCAAAGTCTTGCAGGTTGAAACGGAAAACCTGCAGGCCGAGCGCAACTCCCGCTCCAAATCCATCGGTCAGGCCAAAGCACGTGGGGAAGACATCGAGCCACTGCGTCAGGAAGTGAACAGCCTGGGCGAACGCCTGGATGCGGCTATACCAGAACTGGACGAGCTGCAAAATCAGATCCGCGATTTCAGCCTGGCGCTGCCGAATCTTCCTGCGGATGAAGTGCCGCTGGGGAAAGACGACACGGAAAACCTGGAAATCAGTCGCTGGGGTGAACCCCGCCAGTTTGATTTTGAGGTGAAAGATCACGTTGAGCTGGGCGAAGCGGCTAAAGGGCTGGACTTTGCTGCGGCAGTGAAACTCACCGGCTCACGCTTCGTGGTTATGCAAGGCCAGATTGCTCGCCTGCACCGTGCGCTCAGCCAGTTCATGATTGACCTGCACACGGAACAACATGGTTATCTGGAAACTTACGTCCCTTACTTGGTTAACCATGCGACCTTATACGGTACAGGCCAGTTACCTAAGTTTGGTGAAGATCTGTTCCATACCCGTCCGCTGGAAGAAGAATCCGAAAGCAGCCATTACGCGCTTATTCCGACCGCTGAAGTGCCGCTGACGAACCTTGTGCGGGATGAAATCGTTGAAGAAGAGAGCCTGCCGCTGAAGCTTACGGCACATACACCCTGCTTCCGCTCTGAAGCAGGCTCCTATGGCCGTGATACGCGTGGGCTCATCCGTATGCACCAGTTCGACAAAGTTGAAATGGTGCAAATCGTCGCGCCTGAAACCTCTATGGATGCGCTGGAAGAGCTGGTTGGCCATGCTGAAAAAGTGTTGCAACTGCTGAACCTGCCGTATCGCAAGGTCTTGCTGTGCAGCGGTGATATGGGCTTTGGTGCGACAAAAACCTACGATTTAGAAGTATGGTTACCGGCGCAAAATACCTACCGTGAAATCTCTTCTTGCTCAAACATGGGGGATTTCCAGGCTCGCCGTATGCAGGCGCGAACCCGCAATAAGCAGGATAAAAAACCGCGTCTGGTGCATACCCTGAATGGCTCGGGCCTGGCCGTAGGACGTACACTGGTTGCCGTGCTGGAAAATTACCAGCAGCAGGACGGCCGCATCGCCGTGCCAGAGGTATTACGTCCTTATATGAACGGCCTGGAATTTATTGGCTAAGCGTTTACCCTGTCTAAAATAACCCAGCTCAGGCTGGGTTTTTTTATCTTTACCGCGAGGCATTCTCAACACGTTTAAAATTTATCACAAATAAACATTATCGATGACGACGCGGGCAGAAAGCGTAAAAATCCAGATTATCATAGAGATAGCGCAAAGTTATCTGATGCCTGACAGATGGCTAACTTACTGAAGATAAATAATTTAAATGGTCACGCAGCAAAATGTGCTGCACCCTCATTCCTCCCGTTGACTTTACAACGCGCGATGGCAAACTGCGCGCAATTTCCTTCATTTCTTTTGGTTTTTATCTCCTATGTCGACCTGGTCACGTCCTGTGATATTGCTGCTTTGCGGCCTGTTATTAATGACAGTTTCCATTGCGGTACTGAATACGTTAGTGCCCCTTTGGCTGACGCATGATGCGCTGGCAACATGGCAGGTAGGCGTCGTGAGTTCGTCGTATTACACCGGTAACCTGCTGGGCACTTTAGTGGCTGGCTGGCTGATCAAGCGATACGGTTTTAACCGAAGCTATTATCTGGCGACCGGCCTTTTTGCGCTGTCGACACTGTGCATGCTGGCGCTGGAAGGATTCTGGGCATGGACATTGCTCCGCTTCACGGCCGGTATCGGCTGCGCTTTAGTCTGGGTCGTGGTGGAAAGCGCATTGTTATGCAGTGGAACAGTACGTAACCGTGGGCAGTTGCTCGCTGCCTATATGATCGTCTATTACCTGGGTACGGTTGCCGGACAACTGCTGGTGAGCAAACTGTCTACCGAATTACTGAGTGTGATTCCCTGGGTAACCGCCACGGTCATCAGCGCCATCTTACCGTTAATCTTCACGCAGGTTTCCGCCAACAGCGATACCGTAGAAGCTACGCCAGGCGGACGAATTTTACCTATGCTGCGTCGTCGCAGTTCTCGTCTCGGTATTAACGGCTGTATTATTTCTGGCATTGTTCTGGGATCGCTGTACGGCTTGATGCCGCTCTATCTTTCTCATCAGGGTATGAGTGATGCCAACGTGGGTTACTGGATGGCCTTGCTGGTGAGTGCCGGCATTGTCGGGCAGTGGCCGATTGGTCGGCTTGCTGACCGCTTTGGCCGCATGATGGTACTGCGAGTGCAGGTATTTGTGGTGATCCTCGGGGCGATTGCGATGCTGACAAATGCCGCGATGGCCCCAGCTCTGTTTGTGCTGGGGCTGGCAGGTTTTACGCTTTATCCGGTCGCCATGTCATGGGCCTGCGAAACCGTGGCGCACCATGAACTGGTGGCAATGAACCAGGCGCTGTTACTGAGCTACACCGTGGGCAGCCTGGCCGGACCAAGCATGACGGCCATGCTGATGCAAAGTTATTCCGACCGTCTGCTGTTCGTTATGATCGCGGCGGTAGCGCTGGTTTACTTAGTCATGTTACTGCGTAAGGCCGATCATCATGCCACGCCAGTGGCACATGCCTGATCATAACGATAACCAGGCGGTGACAGGGCGCCTGGCTTAACCTTCGCCGTCTGGCTGCGCTGACTGTCAGACGGTTATCGTTTACTGACTGCGGTGACGTGGCCTGTCAATACATCACTTCATGTCCGTAGCTGGCAAGAATATGCTTGACCCGTTCCATGGTCGCTTTACTGGGCGGTTTTACACCGTCGAGCTTGTACTCTTCACCCATCGCAATCCATTTATGCTTACCCAGCTCGTGATAAGGCAGAAGCTCAATCTTCTCCACATTTGCCATATCCTGCGTAAATGCACCTAAGCGATGGACACTGTCATCATCATCAGAATAGCCGGGCACGACGACGAAACGAATCCACGTCCGTTTTCCTTTCTTCTGAAGATAGCGCGCAAAATCGAGTGTGCGATGATTCGACACACCGACAAGAATCTGGTGGATGTCATTGTTCATCTGCTTGAGGTCAAGCATCACCAAATCTGTTGCATCCAGTAATTCATCAATAACGGGATCGTAGCGGCGGACAAAGCCGTTGGTGTCAAGGCAGGTATGAATGCCCTCAGCTTGACATGCGCGAAACCAGTCGCGCACAAACTCCGCCTGCAAAATGGCCTCACCGCCTGAAGCCGTCACCCCGCCACCGGACGCATTCATGAAATGGCGATAAGACAGAACGTCCGCCATGAGCGCGTCGACGGTAATTTCTTTGCCGCAATGCGTGTCCCATGTATCACGGTTGTGGCAGTACAGGCAGCGCATCAGGCAGCCCTGAAAAAAGGTGATAAAACGGATGCCGGGACCGTCTACGGTTCCGCATGATTCAAATGAGTGGATGCGACCAATGGCAGACATTGCGATGTATTCTCCTGATGAGCCTGCGAAGCAGGTGGCGCACTCTCCGGTACGCTCTGAACGGGAAATCAATTTTGGTGGTTATCCGTCATACAGACAGCGACCATACCTGACTCGAAAGAAGAGGCTCCATGAAGGAGCCTCAAGGGCGAACTAGAGTGACTGGGTAAAGGTACGGGTAATCACGTCCTGCTGCTGCTCTTTGGTGAGCGAGTTAAAGCGAACGGCATAGCCCGAAACGCGGATGGTTAACTGAGGATATTTCTCAGGGTTATCCATCGCGTCCATCAACATTTCCCGGTTCATCACGTTAACATTCAGATGCTGGCCGCCTTCAATACTGGCCTCATGATGGAAGTAACCATCCATTAGTCCTGCCAGATTGGTTTTACGTACATTATCATCTTTGCCAAGCGCATTAGGCACGATGGAGAAAGTATAAGAGATACCGTCTTTAGCGTACGCAAAGGGTAATTTCGCTACCGAGGTCAGCGATGCTACCGCTCCTTTCTGGTCGCGACCGTGCATAGGGTTAGCGCCAGGGCCAAAGGGGGCGCCTGCACGGCGGCCGTCTGGCGTATTACCGGTTTTCTTGCCATAAACGACGTTAGAGGTAATGGTCAGAACGGACTGCGTTGGCACCGCGTTGCGATACGTTTCCAGTTTCTGAATTTTCTTCATAAACCGTTCAACCAGGTCGCATGCCAGGTCGTCCACGCGCGGATCGTTGTTACCGAACTGGGGATAGTCGCCTTCGATGTCGAAATCAATTGCCAGGCCATCTTCATCACGTACGGGTTTCACTTTGGCATATTTAATGGCTGAGAGTGAATCCGCAGCCACAGACAGTCCGGCGATACCGCAGGCCATGGTTCGGTAAACATCACGATCGTGCAGCGCCATGAGTGACGCTTCATAGCTGTATTTATCATGCATGAAGTGGATGATGTTCAGTGCGGTGACATACTGTTTTGCCAGCCAGTCCATGAAGTGATCCAGACGGGCCATCACGACGTCGAAATCGAGCACTTCATCCATGATTTTGGCTTCTTTCGGCCCCACCTGCATTTTCAGTTTTTCGTCCATGCCGCCGTTGATCGCGTACAGCAAGGTTTTTGCCAGGTTGGCGCGGGCACCAAAGAACTGCATTTGCTTGCCGACGATCATAGGGCTGACACAGCAGGCAATGGCGTAATCATCGTTGTTAAAGTCAGGACGCATCAGGTCGTCATTTTCATACTGCAGTGACGAGGTGTCGATTGAAACTTTAGCCGCATATTTTTTGAAGTTAACGGGCAGTTTTTCAGACCACAGAATGGTCATGTTTGGTTCAGGGGAGGGGCCCATGGTGTACAGCGTGTTCAGGAAACGGAACGTGGTTTTACTGACCAGCGTGCGACCATCAACGCCCATCCCCGCCAGCGATTCGGTGGCCCAGATAGGGTCGCCAGAAAACAGCTCATCGTATTCCGGTGTACGCAGGAAGCGGACCATGCGCAGTTTCATGACCAGATGGTCAATCAGTTCCTGTGCCTGCTCTTCGTTCAGTTTACCTGCCTGGAGGTCGCGTTCGATGTAGATATCGAGGAAAGTCGACACCCGGCCAAAAGACATGGCCGCGCCGTTCTGTGATTTAACTGCAGCCAGATAGCCATAATAGGTCCACTGAACGGCTTCAGCCGCGTTGGTGGCCGGGCCAGAAATATCATGACCGTATTTGGCTGCCATCGCTTTAATTTGTTCAAGCGCACGATGCTGATCAGCAATTTCTTCCCGCAGGCGAATCGTGGCTTCCAGGTTTACGCCGTTTTCAAGATCGTTTTGCAGTGAGGTGAACTGAGCAAACTTATCCGCCATCAGATAATCAATGCCGTATAGGGCAACACGACGATAATCACCAATGATGCGTCCACGACCATAAGCATCAGGCAGGCCGGTCAATACGCCAGATTTACGGCAGCGTAAAATGTCAGGTGTATAAACATCAAAAACACCCTGGTTATGCGTTTTGCGGTATTCCGTGAAAATCTTTTTCAGAGACGCGTCGAGTTCACGACCATAGACCTTGCATGAGCCTTCAACCATTTTGATACCGCCAAAAGGAATAATGGCGCGTTTCAACGGGGCTTCGGTTTGCAGGCCAACAATTTTTTCCAGTGATTTATTGATGTAACCGGCATCGTGGGAAGTGATGGTTGAGGCAAGATCGGTATCAAAATCGACTGGTGCATGGGTGCGGTTTTCAATTTTGATGCCTTCCAGCACGCTCTCCCACAGGGTTGTGGTGGCCTCGGTGGCACCGGCCAGAAAGGACTCGTCGCCTTCATAAGGCGTATAGTTTTTCTGAATAAAGTCGCGTACGTTGACGCTGTTCTGCCATTCGCCTTCAGTAAATCCCTGCCAGGCTGAAGCGAGTTTTGCATTACGTTCGGTCATAATATACCTGCCTTATTTAAGGAGACTTTTGCTCTCGGGCGTACCAGGCTGCGATATGCCGTTGAGACAGGATTAGTGCGTTTCTTTACCACCGCGTAAGTAAATTACCCAGTAGGTCAATCCGACTAGCAGGCCGCCGCCAATGATGTTACCGAGCGTGACCGGAATCAGATTGTCGAAAATAAAGTTTTTAACGGTGAGGGCCGGGAACTGTGCTGCTGTGGCCCCTGCGGCCTGCCAAAACTCAGGCCCGGAAAAGTCGCGTATCACGATCGCGAAAGGAATCAAAAACATATTGGCGATACTGTGTTCAAAACCACAGGCGACAAACATGGCCACCGGCAAAATCATAATCAGGCTTTTATCGGTCAATGTCCGTCCTGAATAGCTCATCCAGACCGCCAGGCAGACCATCAAATTGGCCAATGTGCCGAGGCAAACGGCTTCGATAAAAGTATGATGCATTTTATGGTCGGCTGTTTGCAGGACGTTTAATCCCCACGCGCCGTTTGCCACCATCTGTTCACCGGAGAACCACATGAGCGTGACGAAAAATAACGCGCCAGCCAGGTTACCGATATAAACGGTTATCCAGTTTCGTGCCAGTTGCCCCCAGGTGATGCGTCCACTGGCTTTGGCGACCACAATGAGGACGGTAGATGTGAAAAGATCGGCACCGCATACCACGACCAGTATGAGTCCCAGTGAAAAACAGATGCCGCCGATCAGTTTTGCCAGGCCATAAGGCACAGGACCGCTGCCCGTGGTAGCCGTGATGTAAAACACGAAAGCAATCGAGATGAACATGCCCGCAGTAAAGGCCAGAAAGGTCGTGGTGAGGGGATGTTTAGTGGCTTTATAAACGCCAGCATCTTCAGCCACTTTCGCCATCGCGGCGGGTAATAACAGATTAAAAGGATTGTCAGCTTTCACACTAACTCACTCCAAAAGTTGTCTGAAAAAATGATAACAAAGGCAACAGTTACAGAAGTTGATTTGGATCATGATCAGCCATGCAAGGACGGAGCGTGTTTCACTGAAAGACGGGATTTTTGCGGTTAATTTATTGAAATATAATGATTAAAAATATTTTAAATTATGCAGTTTTTGTTTAATGGAGGGCGGAGTGCCGTCAAGACGATCTCTGCGGAGTTAACGAAATGCATCTATTATGTTGCTTTAAATGTAAGCGTCACATTTAAACCGTCTGTGCAGCGGGCTCCGGTTCCGGGAAAATAGTGTCCATCATTTTTTAATGGACACTATCGCGTGAAACACCGGACATGGCTCCTTGAGGCGCTTCGCCT
>NZ_VZPF01000077.1 GCF_008801695.1 Pantoea stewartii subsp. stewartii
GCTCTGGCCATGGTTCGAGCGCTGAACAGAATGACAAAGGCAGGAATGCCAGAAAGTGTCCGTATTGCCTGAAACTCTGCCCTGCTACAGGGACACTCGCCCCGAATCTGATTTATTCAACAAAGCCCTTCGGTAGCTTTGTCGTCGCGGTCATCGGCGCGCTGGTTGTGCTGTTTATCTACCGCAAAGTACGCAGTTAACGTACGCAGATAACCAAAAAAGGCCCGCATCGCAGCGGGCCTTTTTTATGTTAACGCGATCTCTCGCCTGTTCGCTTTATTTCGCGCTGCTTTGCGCCTCGGGAATATCGTGGGCGCTGTTACAGGTTTTATCTTTCGGACAATATTTATCCAGCAATTTTAACGTGACCCCGTTCGTCCAGCCAAAACCGTCCTGAAGCGGATATTCACCACCACCGCCGCCGCCAAGATTGTAGCCTTCGACCACGTATTTTTCGACCAGCTTATGCTCTTTATCGTACGTCAGCTGAACGTTACGCAGGAAACGCAGACCCACCTGCTGCGCCAGTTGCGGCTTTTTATAGTGCTCCAGCCCTTCAACGGCCACCCACTGCAGCGGTGCCCAGCCGTTGGGAGCGTCCCATTGCTGGCCGTTGTTCACTGTGGTGGTCACCAGACCGCCCGGTTTCAGCAGCTGTTTTTCCACCGCGCTGGCGGTGCTGTCAGCCTGCTTGTCACTGGCAATCTGCATATAGAGCGGAAACAGCGTAGCAGCCGTTAGCTGCGGATGAATCTTACGCGTTTTCCAGTCGTAGTCGGCGTACCAGCCCTGTTTGCTGTCCCACAGATAGCGGTTAATTGCCGCCTGACGTTTTTCAGCCCGATCGGCAAAGGCTTTAGCCTGCGCATCCTGTTTATTCAGGCGATACGCCGTCGAGAGCGTTTTTTCCAGATGGAACATCAGGCTGTTGAGATCGACCGGGGCCAGTTGCGTGGTGCGGATGGTCGAAAGGTTATGCGCATCGGTAAACCAGCGCGAGCTGAAATCCCAGCCCGATGCCGCACCGGCGCGCAGATCACGATACATCTCTGCTTTGTTGCGCTGTGGCGCTTTGTTCGCCGTTGCAATGTCGTCCATCCATGATTCGGTACGCGGCACGTCGCGTGCGTCCCAGTAGCGGTTCAGCACTGTCCCGTCGGCCAGTTTGACCACCCGCTTGCTGGCATTACCTGCGGCGACGCTGTCGCTGTCTGCCATCCAGTAATCGTACTCTTTTTGTAACTGCGGCAAATAACGCACATAGACGTTATCGCCTTCATGCGTCGCCAGCAGATCCACCATCAGGCTAAAGAATGGCGGCTGCGAGCGACTCAGGTAATAAGTGCGGTTGCCGTTGGGAATGTGGCCATAGCGATCCAGCAGCGAGGCGAAGTTGTCCACCATATCCTGCACTTTATCCCAGTGGCCGCTTTCCGCCAGGCCGAGCATGGTAAAGTAGCTGTCCCAGTAGTAAACCTCACGGAAACGCCCGCCTGGCACCACATAGGGTTTGGGCAACGGCAGCAACGAGTCATATTTTCCTGTGTTACTTGTCGTCCGCGTTAACACCGGCCACAGGCCGTTAATATGGTCACGAAGGTTCTGGCCCGCAGGCGGCACATATTTGTCACTGTCGGTGGGCAGGGTGAAATTCGCGGCGACGAAGCGCTTTAAATCAAAACCGCGCTGATTCTTCTGCATCTGCCAGTCGGCCAGAGTGGAGGACGGATCATATTTAGGCACGGCATCTGCAAACGTCTTTTGGTCAGGGTAAAATTTTGCCTGTTGTACGGCGTTGAACAACGGTCCTAAACGGACATCGGGCGGCTGGGGTTGACTGGTCAGTAATCGGGAATCCTCGGCTGCCCAGGTGCTGAAAACGGTCGCACTTAACAACACGCCAAGCAAAACGGGCGCATGACGTTGAGACCGTTTAGTCGTTGTTACCTCAGTGTTTCTCATCGGTGTTTCTCCTTGTCCGAAATGTGATCATGTGTCACGCATTGACCACTCTCCAACTTTAGACCTTAACCGCAATTTTCACCCTTTCGTCCGGCGGAAATGTGAAGCCGCGTAACTTATTGATGATTATAGCCTGCGAAATTTTGTGCTTTTTTTTCAGGCTCCGCTTGCCCTCAGACCACTTTTCCCCGAGGCTGAGAAAAAAAGAGGATCACTATGGACATCATCTGGTTTCATCCATCGCAACCTGCTGACGACTGGATCAGCGGGTTACAGCAGCGCTTACCCCATGCACGTGTCCGTCACTGGACGACCGACGATACGTCCCCGGCAGATTATGCGCTGGTCCGTTCGCCGCCGCCGGCCATGCTGCGGGGCCGCAATGACCTGAAAGGGGTATTTGCGCTGGGGGCGGGCGTCGACGAAATTTTGCGTCAGCTGCAGCAAAACCCGGACATGCTGTCAGACAGTGTTCCCCTTTATCGTCTGGAAGACACAGGCATGGCGCAACAGATGCAGGAGTACGCGGTCTGTCGGGTGCTGGGCTGGTTTCGTCGCTTTGATGATTACCAACAGCAGCAGCAGTCGGCCCAGTGGCAACCGCTGCCGTCGTATTCGCGTGACCAGTTTCATATCGGGATTTTAGGCGCGGGCGTGCTGGGGCAACAGGTGGCGAAAAGCCTGACGGCCAGGGGATTCCCGGTGCGCGTCTGGAGCCGTTCAGCCAAGCAGATTGCCGGTGTGACCAGCTTCGCCGGGCGCGACGCGCTGGACGATTTCCTGCGTGACACTCAGGTACTGATCAATCTGCTGCCCAGCACCGCAGAAACGCGCAATCTGATTGATCAGAAACTGTTAGCCCGGTTGCCGCAGGGCGCGTTTTTCCTTAACCTCGCTCGTGGGGATCAGGTCGTGGAAGCCGATTTGCTCACCGCCCTGGATAGCGGGCAAATAAAGGGCGCCGCACTGGATGTTTTCCAGGTCGAGCCACTGCCTGCCGATCATCCGTTGTGGTTCCATCCGCGCGTCACAATTACTCCGCATAATGCGGCGGTCACCCTGAAAGAGGAAGCGATGGACTACATTGCCCGCGCGATTACTCAACTTGAAGCAGGTGAAAACCCACAGGGCTACGTCGATCGCCAACGTGGCTATTAACGATTCGGGCCGTAACCGGCCCCTACAGGAGCAGATAATGTATCCCGTCGATCTTCACATGCACACGGTTGCCAGCACCCACGCCTACAGCACGCTACATGATTATGTCGCGCAGGCTAAACTGAACGGCCTGAAACTGTTTGCCATCACCGATCACGGCCCGGATATGGCCGATGCACCGCACTACTGGCACTTTGTGAATATGCGCATCTGGCCCCGTATCATTGACGGCGTGGCGATCCTGCGCGGCATCGAGGCCAACATCAAAAACCAGCAGGGCGAAATCGACTGTTCCGGCCCGATGCTGGAATCGCTGGATCTGATTGTGGCGGGCTTCCACGAACCCGTCTATGCACCGCGCGACCTTACTCAGAATACCGAGGCGATGATTGCCGCCATGGCGGGAGGGTTAGTGCATATCATCAGCCATCCCGGTAACCCGAAATACCCCGTTGATATCCCGGCGATTACCGAAGCGGCCGCACACTACGATGTGGCGCTGGAGCTGAACAATTCCTCCTTTACCCATTCGCGTCCGGGCAGCGAACCGAACTGCCGGGCGATTGCCGAAGCCGTCGGCAAGGCGGGTGGACGCCTGGCCTTCGGCTCTGATTCCCATACGGCATTTACCCTGGGCAATTTTGAGCACTGTCTGCGTATCGCCAGAGAAGTGGATTTTCCGGAGGATCGCGTGTTAAATGTCACGCCGCGTCGCCTGCTCGATTTTCTGGCACTGCGCACGGGCAAGACGATCCCCGAGCTGGCGGACTTTTAGTTCGTCCTCATCAAGGAATGTTGGTTTAGGAATACACCAACATTCCGGTAAATCTTACCTGCTTACTTTGGCTTTTATGGGTTAGGCAATAAACCTGATGAGCAGGTTAAAGAACCTCTCCGCAATCAGTTAGCTTGTGCAAGTTTTCAGGCGGGAGGGGAATAGCAAAGTTGTTGCGTCTCTGACACTAGCAATCACGAAGAATGCTCAGATGTGTTACGTATACAACGCATCGTTGTATGATGGCAAGTTTCGCTGTCAGTATGGCCCTTATCAAAGAAGTCGCCTCAACCCTCCGTATAATGTAAAAACACTTCAGCACAACATATTAATTGATATGAATTCATAACCTGCTAAAGCCCTGTATGGGTTCAATGAGTGAATACTGGCAAACACGCTATAGGATAAATAATGAAATGTGTGAATTGGGCAGGAAAACTCTCTGTACATCTTATTGAAGGTACGATAACCGTGATCATGAGTTTTTGGCCCTCACTTCACTGTACCTTTTTGAAAGTCTGACGTTAAAACTGTGCGGCTTTGCAGGCTCAGTTCTGGCAGGCTTTATTGCTGCTTATTACCTTGGAAAAGCGAGAGGAGAGCATAAGGAGTGAAAAAAGAGAGGGCTTTTGCTGTTGAAGGCTGCTTTCAGACTTATCGTTGTATCAAGTTACCATTAACATTGCGCTGTAAGAAACGGCAGTGGCCAGCACTACGTTGTTAAACGCAATGCGATATCAATAAAGTATCCATTATGGCAGCGTGCCGGGCGATTGCCGAAGCCGTCGGCTCTGATTCCCATACAGCATTTATACTGGGCAATTTTGAGCACTGCCTGCGTATCGCCAGAGAAGTGGATTTTCCGGAGGATCGCGTGTTAAATGTCACGCCGCGTCGCCTGCTCGATTTTCTGGCACTGCGCACGGGCAAGACGATCCCCGACCTGGCGGACTTTTAATTTTTCTCCTTCAAGGAATTCTGACTCATGAATGAGTTTTCCATTCTGTGCCGCATTATCGGCTCGCTGTTTAACCGCCATCCGCAGGATCCCCTGCTGGCACCGCTGTTTACGCTGATTCGCGAAGGCAAACTGGCGGCGCAGTGGCCGCTGGAGCAGGATGCGCTGTTGAAACGGTTACAGCAGAGCAGCGATCCGCAGGCACTGACTGCCGACTATGAGGCGCTGTTTGTTGGCGAATCATGTAACGTTTCGCCCTTTGCCTCACACTGGCCGGAAGGAAAGCCGGAGTCCGAGATCCGCGCCTTTTTAACCTCGCGCGGTATGCCGCTGGGTGAAGCACCGACGGACCATTTTGGCGCGCTGTTGCTGGCGGCGTCATGGCTGGAAGATCAGTCTGCGGCAGACGAAAGCGCCGCTCAACTGGCGCTGTTTGATACGTTTCTGATGCCGTGGTGCGGCGCATTCCTGGGCAAAGTCGAGGCGCATGCCACTACCGCCTTTTACCGCACCCTGGCCGAGTTGAGCCGTGAAGCGATTCAGGCCATGTACGATGAGCTGGTGGAAAGCGCCAGCGAGCAGGGCGACGACGCCTGATTTACCACGTCGCCGGATGGCTGCCGGGTGGGCAGCCGGGCGTGGCACACTTCAGGGCGGTGCCGGGCAGCCATGCGGCGGAGTGCAGACGCACGCCGATTCCCCACGGTGTAAGTTCCAGGCTGGGCTGATTGTCGCTGTGCTGCGGGATGATCCCCGAATGGGCCATGTCGCTGGCGTAACGGTGCTGCTCCAGCAGCCAGGCGGTGCGCGCCAGCGACAGGCGCGTCTGACTCCCACTGCCTTCATGAAGGCGCTGACGCAGACCGGCCAGCACGGCCGCCGCTATCAGGTAACCCGTGGCATGATCCAGCGCCTGAACCGGCAGAGGCACCGGTGCATTATGTTGCTTCCAGCGCATGCCCTGTTCTGCAATACCGCAACCCATCTGCACCAGACTGTCGAAACCGCGCCGGTTGCGCCAGGGGCCCTGCCAGCCCCAGGCATTCAGGCCCACGTCCACCAGGCCGGGACACAGGCTTTGCAGCGATTCCGCATCAAATCCCAGCTTTTCCAGCGCATCGGCACGGTAACCGTGCACAAGCACATCGGCCTGTTTCAGCAACCAGATAAACTGTGCACGGTCAGCGGGCTGTTTCAGGTCCAGCACGGCGCGGCGCTTGCCGCAGGCGAGCTCCTCATCCGCGCCCGGCTCCTGCCAGCCGGGTGGATCGATACGCAACACATTTGCCCCCAGGCTGGCGAGAAAGCGCGTGGCCACCGGGCCCGCGATGATGCGCGTCAGATCCAGCACCCTGATGCCCAGTAACGGACGCGCGTCGGGCAACGCCCAGTCGACCGCAGGGCCTTCGGTCATGGTCTGCCGGGCAAACAACGGTTCATGTATGACGGCCAGTCCCTGCGGATGCTGTCGCCAGGCTTCAGCACTGCGCATTTCGGCAGCGCAACCGCCAGCGTCAATCACGGCCTGCTCCAGCTCGGTAGCCTGCCACTGCGCCACTTCCCGCGCCAGCGCATCCCGATCCGGATGCTGACCCAGCACGCTCTCCATCGCCAGGCGATGGTGGGGCGCATTGGTATGCAGACGGATCCAGCCGTTGCGGCAGGCGTAATCGCCCGCGAAGGCATCCCACAGTGCGGGTGCAGGGCGGTTAAGCGGCATAAAACTGTGCTGGAACCAGCGTGAGGCAAGGCGGACATTGATCTGTGCACGGACAGGACGATTGAGTAATTCAGCGATGCCCTGCGTCGCTAATCCCAGACTGGTGGCCGCCAGTTCACTGACGGCATAGGCGGAGGAAAAGGTCGCGTGATCAGTGAAAACGGGCAGCGCGTGTGGCGCAGGGTTGCCATGCAATCCTTGCCACATCTGCTGCCAGAGTGCGTTGGCCAGATGATTCATGCTACAGGCTCCTGAAGCGGACGATTCCTGAAGCATAGCATGTGCCTTTAACGACGTCGTAAGCGCGGAAACCGGGCGTGCATGCGCAGATTACGCAGGTTGATTACCGCAATGGTAGTGCCGAGGATCACCAGCGAGGCACCAATAATTTTGAAACTGTTCAGGCTGTCGCCCAGCACCACAATGCCCATGATCACTGCCAGCACCGGTGTCAGCAGGGAGTAGGGCATAATCAGGTTAACGTTGTATTTCTTCAGTAGTGAATACCACAAGGTATAGGCGACTACCGAAGAGGCAATCGCACTGTAGAGAATGGCAAACCAGCCGCGCCAGCCCGCATGTTGCAGGGCATAAAGCTGATGTGATTCGGACATATAGCTGGCCGCGCCGACAATGGGCAACGCCAGAAACGCGATCCAGCCCGTCATGGTCAGCGGCTTAATCGGGGGCGATTTTTTCACAATCAGATTGCTCACCGCCCAGCCCGTGGCGCTGCACAGCAGGATACAGAGCACCCACCAGGCGGGGATCGTCGGGCTGCCGGACAGCACCACTACACCGCTCAGCGAAATCATAATGCCGATAAGCTGGATAAGCCGCAGCTTCTCTTTCAGGAATACCATCGCCAGCAGCATCGCAATCGGCGTGCCCAGTTGCACCACAATCGCTCCTGTTCCGGCATCGGTGTAACGCATGCCGAGAAACAGCAGCGAGAAGTGCATAAAGCCAAACGTAAAGGCCAGCAGTAACAGCCAGGGAAACTGTTGACGGTTAATCCGGCAAAACGGCACCAGGACAATCGCCACGACGAAAAACCGCATCCAGGTCAGGAACAGGGGCGGTAAATCCACTAAGCCCCATTTCACCGCCACGTTATTAAAGGCCCAGATGGACACAACCATCAGAACCGTAAAGAAATGCCGCACTGCCACAATGTCATCCTTTGAAAAAACACGTTACCCGATAATCATGGCATGAACCCGCGCGGTTAAGACAATGATTAACGTTTTTTTTATTTAGTTAACTCTAAAAATTCATAAGACTTTTACAACAGTTGCTGTCGGACTGATTTTCCGAAACGTTAACGCCTGTGAGGATCCGATTCGGTATGACTTATGCACCGGCCTTGCCGCTTGCCCTGATTCAGTTAGATGTTCCTCCTGCCAGTGTGGTCGAAAAAATCGGTGAACAACCGGTCTGGTTTATTGATGCTCTGAATTTACAGCCTGAAGATTACCTTATCGTCCGTCCGCACCTGGGTGAGCCGTTGCCACAGTTTACTGAAATCTCCGGCGCGGTATTAAGCGGTTCGTGGGCAATGGTGACTGACCATGAGGAGTGGAGCGAACGCACCGCCGCCTGGGTTCGCGCGGTGATGGACGCGCAGTTGCCACTACTGGGCGTGTGCTACGGCCATCAGCTCATGGCGTATGCGCTGGGAGGTAAAGTCGCGGACAACCCTCATGGCTGGGAACGGGGATTACTGGCGCTGAACACGACGACCGCGGCGAAGCACGATCCCCTGCTTGCGACCCTGCCGGATCACTTCGAGGCCTGGCTTTCTCATCGTCAGTCGGTGGTGATACCGCCGCCGCAGTCGACGATTCTGGCACAGTCAGAAAAAGATCCCTGCCAGGTATTGCGCTATTCGCCGAATGCGCTGTCCATGCAGTTCCATCCCGAATTTGATCGCCAGATTATGGATGCCTGTCTGCCCGACGATGTAGACAGCGATGGCGCCGAACTGCAGGGGGCGGACTGGGCACGCAGCATTTTAACCCATTTCTGGCTGCAAACGCGCCCGGCGGTCGACAGCGCTCAGGGCGCATAGTGACGGGTGCAGCGGTAAACCCAGGCGGGCGGCACGTTTTTTAAAACCCGCTGACGTTCCCAGGTAAAGTAACGGGACAAATCGGGCTGGGTCAGGGATGTGTACTGAAACTGTACAAAGACGCCGTTGGGGCCCAGCGCGTGGAAAACCGCCTGTAAAATCGCCTCGCGCAGTTCCTGCGACAGCGACAGAAGCGGAAGGCCAGAAAAAATAGCGTCATAGCTGCCGTTCAGGTACTCCGCCGAACAGGTGCGTACCGTCATGCGTTCATCATCCAGCGCGTTAAGCTTTTGTGCCAGCGCGCTGCTGATTTCAAATACGTCCAGTGTGGCCTCAGGTGCCATCTTTGCCAGCAGGCGACGCGTCAGCACACCATCGCCTGCGCCTAACTCAGCGATCCGGAATTGATGACGCCAGTCGACCGCTTCCACCATGGTGCGACACAGCGCTTCGGAAGACGGGGTGATGCTGCCCATCTTGCGCGGATTGCGGATGAACTGGTGGACGAAATCTGCTTTTGCGCGCATTAACGTGAAAGCCGGAGCCAACATGCTGACCTACCTCCAGAGTGAACATATCCTCATATTGACCTCATTCGCGCCGAAAGTTTCCAGTTAACAGACGAAGCGGTAAAAAGTCGGAATTATCTGTAGTAGCTCTGGCGGGTATTTCCTTCGCCGCGGTCACAGTTTAGGGACAACAAACCTGTCAGGCTGGCGCTGATCGAATATGTTAACAACAAGTTTCATAGTTGTTTCACATCACACAGCGTAAGGAGATCCAGCATGCGTTATGCCGCTCCAGGAGAACAGGGTTCTCTCATCACTTTGCAGAAGCACTACGGCAATTTCATCAACGGCGAGTTCGTCGCCCCGGTAAACGGTAACTATTTTACCAATACGTCCCCCGTTAACGGCTCAGCCGCGGGCGAGTTTCCCCGATCGGACAAGGCCGATGTCGATAAGGCCGTGGCGGCGGCCGCCGCAGCCGCTGACGCATGGGGCAAAACCTCACCTCAGCAACGTGCGCTGGTACTGTTAAAAATTGCTGACCGCCTGGAAGAAAATCTGGAATACATGGCGGTCAATGAAACCTGGGATAACGGTAAGCCGGTGCGGGAAACGCTGGCTGCGGATATGCCGCTGGCGGTGGATCATTTCCGTTATTTCGCCGGTTGCGTCAGGGCGCAGGAGGGCAGCGCAGCTGAAATCGACGAGTTTACCGCCGCCTATCACTTCCACGAGCCACTGGGCGTGGTGGCGCAGATTATTCCGTGGAACTTCCCGCTGCTGATGGCGGCCTGGAAGCTGGCACCGGCACTGGGTGCGGGCAACTGCGTGGTGCTTAAACCGGCAGAACAAACGCCGCTGTCGATCACGCTGTTTGTTGAACTGATTCAAGATCTGCTGCCGCCCGGTGTGGTGAACGTGGTTCACGGCTACGGAAAAGAAGCCGGTGAGGCGCTGGCCTCGCATCCCGGTATTGCCAAGGTGGCCTTTACCGGATCGACGGCGACGGGCGGACACATTCTGGAGCTGGCGGCGAAAAGCCTGATCCCGTCCACCGTTGAGCTGGGCGGTAAATCACCTAACATCTTCTTCGAAGACATTATGCAGGCCGAAGAGAGCTTCATTGAAAAAGCGGCAGAGGGCGTAGTGCTGGGCTTCCTGAATCAGGGCGAAGTCTGTACCTGCCCGTCGCGCGCGCTGGTGCAGGAATCCATCTATGAGCCCTTTATGGCGGCGGTGCTTAAACGTATCAAAACCATCAGACGCGGCGATCCGCTGGATACGGAGACCATGGTCGGTGCTCAGGCGTCACAGCAGCAGTTCGACAAAATACTCTCGTATCTGGAGATTGCCCGTCAGGAAGGGGCCGAAATCCTCACCGGCGGCGGCGTTGAAAAGCTCGACGATGCACTTGCCAGCGGCTACTACATCCAGCCGACGCTGCTGAAAGGCAACAACAGCATGCGCGTCTTCCAGGAAGAGATCTTTGGACCGGTCGTCGGCATCACTACCTTTAAAGACGAGGCAGAAGCCATCGCCATCGCCAATGATTCCATCTATGGGCTGGGCGCGGGCGTCTGGACGCGGGATATCAACCGCGCCTATCGGGTGGGCCGTGCGATCAAAGCCGGTCGCGTCTGGACTAACTGTTACCATCTCTATCCTGCCCATGCCGCCTTTGGCGGGTACAAAAAATCGGGCATTGGTCGTGAAACCCACAAGATGATGCTTGATCACTATCAGCAGACTAAAAACCTGCTGGTGAGTTACAGCATTCAGCCACTTGGCTTCTTCTGACCTGGTGCGGCGTGCCCTGTGCACGCCGCATTTTCCTCTGATTGTTGTCATATAAGCGTAATCTGCTTGTGACAGGGTGATTAGCGGCTATTATCGATCCTTCGCAGTGATCATTTCGTGCCTGTGTTGACTGGATTACCTGCTTCACTATGGATAACTGAACAGAGACGATTTATGCAAAATGCTTACGACTATCTGAACCTGATGGATGAGGTGCTCGACGGACCGGAAGAGAGCATCATCATCGTTAATCTGCCTGAACGGCACAGCGCTTACCCGTCTTGTGCGCAACAACCTGATGCGCCTTTCTCCGCACGCGCACCCCAACAGGCCGCCAGACCGCGTCGGGACGGCATGTTTTGACAGGACGTTCATGTCGGGTCACGCAGGTTATGTCGGCCAGACGCCGCACTGCTCCGACTTATCTGCGCCCTGGTCAGGCGGTCAGGACACCACCGTCATGCTGGCCGGATAACCTGATCGCCCGTTATGCAGTCAATTCACCTTATGCCTGCTCAGTCACCCGCCTGCGCCGGTGCACTCACTGCTCTGCACCTGTAACAAAGTGTGATCAAAAACGATACAAAGATCGGACGCGAAAATTATCTTTTCATGCCAGTTCTGGGGCAGTATCAATAAGAAAACTTAACCATTCCTAAACCAGCGGCAAAAAGTTCGCACGCGTTGATAACTTCTGCGCCATACCTGTCTTGTGGTTGTCATCAAAATTTACATATCACATAAATAAAATTTAAATTTCCCCGCTATACATTCCTTAGGACAGTGCATGTCGGCGACTTTATCAGCAAGGAACGAGGTAGTGTATTTATGAGTAAATTAACCCGAAGAAGTTTTATGGCTTTTGCGACGGGCGGCACCGTCGCGCTGGCGGCCGGACAGGTGCACGCGCATGACAGCATCCAGTCTTTTTCCGGCGGGGGCCGCGATCCTGGCCCGCACGATCCGCGAAGCCGAAAACCCGGATATCGTGAATCCACCGGCGACGGACAGCGGCACGTTACCAAATCTGCGCTTTTCCTTCAGTGACGCGCACGTACGTAAAAGCAGCGGTGGATGGACCCGCCAGGTCACTCAACGTGAGCTCGGCGTCTCCACCACGATTGCGGGCGTGGATATGCGCCTCAATGCAGGGGGCATTCGTGAGCTGCACTGGCATAAAGAGGGCGAATGGGCCTACATGACCTATGGCAACGCCCGCGTCACGGCGTTTGATACCGACGGCACCTGGTTCGTGGACGATATTGGCGTGGGTGATTTGTGGTATTTCCCTCCGGGCATTCCGCACTCTATTCAGGGACTGGGGCTGGACGGCTGTGAGTTCCTGCTGGCCTTTGATAACGGTGGATTCGATGAAGACAGCACTTTCCTGCTGTCTGACTGGTTTAAACATATTCCGCCCGAGATCCTGGCGAAAAACTTCAAGGTCCCTGTCGCAACCTTTGCGAAACTACCGTCACCGCAGGACGAATATATCTTTGCCGCACCGGTGCCCGGCAGCCTGTCATCGGTGCAGGTACAAGGGGCAACCAAAGCCAAACGCACCTTTACTCACCGTATGCTGGCGCAGGACCCGATCAAAGCGCCAGGCGGCACGGTCCGCATCACCGACTCTTCCACCTTTAAGGTCTCCAAAACCATTGCGGCGGCACTGGTCGAGATCGAACCTGGTGGCTTGCGTGAGCTGCACTGGCATCCAAACAACGATGAGTGGCAATATTATCTGGAAGGCGAAGGGCGCATGGGCGTGTTTGGTTCATCCGGCCAGGCCAGAACCTTTGATTACCGGGCCGGAGATGTCGGCTATGTGCCGTTCGCCATGGGGCACTATGTGGAAAACACCGGCAAGGGGCCGCTGCGGTTCCTGGAGCTGTTCAAAAGCGATTATTACGCTGACATTTCACTGAATCAATGGCTGGCCGGTACGCCGCGCGACCTGGTGAAACAACATCTGCAATTGGACGATGCGTTTATGGATGCGCTGTCGTTGCAGAAAAACCCGGTAGTGAAATAGCCAGGCGGGCGCATCCGTCTTCAGGATGCGCCGGTATCCGCACTAAAAATCCGGTTCTGCTGCGGGGCTGGCCTGATGAAAAATCATCTGCCAGCCTTGCGTTGCGTGGTACACCCAATGGGACTACCGCCATGCGGCATGGCGGCCATCGGGTCTTGCGGTACGGTAAAGCAACAGGGCGTGATGTGTTTCTGTCTGTATCAGCTGAAAATCGCGGCTGACGATTGCCGGCGCATGCGCTTCAGCTTGTAAGGCCGCAATCGTCTGCGCGCGATTCACCCGCACGCCCGAGCGGGTAATTTCCTGAAATTCAGGATGCAGTCGCTGCGCCAGCCAGGCTGCATCGTAACGTTTTTCCTGATGCAGACTGCATTCCAGCGCCGTCAACGCGGCAAGCAGTGTCTGATAGCGTCCTGTCTCCGTCTCACAGGGGGCGGAGTGATGTATCACTGCCACCTGAGAATCGAGCTGAATCGCGGGATAGTGCTCCTGCATGCCTGCCAGCAGTTCCGCATCGGGCCATTCCTCATCTTTGCCCAGATGCTGCGCGACGGATGACAGAGGCATCATGACAACCCGTTCAACAGTCACAATGACGCTGTCAGCAGGATCTTCGTGGTTGATATAACGCAGTGGACCGGGCGTAATGGCCTGTTCCTGCCAGCGTATCGTATGGCGTTTGTTGCCCGCCCGCACCGCTGTCATCAGGCGAGGCACAATGTGCAGCATTTGCATCACTTCACTCCGTGAGCCCTGGATGGACGTTAACCCTGGCCTGGCTGAGTATCAGGGCGCAAAGCGCGACAGCCAGATTTGGCGCAGTTCCCGGGCCTGCAACGATACTGCCGCCGTCTCACTGCCGTGGAAACCATGAAACGCACCCGGCCAGACGTGCAACTCCACGGCAGCCCCGGCGCGGATTAACCGCTGTGCATAGTCGAGGTTCTCATCCAGAAACAGGTCCAGCGTGCCCACGCCAATCCAGGCAGGGGGAAGCCCGCGCAGGTCTGTGGCGCGAGCGGGGGCCGCATAAGGCGAAACGGCTTCGCCACCGGGCGCTTCGCCCAGCAGCGCTGACCAGCCGATGCGGTTGTATTCCCGCGTCCAGACAAACTCGCCGGTCACGGGATTGGGGTGGGTTTCGGTGACCGTGCGGTCATCCAGCATCGGGAACATCAGATTCTGAAAGGCCAGCGTGGGGCCATTCCGATCGCGGGTGAACAGCGCCAGTGAGGCCGCCAGCCCGGCACCGGCGCTGTCGCCCATAACACCGATACGTGCCGGATCAATGCCCAGCATCGCGGCTTCATTCACCATCCAGTTCAGCACCTGATAGCTGTCTTCCAGCGATCCCGGAAATACGGTTTCCGGTGACAGCCGATAGTCCACCGAGACCACCACACAGTTATGTCGCCGTGCCGTCGCGCTGGTCAGCGACAGAGACTGCTCCGGGCTGCCAAACAGATGACCGCCGCCATGAAGATGTAATATGCCCATGCGTTTACCGGCGGTCGCAACGGGCGTGATCACACAGACTCTGACCGACGGATGGCCGGGAAACGCGATCAGGTGTTCATCAATGTTCAGCCCCTGGTCGCGGTACGACTGGACCTGCTTAAGCGCAGCATCCTGGCGCTGCTGGCGTAGCGTAATGATTGCGTCAGGCGTGAGTTCCAGCGGCGCGCTGTTAGCGAGCAGGGGACGTAGCTCGGGATCGACGAGATGCAGCGTGTTCAACTTAACCCTCTCTTCAGGTTGATGTGACAGCAACGTGTTTCTGCCAGATATGCATGGCAGCGGCTGAGATCAAAATGACCTGCTGACAGCGACTGCCAGCAGGTCACAGCAATGGCGTTCAACCGGCTTAATGACCCGTGTCTTCGCCATTAGAGGCTATCAGTTTTTTATACCAGTGATAGCTCTTTTTTAAGGTACGTTTCTGCGTGCCATTGCCCATATCGTCCTGATCCACGTAGATAAACCCATAACGTTTAGACATCTGCGCCGTACCTGCGCTCACCACGTCAATCGGTCCCCACCAGGTGTAGCCAAACAGGGGAACGCCATCCGCAATGGCCTCTTTCATTTGCGCGACGTGCTGGCTCAGGTAGTCAATGCGGTAATCGTCATCAATACTGCCATCGGGCTTGACGGTATCCACTGCGCCCAGGCCGTTTTCGGCAATAAAGAGCGGCTTTTGATAGCGATCATACAGCTGATTCAGTGCCAGGCGCAGGCCTTTGGGATCGATTTGCCAACCCCATTCACTGGTTTCCAGGTGTGGATTTCTGATGCCGCCGGTGATCAGATTGCCCTGCGCGCCGGTGAGTTTTTCAGGATGGGCGCTGACCGTGCTGGACATGTAATAGCTAAAGGAAACAAAGTCCACCGGATGTTGCCGCAGGATTTCATCGTCGCCCACGGCTTTAATCAGCTGTACGCCTTTTTCCGCCAGCATTCTTTCTGCATAAGCCGGATAGTAGCCGCGTGCCTGCACATCGCTAAAAAACAACGACACGCGCTGCATCTCTTCGCACGCCTGCACATCATCCGGATGGCAGGTGTGCGGATACAGGATTTGATAGCTGATCATACAGCCCACCTGCGCACCGGGAATAATGGCGTGGCAAGCCTTTGTCGCCAGCGCGCTGGCGACAAACTGATGATGGGCACCCTGGTATTTATCCTGTTCAATATGCGGGTGACCTTCTTCAATTACGCCAATGCTCACGTAAGGGTGATGCTTAACACAGTTGATCTCGTTGAACGTCATCCAGTATTTCACTTTCTTTCGATAGCGCATGAAAACTGTGGTGGCAAAACGCACATAGAAATCTACCAACTGGCGATTGGGCCAGCCGCCGTAATCCGTCACCAGCGCAAGCGGCATTTCGTAATGTGACAATGACACAATCGGTTCGATCCCGTGAGCGAGCAGAGCATCCAGCACTGCATCATAAAACTGCAGGCCCGCCTCGTTGGGTTCTGCTTCATCGCCGCGTGGAAAGATGCGCGTCCAAGCAATCGACATCCTGAAGCACCTGAATCCCATCCCGGCGAACAGCGCGATATCCTCTTTAAAGTGGGTGTAAAACCCGTTGCCTTTACGTTTGGGATAATATTTTTTGCTCTCCGGATTCTGTGCTTCCGCTACCTGCGCATGGGTCATGCTTAACCACTGATCCAGCCACTGGTCTTGCGGTGTGGATGCGTCAAAGGTGTACACATCCGATACGGACAGCCCTTTACCGCCGACATGCCAGGCGCCCTCAAGCTGATTCGCGGCCGTGGCACCGCCCCACAGAAAATCTTCGGGAAAAGAGGGTGAATACGTCATGCTTTGCTCCTTAAACCGCCGCAGCGGTGAATGTCAGAAAAGCGTCACGGCAGGCGATATGTCCCCCGGCTTTTACCGGGCGAACCTCGCCATAGCGTTCGCAGTTGGTCACGATTACAATCACGCTCCGATCGATGCCTTCGGCCTCAAGCGCGTTCAGATCGAATGTGATCAGTAGATCGCCGGTGCGGATAAACTGGCCCGGCTGAATATGGCTGGTGAAATGGCGGCCGCCGAGTTTCACGGTATCGATGCCAATGTGGATCAGGATTTCCGCGCCAGTGTCACTTTTCAGCCCCAGCGCGTGGTGGGTTTCAAAGAGCGACTCGACGCGGCCATCAATGGGGGAGCGCAACTTGCCGCCGGTCGGATAAATCGCCAGCCCTTTGCCAAAAATTTCATCGGCAAAAACCGGATCGGCTAAGGCGCTTAACGGAGTGATCTCACCGCTGACCGGCGCAAAAAGCCTTACGTGGTCCTGCGTATGATGACAGTGTGAGGAGGCTGTATTGTCCACGTTCTTCCGGGGCGCTTCCTCAAAACCCAGTATGACGGTCAGCAGGGCCGCACTGGAAAAGGCAATGACCAGACTCAGCAGTGCTGATAAGAAGGTGGGACCAACCAGGGCGGGAATGCCGGGCAGGCCGCTGAGTGCAAACGCATAGGTTTTTACGCCCATCGCCATCGCAAACGCGCCACCACAGGCACCGCCAAGCAGAGCGGCGGCAAAGGGACGTTTGTAGCGAATGTTGATGCCGTACATCGCAGGCTCGGTGATGCCCATGGCAGCACTGAAGCTGGTGGTAAGCGCCAGCGATTTAAGCTTTTTATCCCGGGCCCGCAGAAAGACGCCAAACGCCGCACCGGCCTGACCAAGGTTGGTCACATAGAAAAGAATTTTAAACGGGTCGAATCCCAGATGACTGATGTTATGGATCATGACCGGCACCAGCACATAGTGCATGCCGGTAATAATAATCAGCGACAACGTCCCGCCGACCACCACGCCCGCGATAATGCCCATGTTTTCGACCAGCCAGATAATGCCCCCGGTCAGCGCGTTACCGGCAAAAATCCCTAATGGCCCGATAGCGATCAGCGTCACCGGCGTGACGATAAGCAGGCTTAAAAGCGGAACAAACATGGTTTTGAGAGCGGCAGGGATAACGCGGTCAATCAGGCGCTCCACGTAACTCAACAGCCAGATTGATAGCAGGACCGGAATGACTGTCGAAGCATAGTTCACCGTGCGAACGGGTAAACCCAGAAAACGTATCGGCTCACCTGCGGTAAAGAGGGTTTGCAGGGCAGGGTGAAAGAGTGATGCCGCCAGCGCAACAGCGACATAAGGATTGGCACCAAAGCGTTTTGCCGCACTGAACGCCAGCGCCAGCGGCAAAAAATAGAACACGCCATCACTGATCGCCAGCAGGATCTGGTAGCTCTGGTTTTGTGTCTCCAGCCAGTGAAACGCCACCATTAGCGCCAGAATGCCCTTGAGAATCCCTGCACCCGCTATGGCCGGAATAATCGGTGAGAAGATGCCGGACAACCCTTCAAGCACTGCGGAAACAGGGTTACAGCGCGAAGCAGGGCGGACAGAAGCTTCCTGAAGCGGAAGCTGACTGAGCAGCGCATCGCACAGTGGTTTGACATCATTACCGATGATGAGTTGAAACTGGTCGCCAGAAATATTAACCCCGATCACGCCATCCAGTGCTTCAAGCGCGTGACGGTCGGCTTTACTGTTATCTCTTAGTAAAAAACGCAGGCGGGTAATGCAGTGAAATAAAGACTGTACGTTATCTTTTCCGCCTATCAGGGGAATAATTTGCTGTGCGGTGTCCTGATAATTCATAAATCCCTCCAGACTGAAGTCGATATGACGTCATCCACAATGACCGGCATAAACCGGGTGGCATATTTTCTGGGGTTTGCCTGATTAAACAGTCACAAGCCGGTAAAGCAATTCAGTAATGCATTATGGGGTGTCAACATCATGCGCACTGCGCTGCACGATGTTTTCAATGTGTACCGTTAGATAGAGTTTTTCTGAGTGACTCATACTGTGGTGATAATGTTTTTTTACGAAGGTGCTGATGGCTTCTACGCACTCAAACGTTCGGGCATATCGCTGTTGTGCCAGCGTGAATAATTCCTCGTCGTCGTTATTTAATACTTCGCCATCAATGACCCGCTGCGCAAAGAATTTTAAATGGGTAATGAAGCGCTGGTAATTCAGACTGTGTTCATCGCGGGTCAGCGTAAAAAAGTATTTTACGATTTGTTGTAACTGACAGAGGAGTTGGGTGATTTTAGTGGTTTTGCCTAAGTTATCATTGAGCCCGGCATTCACGATATGCAGCGCAATACTGCAGGCTTCGCTGTCTGGTAGCACGGTGCCGGTGCGGGCCACTACCATGCCCAGTGCCTGGCGGCCAATCGCATATTCTGCGGTGTAAAAATGACGGACTTCCCATTCCAGTGGGTTGGCGAGCTGCGCGTTATTTTTATGCCGCTCCAGCGCAAAGTAGAGGTGATCGGCCAGCGTAACATACAGCCCTTCGCTTAGTTTATGCTTCAGCGTTTCATGCGCCAGGCTGACGATATCAGCGGTCAACTGGAGAATATCGATGGGAATTTCACTGACCAGATCTTTAAAGCGTGCAGAGATGCCTGAATCTTGCAGCCGAAATATCTTTTCTGCTTCGTGCAGATGAATACGGGCCCCGTTGCGTGTATTAAATCCCAGCCCCCGACCGGTTAAAATCACTTCAAGGCCGTTATCATCTACGGGGCTTTGTTGAATAAATGGATTTTATGCTGTGGTACTATGAAAACGGTTGTTTCAGATAACATAAAATCAATGCATTACATGCTTGCGTATGACGGTGTTCTGTCTGGCATCAGCGTTTTCTACCAAAACAGTGCAGACAAAACAGAATGATTACCTATTATTCAACAAAGCCCATCTACGGCACTGACCACATTATTATTCAGTATTTGTCTGACCAGCATCGCTCACTCCTGAAACACAATCGGGCAAAACATAAATACAGCGTTGAAGGGATTATCCCTCAGCCTGCATTCAGGTTTTGCCCGATAATAAAAGGGTATGATGCGCAATTCAGTCCGAGCCCGGCAAAATGGGATGTTGTGTTGAGTAGTGGGCACACTCCCCGGAAGCCAACCAGAAAGTGTGCGATGAAACTGAAGGGTGCAGTGGTGATTTTAAAGGCGCGAAGAGGCATCCAGCCGGATTTGCAGACGGCTTATGTTTTCGGTTATTTCCGCGGTTCTGTCGGCCAGTTCGCGGATTTCGCTGGCAATAACAGAAAACCCTCGTCCCTGCACGCCGGCTCTGGCGGCCTCAATGCTGGCATTTAGTGAGATGAGTTTGATCTGAGCGGCAATATTAGCATTTTCAGAGACCAAATCAGCGATCTAACTGACAGAGGCTGATGCCTCATCTCTTCGCTGGCGTTCATGCTCAGCCTGAACCTCCTGGTCTTTCAGCGTCTGTATATCGATCAGCGCCCCGACCGCCCGCAAAGGTATACCCTCTTTGTCCCGTCGGGTCTGCCCACGTGCACGGAACCACCGGTAATTGCCGTTTTTGAGTTTAACGCGGTATTCAACGTCATAACCTGTTGCGCCCGAATGGTCGTTAAGGTGTTTGATAAAGGCATCCAGCGTGTGCTGACTGTCGTCGGGATGGAGACGGGAAGCCCAGCTGTCAATCACATCAGGAAACTCTTCAACGGTTTCGAATCCAAGCAGTTTTCTGAACTGTGGGGACCACCAGAAAACGTTATTCGGATGTAAAGGGTCACCATTGATGATCTGCAGGTCCCAGAGCCCGTCATTCAGCATTTCACGCGACAGGTTGAAGCGGGTCATGACAATGTCATATTCGCTTTCGTGCGCCACGTCCTCACTGATGTTCAGCAACGTACCTGTCAGCCTCTGGTTATGGCCGTCAGCGCCGCGCTCACGTTTAACGGCTACCTGAAACCATTCGTAGCTGCCGCCTGCCGTCATAAAACGGCATTTATGGGTCACACCGGAAGCGGCAGAGGGCTGAACGGTTCGTAAAAGCTGTCTGAAATGACTTTTGTCTTCATCATGAACAAGCGAGCAAAGCGCCGAGAGAGTCAGGATATTGTTGCCCCCTTGCGGCAAATTAAACGGCGCGGCAGATGAAATCCAGAGCGGAGTGCTGTCGGTGATGTCTTTCCCCTCACAGACCCACAAGAATTCTGGCAGCAGAGTCAAAAAACTGTCCAGACGATCTGATAACGTCCCGCATGGCGGCACTTCTTCGACGGGCACCTCCTGGCGTGGCGGTAAAATGACTTCTGGCGCGGGCGGGGATTTCCTGAATAATTTGCCTAACATAACTGCTCCCTGAGATTAAAATTAATTACAGACAGGTTATCGGCCATGTTGCAGGATGCATAAGTCAGCTAAATGATGAAATTTTCTACTGTTTAGCCGGGCAGCTTTGTCTGCAGATCATGTATGCTAACGCCCGAATGAGGGTTTTTTTCGCGGGCCGGTCTCTTACAACGCAGAGAAGGGAAACGGGGCAGGCCTTATAATTACAGACCGCCGCCAAAAAATATTCGCGCCTGGCAGACGCAATACAGCCGATAAATCTGACCACATCAACCGCGATATTTCGCCAGTCTTTTGCTTTTGCCGTCTTACCCATCATTTACCCCTGGTTATTACAGGCCCACGTGAAGTAGGTTATCCACTCCGCCATCATCGCCAACAGGAGACCCGGATGAAAAACGTTTTCGCGCTGTTGTTTGGTCTTGCAACACTTATCCCGTTGAAGGCTTCGGCTGACAGTACATTTGTGTTTTTCCGTCATGGCGAAAAGCCCGACAACGCCAGCGGGCAACTGACCTGCAAAGGGCTGAATCGCGCCCTGAAACTGCCGAGGGTATTGCTCAGCCGCTACGGCAATCCCGATGCGCTTTATGCCTCGGCACCAAAAGAGGATAAAACCGGCAGTTCACTGCGCCCGCTTTCAACCCTTATTCCTCTGGCGGTACAGGTTTCTCAACCCGTCATACTGCGTTTTCACGCCGACAAGCCCAATAAGCTGGTCGCGGATCTGCTGGCAGAAAAAGCGGTGCCTCTGACGTTTATCTCATGGGAACACAAAAATCTGGTGACCGCTGCGCGCAGGCTGGTTGAAAAAACGGGTGGGGATGCCGGGCAGGTGCCGGACTGGTCAGCAACCGATTTCGATTCTGTCTATGTGGTGAAAATTGACGACAATCAGCATTTTAAATCCTTTAAACAGGATGCCGAGGGACTGAATGGCGTTTCATCTGACTGTCCTGACCGGTAGAAATGAATGCGCAGGTGGTTTGACATGAAAGCCTGTAACGAAGCCGCTAAAAGACAGCGATGCCTGATGGCTGAGAAACGGGAAAGGGGAGAGCTGAGAGCGGCGCGTTGAGCATGAAAGAGGCCAGCATCTGCATCTGGCCTCTGTCGGGGTCAGACCCTGAACGTTTCCACAATCGCCTGGAGCGCATGCGCCTGATCAGACAGACCGTGAGACGCGGTGGAAGATTCCTCAACCAGGGCCGCGTTATTTTGCGTGACGCCATCCATCTGACTGACGGCGATGCTGACCTGCGAAATACCCTGCATCTGCTCAGTCGATGCCAGTGAAATCTCATCCATGGCGGACGCCAGTGAGCCGACCATACCGACAATCTTCAGAATACTTTCCCCCGTTCCCTGTGCGACGCCCACGCCGCTTTCCACCTGCGTAACCGCCTGCTCAATGAGCTGCTTGATGTCACGGGCTGCCGTCGCACTGCGCTGCGCCAGTGTTCTGACCTCCCCCGCAACGACCGCAAAACCTCGGCCATCTTCACCGGCGCGCGCGGCTTCTACGGCGGCATTGAGCGCCAGAATATTAGTCTGGAAGGCGATGCTTTCAATCACGGCGATGATGTCGCGAACTTTAAGCGCACTGGCCGAAATCGTGTGCATGGTATCCGACATTTTCTGCACGTCAGTTTCCCCCTTACGTGCCAGCAATGCGGTCTCACGGGCAGACTCGGCGGTCTTCTGCGCACTGGCGGCATTGTTTTTCACCGTTGTCGTCAGCTCCTCCATACTGGCGGCCGTTTCCTGTAACGCGGCGGCCTGCTGTTCGGTTCGGGAAGACAGCTCGGTGTTGCCTCGTGAGATTTCATCGGCCGCCAGCGAGACGGAAGCGGATGAGGCTTTAATCTGCGATACCAGGTCACGCAGGTTGTCCTGCATGCCTGCCAGTGAGGCCATCAGGCTGAAAGCATCATCGCGGCGAAGTTTAACCGGCGTACTCAGATCGCCGGCGGCAATGGCGGCGGCCAGCGCCTGTGCCTGGGCGGGTTCTGCGCCCAACTGTTTCTTGATACGGCGCGTAATCAGCCAGCTCATGACAAAGCCCAGAGCGATAAACACCACGGTGAGTACGCTCAGCGACAGGAACACGCCTGCGAGCCCCGTTTCGGTCTTCACTGCCGTACCGCCGGTTACACGATCCTGATAAGCCACCATATCGCTGACGGCTGAGCGGTAGTTCGCCAGGTCCGTCAGTAGCGCGTTGTCGATATGTTCACGGACGGCATTGCCGTCCTGTTGCAGGACTCGCGTCGCACTGGCCTTGAAAGGCGGCGATGACGTTTCGATTTTTTTCAAAAAGTCAGAGGCTTCATCCACCTCGCTGAGGTTAATACCCGGAATGGTACGCGCTCCGTTAATCAGCGTGCGGAAGTGGGCGGTGGTGTCATCACTGTTTTGTTGTAATGCCGCAAACTTTGCAGCGATATCCTGTATGGATGCGTGCCTGTCATCCGAGGATGCCGCCAGAAGCAGCGTAGTTTGCTGTGCAACGTTGTCCTTAATGGTCTGTAAGGTGCGTAAATCATTCAGTCGGGCCACCGTCAGCTTCTGCTGATCTCTGACCGTACTGAGCTTGATACCGGCAAAAAGGGTAATACACACGCCGAGCATGATGACGGTCAGGAAAGCCGCGTTGAGCATCATGTTGAGTGACATTTTTCCTGGTCTGAAGATAAGGTTCTCCATAAGAATTGTTTCCGCTAATGCTGCAAAAAGGTTATCGGCAGGCCCGTCCAGACAAGGAATAATTTACTTAGTCAGTCTCTGTCTTTACATAACCTCCCGCGTGCCGGCTTGTTCAGGATGAAGCAAGGCAGCGGTAGCACCGCGTTTTGCTGCCGGGACAAGGCAGTCTGCCGTGACGGTGTCCCTCGTCTTCCCGGGGCGTTTGTCAGTGACGCGCCACGCAGGACGAAAAAATTTCGCCCCAGCCCGATCATCACGGTCAATGCGCCGCCTGGCTGCGGCTCTTCAGTAGCCTGTCAGCAAGGCAGGGCAGGGGCTTAGCGGCTGAGGGATCCCCACAAATTGACGCTAATAAACCAGCACCATTTTGTGGTAAACCCTTGTTAAATTGTTAAGAACGTCCTTCAGGGATATTCGCCTGAGCATTAGCGGAGAATGCCGTAAAATATTC
>NZ_VZPF01000078.1 GCF_008801695.1 Pantoea stewartii subsp. stewartii
ACCAATCGATGAGCGGGCACAGCAGAGTGTTCTGGCAACATGACTGACGGTGTCACCACGATGCAGCATCAGCATGGCGGTGAGCCGCCGGGCGTGGTTTTTGTCCTTTGTTTTATGGATAGTTTTCTGCATCAGGCGTCGTTCGGTTCTGGGTATTGGTGCTATGATCGACATTGCTCAGTCCGGCTGGTGATTTGGGATATTCAGCGATTGATCAGATCGCATAAACCGGACTGAGTTCCCTCTAAGGGATCTACTATTCCGAGCAGTTATTTAGTCTGCAGGGGGCCCTGGCTGGCGTGCTGTATCGGGCGGTAGCGCATCTTTGCGAACGCGGTGCCACGCCAGCGAGCCTGACGGTGGCGATTGGCCCGGCGCTGGCTCCCTGCTGTTTTGAGCTGGATCGTCAACGTCTGGCAGAGATTGAACAGATGCCCGACATGCCATTGCCCCTGCGCTATTATGCGGCGCAGCCCCACAATCCCGGCGCTCAGCGCCCCCAGGCCGTTGCTACCCGTGGCGGTGTCTGGTTTGATCTACCGTATCTGGCGACGCGAATGCTGATAAAAGCAGGCATTCCGGTAGAAAACATTGACCCTGTCCACCAGTGCACCTATTGCACTACCGAGGCGGGCTCCAGTTACCGTTTCAACACGCATCACGGCAGTGGCTATCGTTCCCGCTATTCCTGGATTCGCCGCCGCTGAGGTTGCGCGCACATCCGCTGGCCTTCCCCTGCATTTCCCCGGCCTGGCCGTTTTATGTGGCGGGTAAGGCCGCTTTTATGATGTTTCTCACAGCCTGATGCCATTTCACTTTTTTTAAACAGAAAAATGGTTAAAGCTAACTCATCCGACCACTTTACCTGTGAGTGATTATGACTGTGCTGCCCTCATCCTACCCGGCGTTGTTTACGCCCCTTGATCTGGGGTTTACTCAGCTCAGAAACCGCTTTTTGATGGGATCTATGCACACCGGTCTGGAAGAGCGTGAAGATGGCGCGGCCAGGCTGGCGGCATTCTATGGCGAACGGGCACGGGAAGGCGTGGCGCTAATCGTGACGGGCGGCGTGTCGCCCAATCCTCAGGGCGTGACCGCCGCACACGGTGCGGTGCTGCACCAGGATTCACAGTGTGACTGGCACCGGCAAATCACCGCCGCCGTGCATCAGCACGGGGGAAAAATCGCGCTGCAGATTTTGCATACTGGCCGTTACAGTTTTCAGCGCGATCTGGTTGCGCCCTCTGCAATACAGGCCCCCATTAACCGTTTTACGCCGCGGGAACTGAGCGACGCCGAGGTTGAGCAGACCATTGCCGACTTCGCGCACTGTGCCCGTCTGGCGCAAAAAGCGGGGTACGACGGCGTAGAAATCATGGGCTCCGAAGGGTACCTGATTAATCAGTTTCTGGTACCGCACACCAACCAGCGTCAGGACCGCTGGGGCGGCGATTTTACCGGGCGCATGCAGTTTGCTTTAGCGGTCACCCGCGCGGTCCGTCAGGCCACCGGCGACCGTTTTATCATTATCTTCCGCTTGTCGATGCTGGACCTAATTGAGCAAGGCAGTACGCTGGACGAAACGCTACGACTGGCAACAGCGCTGGAACGCTGTGGCGTGACGCTGTTTAACACCGGCATTGGCTGGCACGAAGCTCGCATTCCGACCATTGCGACCTGCGTGCCCCGCGCCGCCTTCGCGTGGGTCACGCGCCGCTTGCGCCAACACGTTGCCGTGCCCGTGGTGGCAACGAATCGAATCAACCATCCACAGGTGGCAGAACAGCTTTTGCAGGATGGCTGTGCGGACATGGTTTCCATGGCGCGACCGTTCCTGGCCGATGCCGCGTTTGTCAGCAAGGCGCAACGGGGGGATGACGACAGTATCAACACCTGTATCGCCTGTAATCAGGCCTGTCTGGATCAGATCTTTGCCGGTCACGTCACCGCCTGTCTGGTCAACCCGCGTGCCTGCCACGAATCCCTCATGCCGGTGACACCGGCGCACATGCCCAAACGGCTGGCGGTTGTAGGGGCCGGTCCGGCAGGTATGGCGTTTGCCTTACAGGCGGCTGAACGCGGCCACCAGGTCACCCTTTATGAGGCGGCCGATGAGATCGGCGGACAGTTCAATATCGCCCGACAGATCTCAGGGAAAGAGGAATTCCGCGAAACCCTGCGCTATTTTCGCCATCGTCTGCCGGCGGCGGGCGTGGTAATCAAAACAGGCTGTCGGGTCACCGCTCCCCTGTTGGCAGACGCCGATGAAGTCATCCTGGCGACCGGCATTAAACCGCGTACGCCAGATATCCCCGGTATTGATCATCCCAAAGTCCTGAGCTATCTGGCCGTGCTGGCGGATAAGCGTCCGGTTGGTGCACGCGTGGCGATTATTGGCGCGGGCGGGATCGGGTTTGATACGGCTGAATATCTTTCTGAACCGCCCGCAAACGAAACCACCGGGGATTTTTATCGCGAATGGGGCATCGATCAGAGTCTGACGCAGCGCGGTGGTGTGATTGCGCCCGCGCCACAGCCTTCACCGCGTCAAATCTGGCTGCTTCAGCGCAAGCCCGGCAAGCCCGGTGCCACGCTGGCGAAAACGACCGGCTGGATCCATCGCAGCAGTCTCCAGTCACGGGGAGTTGAAATGTGGGGCGGGATTGAGTATCTGGCGATTGATGATGAAGGGCTGCATATCCGGCGCGACGGTGAGCGCCTGCTCCTGCCGGTCGACAACGTGATTATTTGTGCCGGTCAGGAGCCGCAACGCGAGCTGGAAGCGGCGCTGCGGGCAAACGGTAAACCCGTGCAGGTGATTGGCGGGGCCGACGTCGCGCAGGAGCTGGATGCCCGTCGGGCGATAGCCCAGGCCACCGCGCTGGCGTTAACGCTGTAGTTAACGCATTTTCACTGCACGCAGCACCACAAATTTTGTGTTGGAGGCAACCAGGGTGCAGTTGCCAAAGAGCTTCTTCAGCTTGTGGTGATAATCCAGGTGACGGTTGCCGACAATGCGCAGCTCCCCGCCGTATTGCAGGCAGCGCTTTGCGTCACGGAACATCTGCCAGGCCAGGTGATCGGTCACCGCGTGCTGCTGGTGGAACGGCGGATTACACAAGACCGCATGCAGCGTATCGGAAGGATAACCGCTCAGGACATTATTGACCCGGAACTGACAGCGTGACAGATCGTCCGGGCGGTTGATCTCTACGTTTAACCGGCTGGACGCCACCGCCATGTATGACTCATCAAGAAAATGCACCTCCGCCTCGGGATTTTGTGCCAGCGCCATCAAGCCAATCACGCCGTTGCCACAGCCCAGATCGACAATCTCGCCTTCAATATTTTCCGGCAGGTGCTGCATGAACAAGCGCGCGCCAATATCCAGTGAAGAGCGGGAAAAGACGTTGGCGTGGTTATGGATCTGATAAGGCGTACCGTCCAGCGACCAGACCTGGGTAGGCGATTTTTCGCGCAGCGCAGGCTGGGTGAACTGGCTGTAAATCACGCGCGCTTTTTTGACGGCCAGTGAGGTTTTGGTCTCACCAATGATTTGCTCAAACAATTGCAGAGTGGAGGTATGAATCTCTTTCGCACGCCCCGCCGCCATTATCACGGTCTCTGGCGTGATAACCTGACGCACTGCGCGCAGTTGCTGCTCCAGCAACGCCAGGGTTTTAGGAATTTTGATCAGGACCAGTGCCGGTGCGGCCGGCAACGGTGCCAGGCTGTCAAGGAACTGGACATCGCTGTCGGCCAGCGCATTCAGGCGCAGGTTCTGACGCGTGGCCTGCTGACTCAGCCAGGAGTCACTGATATGCCACAGCGGACGGGTGCTCAGTGCGCAGGTTAACGCCCCAAAGCTGTCGTTAAAGATTAACGCTGGACCAGGCGGCAGGCTTTGCTGCAGGAGATATTCATCAGCGGCATCCCAGGCTTGTAACGGACTTTCGTCACGCATCTGCGGGAAACGGTGCAGGATCAGTGTGCGATCGTTCAGTTCAAGTTGGCTCATGAATTCTCCGGCGTGGTACACTTTGGTTGATTTTCGCCCCAAAAAGGGGGCGCAGTATACTGTCTTTCGCCGGGAATCTCTAATGTCCTCACTGATCTATCTTCAGGGTTATCCTGAGTCCATCCTTGAACAGGTGCAAACGCTCATCGATCGCCAGCGTCTGGGCCCGGTGCTGCAACAGCGCTATCCCGACAGACACGATGTGATGAGTGATAAGGCGCTGTATGACTTTACGCTGGCACTGAAAAACCGCTTCATGCGCAACGCGCCGCCCATCAATAAGGTGATTTGGGATAACAAAATCAAGGTGATGAAGCACGCGCTGGGCCTGCACACGGCCATTTCCCGTGTGCAGGGCGGCAACCTGAAGGCCAAAGCGGAGATTCGTATTTCCACGTTTTTCCGCCAGGCGCCTGAGCCTTTTTTACGCATGATCGTGGTACATGAGCTGGCGCACCTGAAAGAGAAAAATCACGACAAGGCGTTTTATCAGCTGTGCTGCCATATGGAACCGGACTATCACCAGCTCGAATTCGACGCCCGCCTGTGGATGACAGAACAGGCTTTGCAGGGCAATGCGGCTTAGAGAAACTCCTGCGCTTTCTGAATCAGGCTGGTTTTGGTCAGCGCGCCTAAAAAACGGCGCTCCTGGGGATTATTCAGGACAGGCAGACGTTCCAGCGTGACGGCTGCAAAAGCTTCCCATCCTTCCCGCAGACTTTGGTTTTGATAGGCCACCGGGAAATCCTCATCCATCACGCACTGCACCGGCGAGTCCAGATTAATCTCCTGCGCCAGCACCCGGCGGGATATTTCGTGAATGGAAACCACGCCCAGAAACGCGCCCTGCGCATTGATGACGTACACATAGCGCTCACGCTTAAGCGAACTCACCGCCAGTGCTTCCCCAACCGAGGCCTCAGGTTGCAGGGCCGCCCCCGGAATGATCAGTTCGCTGATGCACATATTATCGAAGTCATATTTGGCTTCAGAACGGTTGAAATGGTGCGTCACGACGGGATAGGTACTGGCCATTTGCAGGCGGTAGACCACCATTGTCGCCAGAACGGACGCTATCATCACCGGAAACAGCAGGCTGCTGTTGAGCGTCATTTCCAGCACCATTAACATGGCCATTAACGGCGCCTGACTGACGGCCGCCAGGACGGCCGCCATGCCAACAGCGGCGAACAGCAGAACATTATTCAGGGGAAGATGCAGGGCAACCCCACACAATGCGATGACCATACCCAGCAGCGCCCCGATCAGCAAGGACGGTGTAAACAACCCGCCCACCGCATTGGAGCCTACCGAGAGGCTGGTCGCGAGCGTTTTTAAGACCAGCAACAGCAGTAAACCTGATAACACATAATGCCCTGCCATCACCTTTACAATGACTTCATAGCCGTTCCCCAGGATATCGGTCGAGACCAGCGCCAGCAGGCCCACGGCAAAGCCACCCGCCCCAAGACGTAGCGGTAAGGACCGGACCCGACTGAACAGCGTTTTAGCACGGGCGATCAGGCGAATCAGGAGCAAACCGGCCAGCCCGGACAGTAAGCCAATCAGGACGGTAATCAGCAGGCTGCTGACATCCATCGTGAAACTCACCTCGGCCAGCGGATAAAGCGCATTACGAAAGCCCAGCGCCCACATGGTCATGACCGCAACAGCGGAGGAGACCACCAGCGGAATCAGGCGTTGCAGGGCGGAGATACCAAACGCGATCTCTGCCACGAAAATGGCCGATGCCAGCGGCGCATGGTAGACCGAGGAAAGACCAGCTGCGGCGGCCATGGCGACGACGTCGCTGTTTTTTAACTGCACGCCAGGCGGCAACAGGCGGCCGATCATGCTGCCACAGAGCGCGGCCAGTTGAACCATCGGGCCTTCTTTACCGATTGACGCGCCGCTGCCAATACTGGCAACCAAAGACAGCGCCCGGAAAAGGGAGGTTTTCGTCGGCACGGCGTCAAGGCGGGCATTAATGACTTCGAGATAGTCGGTCTTGACGGTTTGCTGCCGCTCTATCGCGACCGCGTAGCGCAGGAAGAAACCGGCCAGCAGACCGCCCACGCCGACCAGAACGGGCCAGAACAGCATGGGCCAGAGATGGATGGATTCGGTGATGTCGTTGCTGCGGCCAAACAGCAGATAATTGATGAACTCAATCGTTTCGCGGAACAGCAAAGTAACTAACGAGGCGGCACCGCCCACCGGCACGGCAATCAGTAATGTGGTCCAGTTTAACGCGTGTTTGCTTCCTTTCACCTGCGCTCCCCGTCTTGTGCTTAACGTGCGGTATTCGGACATAGTATTGGAATGGCGATCTCAGGATCAACGTCTGATGTTGCCTGCCGGATGCCAGATGCTACTCTGCACTTTTACCTGCGCAGGAGATCACTGTGATTCGCTTTGCCATTGTGGGAACGAACTGGATAACGCGTCAGTTCATCGAGGCGGCACACGAAACCGGCAAGATGAGGCTGTGTGCCGTCTATTCACGTACCCGGGAGCAGGCGGCGGCATTCTGTCATGACTATCCCTGCGACCAGCGCTTTACGTCGCTGGCGGCCATGGCCGCCTGTCCTGACATCGATGCCGTCTATATCGCCAGTCCCAACGCCCTGCATTGTCAGCAGGCCATGCTGTTTATGTCGCAGGGCAAGCACGTCATTTGTGAGAAACCGCTGGCCTCGAATCTGCACGAGGTCGAAGCCATGATCGCCTGCGCCCGCCAGTATCAGGTGGTGCTGTTCGAAGCCTTCAAGACCGCCAGCTTACCCAACTTTATTCAACTCCAACAAGGACTACCTGCGCTTGGCACAGTGCGCAAAGCGCTGCTGAACTATTGTCAGTACTCGTCCCGTTATCCGCGTTACCTGAACGGCGAACATCCCAACACCTTCGATCCTCGCTGGTCCAACGGATCCATCATGGATATCGGCTACTATTGCCTGGCGGTCGCCGTCACGCTGTGGGGCGAGCCCCGGCAGGTGCTTGCCTCGGCCACCCTGCTGGAAAGTGGCGTGGACGGCCACGGCACCGTGAATCTGAATTATGGTGAGTTTGATGTCACGATAGTGCACTCAAAAGTCAGCGACTCGGTACTGGCCAGTGAAATCCAGGGGGAAGCGGGATCGCTGGTGGTGACACGAATTTCTGAGTGTCCATCTGTGACCTTTATTCCGCGTGTCGGGGAGAAACAGGATTGGAGCCAGCCTCAACACATCAATACCCTGCTGTATGAAGCAGAAACCTTTGTACGACTGGTAGAACAGCGCCATGTCAGCCATCCGGCGATGGACATTTCCCGTAGCGTTGCAAAATTACTGACCGAGATCCGACGTCAGACCGGCGTGGTCTTTCCGGCCGACAGTGCCTGAATGTAAATATTTCAAAATATGACGGGCAGACGATTGATTCCTGACGGCCAGCCACGTAATTTATCGGCTTGCAAAGGGGAGTAACTTGTAAGCTGATTGATCGTCACTACGTTGCGTACGCATCCGGTCATCAGGCAACCCAGAATCCATCCTGAGTTGTAAGTGAGACCTTGCCGGAAGGCGAGGTTTGCTTACACAGAATAAGCGGCTGACGTCTTCTGACCTCAGCCGTTTTTTTATTTCAGACAGGATACGATTATGCAAACTGTAGGTACGCCACTCCTCTGGGGCAGTTTTGCGGTTGTAGTACTTATCATGCTGGCGATTGACCTGTTCCTGCAGGGCCGTCGCGGTTCGCAAACCATGTCCTTCAAACAGGCTGCCGTCTGGTCGCTGATTTGGGTCTCCGTCTCGCTCCTGTTCAGTGCGGCGTTCTGGTGGTATCTGGACGGTACCGCCGGGCGTGACGTGGCGACCAGTCAGACGCTGGCTTTCCTGACCGGTTACGTGCTGGAAAAATCGCTGGCGGTAGACAACGTCTTTGTCTGGCTGATGCTGTTCAGCTACTTCTCTGTTCCGGCCAACCTGCAACGCCGCGTCGGCTTTGTTGAATAATAGGTAATCATTCTGTTTTGTCTGCACTGTTTTGGTAGAAAACGCTGATGCCAGACAGAACACCGTCATACGCAAGCATGTAATGCATTGATTTTATGTTATCTGAAACAACCGTTTTCATAGTACCACAGCATAAAATCCATTTATTCAACAAAGCCCGCCGCGTCCTGAACTACGGTGTACTGGGCGCTATCGTTTTGCGCACCATCATGATTTTTGCGGGTAGCTGGCTGGTAACGCAGTTTAGCTGGATCCTCTATGTATTCGGTGCCTTCCTGCTGTTTACCGGTATCAAAATGGCGATGGCGAAAGAGGACGATGCAGCCGTAGGTGACAAACCGATTGTGCGCTGGCTGCGTAAACATCTGCGCATGACCGATACGCTGGACGGGGAAAAATTCTTTACGCGGAAAAACGGCGTGCTGTTTGCGACGCCGCTGCTTTTGGTACTGATCATGGTCGAACTGAGCGATGTCATTTTTGCCGTCGACAGCATTCCGGCCATCTTTGCCGTCACCACCGATCCCTTTATCGTTCTGACCTCAAACCTGTTTGCGATTCTGGGTCTGCGCGCCATGTACTTCCTGCTGTCTAACGTGGCGGAACGTTTCTCAATGCTGAAATATGGTCTGGCTGTCGTGCTGGTCTTTATCGGTATAAAAATGTTGATTGTCGATATCTACCACATTCCGGTAGCGATATCGCTGGGCATCGTCGGAACGATTCTGGCGTCGACGCTGCTGATCAACGCCTAGGTTAACCGTCAGAATGACAAAAAGAAGCTGAATAAGCCGTAACGGCACGGCAAGGAAAAACACGGAACAAGGGCGGCATGGGTGCCGCCCTTGTGATTTACAGCGTCACACCGCTCTTGAAAATCGCGAGCTCACGAAAATCATTTTGTTCGTTACGGGTGCGTTGCCCGTTGGCAATGGCCACAATCGTGTCCACGAAATCCGCCAGCAGCGCCTCCATGCTCATGCCCTCAACCAGCCTTCCGGCATTAAAATCAATCCAGTGCGGTTTCTTTTCAGCCAGCGGCGTATTGGTGGCCAGCTTAACGGTCGGTACGAATCCGCCGTAAGGGGTTCCGCGTCCGGTGCTGAACAGCACCATATGACAGCCTGCGCCCGCCAGGGCACTGGTCGCCACTGCATCATTGCCCGGTGCGCTTAACAGATTAAGGCCGGGTACCGTCAGGCGTTCACCGTACTTCAGTACGTCCACCACCTGACTTTGCCCCGCTTTTTGTGTGCAACCGAGCGATTTCTCTTCCAGCGTAGTGATGCCGCCGGCTTTATTGCCCGGAGACGGATTTTCATAAATAGGTTGATGGTGATCGATAAAGTACTGTTTGAAATCGTTGATCATTGCCACGGTTTTATCGAAGGTCGCGCGGTCGCGACAGCGCCCCATCAGAATGCGCTCGGCACCAAACATTTCGGGGACTTCGGTCAGCACCGTGGTGCCGCCGTTGGCGATCATCTGATCAGAAAAACGCCCCAGCAGCGGATTGGCGGTAATGCCTGAGAAGCCATCAGAGCCGCCACATTCCAGACCAAATTTCAGCTCGCTGAGTTTGCCCGGTGTACGGCGATCGTGACGCATTTTTTCGTACAGTGCGTGCAGGCGTTCCAGCCCGGCTTCTATTTCATCGTCATGCTGCTGGCAGACCATGAACGCAACGCGGTCGCTTTCAAACGCCCCTAATGTTTCACGAAAGGCATCGACCTGATTATTCTCACAGCCCAGGCCAATCACCAGCACCGCGCCCGCGTTTGGATGACGCACCATGTTTTGCAACATGGTGCGGGTGTTCTCATGGTCCTGACCCAACTGTGAACAGCCAAATGTGTGGCTGAAAAGAAACGCCCCGTCGGTTCCGGCCGCGTCCTGGGTTTCTTTCAGGAAACGCTGCAGAATTTGCCGGGCAATTCCGTTAACACAGCCGACGGTCGGTAAGATCCACAGCTCGTTGCGAATGCCTGCCTCACCGTTGGCGCGGCGGTAGAGCTGCACGTCGCGATCGCCAGGTTGAGGCGTTAAGGCTGGCGGCTCTGGCTGGTAGTCGTACTGGTCGAGATCGCTAAGATTGGTACGTGCATTGTGCGAATGCACCCGTTCTCCGGCCCCGATAGCCTGCGTGGCGTGCGCGATGGGCAACCCGTATTTCACGACCGTTTCGCCTTTCTCCAGCGAGCGTAAGGCAAACTTATGCCCCCGCTCCACGGCCTGTCGTAACGTCACGGGGTGATCCGCCAGCGCAATTGACGTCCCGATGTCGATATCCTGCAACGCCACGGCGACATTGTCCTGCGGATGAATTTTTATGGCGTCTTGCATCATGATCTCCGGTGGCTCAGCGCGTCGCGTATTCCATGCGCGAGAATGCGTTGCAGATGGTGGCTGACCGTTTCGGTCAGGCCGGGTAGCTGAGTTAAATCCTGTCCCCAGTGCGATGCCTCACCTAAAACCTGCTGAACCAACGCCGCGGGAGAAAGACGTTGTGCGCTGACGGCAGCCCAGCTCTCTGCATAACGCTGCAACCAGTACGGCTCGTCCTGCAAGGTCCAGCGCTTGTCTGCCTGTTCGCCCCGGTAAAACGCGATCAGGGCGGCAAGCGCAAACGTCAGGTTTGTTGGCCACTGGCCGGTTTGCTGATGGGCAATCAGTAATGGCTGCAGCAAACGTGTGCGAAATTTGGTCATGCCATTAAGAGCGATAGACAGCAGCGCATTGTGGATAAAGGGGTTACGAAAGCGGCGCAGTACCGCGTCGGCGAAGGCGTTAAGCTCATCAGCGGGCAGATCGAGCGTAGGGATGATCTCTTTGCGCAGGAGATCGTCAATATACCCAGCGATCTGTGTATCCTCCATCGCCTCGCCCACGCTCTCCAGGCCCGCCAGAAACGCCACCGGCACCATTGCGGTGTGCGCGCCATTCAGAATGGCCACTTTTTGGGCTTTATACGGGGCGATATCCTCAACCCGGCGCACGTTGGGTGCCAGCGCCGTCAGCCTGAGTTCGTCAAACAGCGCGGCGGGGCCTTGCAGAACGAACTGATAATAGACCTCACCCGCTACCAGGAAGTGATCCTGATAACCCAGTTGTGCCTCAAGCGCAACGCTGTCGGCTGGAAACCCGGTGACGATGCGATCCACCAGCGTGTTATAGAACGCACAGCTTGTCGTTACCCAGCGTGTAAAGGCGTCCGGTAACTGCCATTGTTCGGCATAGCGCAGTACCAGCGCGCGCAGCATATCGCCATTATGATCGACCAACTCGCACGGCACGATAAGCCAGCCTTTGCTTTCGTCACCGGCAACGTGCTGATAACGCGCCCAAAGCAGCTGCGTCAGTTTGCCGGGAAAGCTGGCGGCGGGCGAATCGGTCAGCCGATCCGTTTCGCTAAACGCGATGCCCGCTTCGGTGGTATTCGAGAAAACAAAGCGCATGTCGGGCTGGCGCGCCAGCGCCATAAACGCATCGAACTGCGTGTAAGGCTGGATTTCACGGTTCACACTGCGGATCAGGCGGCTTTCGCTCACCGACTCACCCTGCGCGTTCAGGCCACGAACCAGGGTCGTATAAAGGCCGTCCTGCTGATTCAACGTGTCGCTGACTTCGCGATTGCGCGGCCTGACCACCACCACACCGGCATCCGTTCCCTGATGCTCATTGAGCCAGTCCAGTTGCCAGTCGATAAAAGCACGCAGAAAATTGCCTTCACCAAACTGAATCACGCGATCGTGGTAGACCGCGCCGGGAAAGTCGTGGCGGTTCAGCCGCGTCATCATCAGGCTCCCAGCTCAATGCCAAAATAGTCGCGCGCATTGTTAAAGCAGATGTTTTGCACCATCTGTCCTAACAAGGCTTCATCGGCCGGGGCTTCGCCGTGATCCACCCAACGACCAATCATCTGACACAGCAGACGACGGAAATACTCGTGGCGGGTATACGAGAGGAAGCTTCGGCTGTCGGTTAACATGCCCACGAAACGGCTCAGCAGACCGATTTGGGCCAGCTGCGTCATCTGACGTTGCATGCCATCCAGTTGATCGTTAAACCACCAGGCGGAGCCAAACTGCATTTTCCCGGCCTGGCCTTCTCCCTGGAAGTTGCCGGCCATAGTTGCCAGCACTTCGTTGTCACGCGGATTCAGGCAATAAAGGACCGTTTTAGGCAGCGCATTATTGAGGTTTTGCGCACCCAGCAAACGAGCCAGCGGTTCTGCCACAGGCTGATCGTTAATGGAGTCAAAACCGACGTCCGCGCCTAACAGCTGGAACTGGCGCTGATTGGTATTGCGTAACGCACCAATGTGGTATTGCTGCACCCATCCGCGTCGGGCGTACTCGCCGCCCAGCCAGACCAGCACCGCCGTTTTGAACTGGGCAATCGCCTGTGCATCGGGTTTGGCACCACTGCGACGGTGCGCCAAGATCCTGTCCAGCATCGTTTCATCGGCCTCGGCATAACACACGACATCCAGCGCATGATCGGAAATCTTACAGCCGTGTGCGGCAAAGTGGTCCAGCCGTTTGCTGAGCGCCTGACGCAAATCATCGAAGCGTTGCACGCTGACATCGGTAAGGCTTTCCAGCTTTTCAATCCACGGCAAAAAGGTGTCCGCTTCGATGTTGAACGCTTTATCCGGACGCCAGCTTGGCTGCACCTTAACGTTGAAACTGCCGTCTTCGGCGATCGCACGATGGTGCACCAGATCGTCCAGCGGATCGTCGGTGGTGCCGACCATTTTCACATTCATCTGCTGCATGATACCGCGCGCGGTGAAAGCGTCCTGAGCCAGCAGATCGTTACAGCGCTGCCAGATCTCATCCGCCGTTTTTTCTGACAACAGGACGCCGGTAATCCCGAACGGGCGACGCAGCTCCAGGTGCGTCCAGTGGTAAAGCGGGTTGCCGATGGTGTGCGGTACGGTCCGTGCCCAGGCATTAAATTTCTCGCGATCGCTGGCATCACCGGTGCACAGCGCCTCAGCCACGCCGTTTGCCCGCATCGCGCGCCATTTATAGTGATCCCCTTTCAGCCAGATATCGTAGAGATTGGCAAAACGGTAGTTTTCAGCGATCTGTTGCGGCGGTAAATGGCAGTGATAGTCGTAGACAGGCTGGTCTTTGGCGTAGTCGTGGTAAAGACGACGGGCGAACTCTGTGTCCAGCAAAAAATCCTCGGTCATGAAACGCGACATAAAAAGCTTCCTTATGGGATACACCCTGAATGGCTCAAAGTTATCATACCAATTTTCACTGACTGCCGTTTTTTTACGACTCAGGTCACATTTAAGCGAGATTTTTCCCCCGAAAAGCGACCTTTTTGCCGCCGGCAGCGCGCTAACTGGCTGTGTTCTCATCTGTTTGCAGTATCCCACATGCGATTACGGGTTTTTGTGATGGCTTTCAACTTTTAAAGTTGTATAACAAGTTAGGCTCTCGCTTTACCGCAAGGTAACAAACTTCTGACATAAGGCAAGGCAGATAACGGTCGCTCAGGCAGGGCCGGCGGGCGTGAGCAGAGCTGTATCACGAGATGTCCCGCTCCAGATAACAACAGCGGTTTGACCGCATACACAACTGGAAGAGGTACAGAATGCGTAAGATCAAAGGATTACGCTGGTATATGATTGGCCTGGTGACGCTGGGGACGGTACTGGGTTATCTGACGCGTAACACTATTGCCGTAGCAGCGCCAACCTTACAGATCGAGCTGCACATCACCACCCAGCAATACTCGTACATTGTGGCGGCGTACTCCGCCTGCTATACCGTGATGCAGCCCGTTGCGGGTTATGTGCTCGACCTGCTAGGCACCAAAGTCGGTTATGCGGTCTTTGCCGTACTGTGGGCCACATTCTGCGCCGCGACCGCGCTGGCAGGCAGCTGGGGCGGACTGGCCCTGGCGCGTGGCGCTGTCGGTGCCGCCGAGGCAGCCATGATCCCCGCCGGGCTCAAAGCCAGTAGCGAATGGTTCCCGGCAAAAGAGCGCTCCGTCGCAGTGGGCTACTTCAATGTGGGCTCATCCATTGGTGCCATGGTCGCGCCGCCGCTGGTCGTGTGGGCTATTGTGGCGCACAGCTGGCAAATGGCGTTTATCATCGCAGGCGTACTGAGCATGATTTGGGCGCTGTGCTGGCTGGTGTTCTACAAGCATCCTAAGCAGCAAAACAAGCTGAGCGACGAAGAACGTAACTACATCATTTCAGGTCAGGAGTTGCAGCATCAGACAGGTAACACGACCAAAATGTCGGCACTGCAGATCCTGCGTAACCGCCAGTTCTGGGGCATTGCGCTGCCGCGTTTCCTGGCCGAACCTGCGTGGGGCACCTTTAACGCCTGGATCCCGCTGTTTATGTTTAAGGTTTACGGTTTCAACCTGAAAGAGATCGCGCTGTTTGCCTGGATGCCCATGCTGTTTGCTGACTTTGGCTGTATCCTGGGTGGCTACCTGCCCCCGCTGTTTCAACGCTGGTTTGGCGTAAACCTGATCGTGTCGCGCAAAATGGTTGTCACAATGGGCGCGATATTGATGATAGGCCCGGGCACCATTGGTTTGTTCACCAGCCCGTACGTTGCCATCGCGTTGTTATGTGTTGGCGGCTTTGCCCATCAGGCGCTCTCTGGCACGTTGATTACGCTCTCTTCTGACGTTTTTGGCCGTAATGAAGTGGCCACCGCCAATGGTTTAACCGGTATGGCGGCCTGGACAGCCAGCACGCTGTTTGCGCTGGTGGTTGGCGCGCTGGCAGATACGTTAGGTTTCAGTCCCCTGTTCGCTGCGCTGGCCGTGTTTGATTTGCTGGGCGCCATCGTCATCTGGACCGTCCTGAAAAATCAACCGGTGTCGGAACTGCAGACGCCGCATTCGCCTTCTCAGGCTGCGCCCGTTCGCAGCTAATCTCCCGGGCTGGCCTGCGCCAGCCCTTTTCTTCAGTTACAGCAAAGTGGTATAACAACTTATCTGCTTGTTACTTTGGATCGTGCTATGGACCTCACCGAATCGCGTCGACTTTATCAACAACTGGCCAGCGAATTAAAACGGCGCATTGAAAATGGCGTTTATCAGGTGGGAGACAAGCTGCCCGCAGAACGTCTGATTGCCGAAGAAATGCAGGTCAGTCGCACAGTGGTCCGCGAAGCCATCATCATGCTGGAAGTAGAAGGCTATGTTGAGGTGCGCAAAGGCTCGGGTATTCATGTGATAGCCAGCCAGCAGCAAACCCGTGTGGCTGAGTCCAGCAGTCAGTTGGAGTTCGCCACCTTTGGTCCCTTTGAACTCCTTCAGGCGCGTCAGCTGATTGAAAGTAATGTCGCCGAATTCGCCGCCACGCAGGTAACGCGTCAGGATATTGTCGACCTGATGGCGATTCAGGAGAAAGCCCGTCAGGAGGACCATTTCAGGGACTCAGAATGGGATATGCACTTCCATGTTCGTATTGCGCAGTCCACGCAGAACAGTGCCCTCGCGGCCATTGTCGAAAAAATGTGGCTGCACCGGTTACACAATCCCTACTGGCTCAAACTGCACGAGCATATCGATCAGCGCAGTATTCTCAGCTGGTGTGACGATCACGATCAGATTCTTAAAGCACTCATCCGCAAAGATCCTGCCGCCAGTAAGCTGGCAATGTGGCAACATCTCGAAAATACTAAGCAGATGTTATTTAACGCCACCGCCGACGATTTTGAATTTAATGTCGACCGCTACATGTTCAGCGAAAATCCGGTTGTCTTACCTGATGCCGATACGATTCAGCGCTAATCTGGCCTAAAAACAGTCAGTTAATCTGCAATAGTGTCAGAACATGTAAAACTCCTTTTTACATCGTAATGGAGAGGGTAAAACTCCTGTTCGTTTAGGAGTAGTTCTGTCTCCGAAGCTGGATTTTTGTTACAGTTATCACCCTTTTCTTACCTTTTGCGTTAAGGGCTTATCAAATCGCTGATTTAACAATCAGTTCTGGAAGGATCCAGACATGCATGCTCAGACGGTCACCCCAGAATTTATAACTAACTGTCAGTCTGCGCTTTAGTCCCTGTGGGACATGTTCAACGATGATGTTCGGGAATGATTGATGGAAATTTTGCAAGCGCTGCTGCATGCCTTATGGCAACAGGATTATGAAACGCTTTCTGATCCAACACTGGTGTGGGCGATTTACGGCGTTTTATTCATGATTCTTTTTCTGGAAAACGGTTTACTGCCCGCCGCTTTCCTTCCCGGGGACAGTCTGCTGATTCTGGTTGGCGTGCTTATTGCCAAGGGCACAATGAGCTTCCCGCTGACGATCCTGGTCTTAACAACAGGTGCCAGCCTTGGCTGCTGGGTCAGCTATATTCAGGGCCGATGGCTCGGCAATACGCCCACCGTACAAAACTGGTTATCGCACCTTCCCGCCCGCTATCATCAGCGGGCCCATAATCTGTTTCATCGCCACGGATTATCCGCCTTACTGGTTGGCCGTTTTATCGCCTTTGTCCGCACCTTACTGCCCACGATTGCCGGTCTGTCCGGTTTAAGTAATGCCCGTTTCCAGTTTTTTAACTGGATGAGTGGTTTCCTGTGGGTGGTGATTCTGACCGTTCTGGGCTTCGCGCTGGGTAAAACCCCTATTTTTCGGCGTTATGAAGATGAGCTGATGTTCTTTCTGATGATGCTGCCGCTGGTGTTACTGGTGGTGGGATTAATCGGTTCGCTGGTTGTTCTCTGGCGCAAGCGCCGTGCAAATCAGCGGGGGACCGGCTTATGAAAACATTACAGGCCATACCTAAACACTGGCGGCCCTGGTTGATTGGCGGTGCATTCGCGCTGATTGCGATAAGCCTGGTACCCGGTCTGATGCGCCATGAAAATGTGGTACAGATTCGTGTTTCGCACGCGGGAGCCCCGATGCCGGACGGCTTCTATTTATACCAGCAGTTGAGCGCGCAAGGTATTCGCATCAAAAGCATCACACCCGCAGGTGATGCGCTGGTTATTCATTTCGACAATGAAGAGCAGAGCCTGGCCGCGCAAAAAGTGTTGCGTCGCTTGCTGCCTGAGGGCTTTATCGTCGCGCAACACGATCAATCGCCTCACCTCTCTCTCGCCTGATGCGCGTTTCTTTATACGTTCAGCGTTTATCGACTGCGCGCTGAACGTTTCCCCGTATATCGGTGATCTTTGGACTTTTTCCACCTGATGTCTATGCTTAAACTAAGGCGGGTTTCAACGCACACCGTGAAGCGGTTGCGCCGCGTTGATGTAAATCAGGCAACAATGGAAGGTACTACGCCTAATGAAAAATAAATTACTGCTGGGCATCGTGTTGTTTTCGCTTTCAGGTTCATTGATGGCGGCGGAATCGCTGTGCCAGCAAAAAGAACAGGACATACAGCACGAAATTGAGATGGCGAAGAAGCATAACAATCAGCGCCGGGTAAACGGCCTTGAGCGCGCCCTTACTGAGGTGCGCGCGGGCTGCACGGACAAAAAGCTGAAAGCTTCACATCTGGAAAAAATCAACGCGCAGAAACAGAAAGTGGCTGAGCGTGAACGCGAACTCAAGGAAGAGCGCGATGAAGGTCATGATAAGGACAAGATAACAAAACGCGAACATAAGCTGGAAGAAGCACGCCAGGAGCTTAAGAAGTTACAGGCGGAGCCCTATTAATCGGATTCACTCTACTGATGTTAAAGGAGTATTTTATGTCTAAAGACACATCATCGGAACATTTGCGTGCTGAGCTGAAAAACCTGGCGGATACGCTGGAAGAAGTGCTGAGCAGCGGCACAGAAAAATCGAAAAGTGAACTGGATAAACTGCGTCATAAAGCGCGCGTGGCGCTGGACAGCTCCCGCGAGCGTTTAGGTGAATCCGGCGAGCGCCTGGCAGCCACTACGCGCGAAGCGGCACAAAAAGCAGACGGTTATGTACGTGATAACCCGTGGCATGGTGTCGGTATTGGCGCGGCGATCGGTGTCGCTATCGGTATGCTGATCTCGCGTCGTTAACCATGACCGATTCACAGCAGAACCACGGACCAGCTAAAGGGGTGATCACGATTGGTCAGCGTATCGTTACGACGCTGGTCAGTATGGTCGAAACACGCGTTCGTCTGGCAGTGGCAGAGCTGGAAGAAGAAAAGGCCAATCTGATACAGATGTTGTTGATGCTTGGCCTGACGATGCTTTTTACTGCTTTTGGCCTGATGAGCCTGATGGTGCTGATTATCTGGGCAGTCGATGCGCAGTACCGTCTTATGGCGATAGCCATCACCACCGGCGTACTGTTCCTGCTGGCGTTGATTTTTGGGCTCTGGACACTGCGTAAATCACGCCAGTCGACGCTGCTGCGTCATACGCGTAAAGAGCTGGCCAACGATCGTGATTTGCTTGAGGATAACCGCTAATGAGCCGCCGCGAACGTGAAGCGCGTATAGAAGAGTTGCTTAAACAGGTTCAGCAACAGCGCCTTGATCTCAGCGCGGCGCGGCGTGGCTGGCTCGAAATCACGGCACCTTACGACCGTGGCTGGTTTACCTTTTTGAGCCTTAAACGCTATCTGGCCATTGGCAGCAGCGCGTTAGCGATTTACTCCATCCGCAGTCCCAACCGCCTGTTACGCTGGGCCAAGCGCGGCTTTGGCCTGTGGAGCACCTGGCGCATGGTTAAGTCAACCTTCCCCCCGCGCTGACATCACCAGGCCAGTCCATTGTGACTGGCTTTTTCTTTTGTCAGATTTACTGAATAACATCGACAGTTTATATCGCTTACAACTGTCACGCCTCGCGACTATCATCTCCAGCTATCAGCCCAGCGGTTTGCTATCAGGCGGCCAACGGGAATATTCACTGCGGGCATTCCTGCCTTGCAAACTTATAGCGTTGGAGTAGATGATGAAAAAATTCGAAGACAGTGGTTTGTTGGCCGCCCGTATCCTGATGACCATTCTGTTTATCACCGCAGGCTGGGGCAAAATTACCGGTTATGAAGGTACACAGCACTACATGGAAGCGATGGGCGTCCCCGGCTTCATGTTGCCACTGGTTATCCTGCTGGAGTTTGGCGGCGGTCTGGCGATCATGTTTGGCTTCCTGACCCGTTTCACCGCGCTGTTCACCGCGGGCTTCACGATTCTGACCGCCTTCCTGTTTCACAGTAACTTTGCCGAAGGCGTGAACCAGCTGATGTTTATGAAAAACCTGTCTATCGCTGGCGGTTTCCTGGTGTTGGGTCTGGTTGGACCGGGCGCGTACAGCATTGATCGCCTGATCAGTAAAAAGCCACAGGGTGTTCTGGCGCGCTAATTCACCGCCAGCAATCCCGCTTTAGCTGAACGCACCGGCTGCTTTTTCCGGTGCGTTTTGCTTTTTTGCTGCCTGCCGTCTCGCCGCTTCTCCGGTACCGCGGAGAAACGCTTAAGGTAAGCCTAATCTACGCATGAAAATATAGTGTCCTGTTCTTTTCATTTCAGGATTGCTATGAACATGTCTTACAGGCAGTGGCTCCCTCATCACGATGCGCCTTTTTTTCGACGGCTCCATCTCTTCGTTGCCGTCCACATCCTTTCCCAGATCATCAATTCCGGTTTCACCGAACGTGAAGCGCTGGGCGGGCACAGTCTGGAAACGGTGATCACCTGGTTTCATATCCTGTCTGGCCTGTTACTGATTGTCGCCGGATTCGCTATGCTGATCTGGATGCGCATGCAGCGCGGCTTACACTGGTACTTTTCGTGGCTGACGCTGGATTTCCGCGGTATTCGGGACGATCTCGCCTGTCTGGCGCGCATGAAATTACCCGACGCGCACAGTGGCGGCATCGCTGCCACCGTACAGGGGCTGGGCGTTAGCGCGTTGCTTGTGGTGGCCTGCTCAGGCGCGCTATGGTTTTTACTTAACAGCACATCGTTCGCGTCGCCGGGTCTGACGCATGCAGTGCTGCACTGGCACAGGTTCCTGACCACGTTTGTCGAAATCTATTTCTACAGCCACGGTGCAATGGGCGTGCTGCATATTCTGCTTTCGCACTATGAAAATAAGCGTACCCGTCGGGTCGCTGATCACAGGGATAACGAATGCAACACAGTGAAACGCATAAAATAGAACACGCAGGCTGGCTGCGCGCGGCCGTTCTGGGGGCTAATGACGGGATTGTCTCAACCGCGAGCCTGCTGGCAGGCGTGGTGTCAGCCAGTAGTGCCCCCCACACGGTGTTGCTCGCCGGGCTGGCGGGAATCGTCGGCGGCGCGATGTCGATGGCCACGGGAGAATATGTCTCCGTGTCTTCACAGTCAGATAGCGAACAGGCCTCTCTGCAGCAAGAAAAAGCCGAGCTGGAGGCTGACTTTGCGGCGGAAACCGTTGAACTGACGGCGATTTACCAGGCGCGCGGGCTGTCTGCTGACCTGGCTCATCAGGTAGCAGAGCAACTGATGGCCCATGATGCCCTGGCCGCACATGCCCGGGACGAGCTGGGCATTACCGACTTCAGCAGCGCGAAACCTCTTCAGGCCGCGCTGTTTTCCGCTATCAGCTTTGCCTCCGGCAGCGTGCTGCCGTTTGCTGTCGCCCTGCTCATTACCGGGCCCTTCGCCCTGCCCGCGATTGCATTGTCGGCCCTGCTGGCGCTGGCACTACTGGGTGCCCTGGCAGCTAAAGCGGGCGATGCGCCCGTACGCAAAAGTATCATGCGCATCTGCTTCTGGAGCCTGCTGGCAATGAGCTTTTCGGCGACCGTCGGCTACCTTACGGGTCAGGTACTGGGCTAGCCGCATAAGGCCGTCCACGAGCCCCATCAGGCATTCACGGGCTGGCCCACCACCAGCCCAAGCTGACTGGCCAGAACCCGGCCTGAAACAGATTCACCGTCCGGGCCCTGCCCTTGCAGGATTTCGAGTTGCCCTTGTCCACAGCGAATGATCAGGGGCGATAGTGATACAACCTCACCCGCACGCCCGCTGTTATCGCCGTTCATCACCCGGGTTTGCCAGACGGTAAACCTTTGCGTGCGGGTAAAGCTGAACGCCCCCGGCCAGGGAAAGTCCAGCGCCCGAACCAGATTGTGGATATTGACGGCACTGTCCTGCCAATGTATCTCGCCGTCCTCGGGTTTGCGGCTGCCCCAGCAGCTGGCGGCCCGTTCATCCTGCGGTGTTTCTGTCAGCTCGCCCGCCACCAGCGCCTTAAGCCAGCCCGGCAACATCTTGCCCGTCGTTGCCACTAAGCGCGTATGCAAGGCCAGAGCATTATCTTCCGGCAGAATATCCACCGCCTGCTGCGCCAGTATGGGACCGGCATCTGGCCGTTTAATCATGCGGTGCAGCGTAACGCCTGTACGGGTTTCGCCCTTGATAATGACCCAGTTGAGATGGGCGCGGCCACGGTAGGCTGGCAGCAGCGCGGCATGAACGTTATAGGCGCCTTTTGTTACCGAAGACAGGATGGCCTCGCTCAGGACCTGACGGTAGGAGAAGCAGAACAGGTAGTCCGCGTCGAAACTGGCGATACGGGCCTGCCACTCGGCGGTATTCAACTCCTCGGTGATGAATACCGGAATAGCGTGACGACGCGCCAGCTCAGCAACGGAACCATAAAATGGTGTGGCGTTGCCGGGATCGGCATGGGTAAACAACGCACTGATACTGAATCCGGCATCCAGCAGCGCCTGTAATCCGGTACAGGCCATTTCATGGTATCCAAAGACGACGGCTTTCATTGCACTTTCCTTTTTCTCCGCCTCTCCGCACGGACAGGCTGGTGGAATGAGATGCCTGGGGCAGGCAGAATGTCCGACATCATAAAGGAATCGTTACCGGTTTACGTCATCAACCCTTCTCTCAGTGAGAGGCCGTTGAGACGATGGCACAAAATGTCTGACGCCATGCGCGCACAACGCTGTCGCAGTCGCGCATCACCACCTATGGTTAATCAGACGAGAACATTTCATTGCACGACAGAGAGTGGAGACAAGATGGGCCAGTTAATTGATGGTGTCTGGCATGACACCTGGTATGACACAAAATCAACCGGCGGGCGTTTTAAGCGCTCGGAATCCGCATGGCGCAGTTGGGTCACGCCGGATGGCAGCGCCGGCCCGAGTGGCAACGCCGGGTTTGCGGCAGAGCGCGATCGCTATCATCTTTATGTATCGCTTGCCTGTCCCTGGGCACACCGTACCTTGCTGATGCGTCAGTTAAAAGGGCTGGAGAACATGATCGATGTGTCAGTCGTGCATCCGCTGATGCTGGAAAATGGCTGGACCTTCGATGACAGCTTCCCGGCGGCAACCGGTGACAAGCTGCATCAAAATGAATTTCTTTATCAGCTCTATCTGCACGCGGATAAGGACTACACCGGTCGGGTGACCGTGCCCGTGTTATGGGATAAGCAGCAGAATACCATCGTCAGTAATGAATCTGCCGATATCATTCGCATGTTTAACAGCGCCTTCGACGGCGTGGGCGCACGTGCGGGCGACTATTATCCGCCGGCACTGCGCGACAAGATTGATGACCTCAACGGCTGGATTTACGACACGGTCAATAATGGCGTGTATAAGGCGGGGTTTGCCACGTCACAGGCGGCTTATGATGAAGCGGTTACGGCACTCTTTCAGTCGCTGTCCCGTCTGGAACAGATCCTGGGCCAGCACCGTTATCTGACCGGCGACACGTTGACCGAGGCGGATTTACGTTTATGGACTACGCTGGTGCGCTTCGATCCGGTCTACGTCACCCACTTTAAATGTGACCGTCACCGTATCAGTGACTACCTGAATCTGAGCGGTTTCCTGCGGGATATTTACCAGATGCCTGGCATTGCTGAGACCGTGAATCTGGCCCATATTCGCCATCACTACTACTGCAGCCATAAAACCATCAACCCGCACGGCGTAATCTCTGTCGGCCCGGCGTTCAATTGGGATGAACCTCACGGTCGCGGTTAACAGGATGACGCAGACCTGACATGGGGGACATGTCAGGTCAAAACGGCTGCGCGGCCCGTCAGAAAAACTTATACGCAATATTCAAAATCGTCAGCACGCCAATCGCGCTCACGAAAACGTTGTCAGCACGGCCTTTATATTTCGCCAGCGCCGGAACCCTGCGGATAGCAAACATCGGTAACAGGCACAGCAGCGAGGCGATAATGGGCGCACCCATCGCCTCGATCAGGTCAAGAATATTGGGATTGAGATACGCCACCAGCCAGGTGGACCCCATAATAAAGACCATACTTACGGTGTTCAGCTTACGATGGGACACGGCGTCTTTATCACCGTGGTAGCGGAACTTGATGATTAACCCATTCAGCCCTTCCAGCGTGCCCAGATAGTGGCCAAAGAAGGATTTAAAAATCGCGACCAGGGCGATGACCGACGCGCTGTATTCCAGCACCGTGGAAAAGGTAGACTTTTCACCCGCCATACTGGAGAAGTGATTCGCCAGATAAGACAGCACAGGAATATTTTGTGCCCTGGCATCCGCCATGTCCTGCGGCGACAAGGTAAACAGACAGCTAAAGGCAAAGAACATGACCACTGCCACCATCAGGAGTAAGCGTCGCATTCAGACCGTATTGACGTTCAGGCAGAGGGAAGCTCGACCTTCCATGGCAGCAGATCGCGGACCCGGTTCACCGGCCAGTCCTGTATATGACCGATGACGTAACGCAACCACGTC
>NZ_VZPF01000079.1 GCF_008801695.1 Pantoea stewartii subsp. stewartii
AATGGAGGCGAAGCGCCTCAAGGAGCCATGTCCGGTGTTTCACGCGATAGTGTCCATTAAAAAATGATGGACACTATTTTCCCGGAACCGGAGCCCGCTGCACAGACGGTTTAAATGTGACGCTTACGTAGAAAACGCTGATGCCAGACAGAACACCGTCATACGCAAGCATGTAACGCATTGATTTTATGTTATCTGAAACAACCGTTTTCATAGTACCACAGCATAAAATCCATTTATTCAACAAAGCCCATTTCCGTTTATCAGCATGGGTGCAGAACTTATGGCGTAGCATAGCCCAGACCCGGTGTGCGGTATTGCAGGGCGAGGTCTGTGCCTTTAACCAGAGAAACGCCGCATCGCCATACCGGCTCTCACGTTCCGCCCTGACTGCACCCGTGGCATAACGGGCATACTGATTCATATATTTACCACTGGCTGGATTACGCATATCACACCCCGGCGATATCAAGCGGGATGTTGATTAGCTTCCCATTTTCATCCTGCTCTCGGCTTTGTTGAATAATAGGTAATCATTCTGTTTTGTCTGCACTGTTTTGGTAGAAAACGCTGATGCCAGACAGAACACCGTCATACGCAAGCATGTAACGCATTGATTTTATGTTATCTGAAACAACCGTTTTCATAGTACCACAGCATAAAATCCATTTATTCAACAAAGCCCCTGCTCTCTGAAATTGATATAGGTTGAGGTCACAGACACCACCAGTGCCTTATTTAAGGCCTCCATCGCCTGCTGCCAGAGGTCGTCCTGAATATCCAGCTGACGCAGCGAGATAATGCGCCCCGTATTCAGTTTTCCCTCCTTATCAACATCAAATGCATCCGTGATTAAAGTGAGCAGCTTTTCGTTTGCGCCTTCAGACCAGGCTTTAAGACATTCATCAATCATGTCTTTTGCAATCTGCAGTTCCGGCCCGAACGTCAGGCGGTCCTGCACGGCAATCTTGATCTGCTGACTGCCATCAAAGGTTGAGAAGGTCACGTTACCCTTAACACCGCCCGGTTTGCGACCGTGCTTCTCGCTGGCCAGCGCCATCCAGGCGTAGCAGTCACTGAAAGACGCCTGCTTAAACTGCGCCATCATCTGACTTTTCTCCTTTGCCTCAGCCACACGGGTGCGCACAAAAGCGTCCATCTCAAGGTCATACGCTGATACCTGAGACACCGGCACCAGACGGCCTTTCCGGTCTTTCATATAACCTTCCGGCACAACAACATTACGATTAATTGCAGTCATAGTATCTAGCTCCGTTATTTCCAAATTTATTAAGGCAAGCCAACAGACACTCCTCTGTTAATCTCGCGCCGAATACGTTAATTTCATCATTAACGTCATCGATAACGGTATCGCCCAGAACCTGATAACTGACCCGCCCGTCAGCACCACGCATGAGCTTAACCACCACTCGCGCCAGCCAGCCTTGCCCCGGCGCGTCATTAACGTAAGTGCCCGCATTCTCAGCATCAGACATAACTCGTTTCTCCGTTAACTGATTTCGCTTTCATGAATAACCGGTCAAACTGCGCAGCCAGATTCACCGCATAATTCACGGTACTGGTGGCAATATTCATTTCGGACACGGTGTGATTATCAGGACAGACGTTAATTTTCGGGGTAATCACAAACCCCGCTTCATTTAATTCAACGTCAATGCAGATTCGGACGCTCATTTTCAGCCTCCCGTTCGCGGCTCTCTTTGCATGCAGGGCAGTTACATTTTGCCGCCTGCCTGTCAGAGTCGCTGAAAAGGGCCTTAATTGCGGCAATTATCATCACCAGACGCGCCTCCTCACGCGGCGTGCGGCCTCCCGATCCCTTGATGTCAAATTCCATCCGTCCGTTCTGCTCAGTAATAATCACTTCAAGTTTTGCCGCCATAATTAACCCCACACATTTTCAATTAATATTTTCAAGGGCATTCTGTTTACCACCTGAGTCGTTAACCACCGCAACTTTAACACGCAGACCTTTAACCACCTTACCGAACATCCCGTCGCAAAAAGGACATGAACAGAGGCTGGTCCATACCTCACCCGGAGGAGCAGCAAGGGTCCAAAGCGTACTTCCGCAGTAAGGGCAAACAAACGATGCTGTAGGGGTGTCATTAATGCGGCAGCGCTCAATGAACGAGGCATAGGCATTAAGCCGTTGAGTAACCATAATTAACCCCACATCACCCGACATCCGTTAACAATCGACACGCGCCGCACACCCGGCACACCGTTCAACACATAAGGCACTTCTATATAAGGCACCGCGATCCCCTCAGCAGGTGGAACGGCATAAACCACAGGGAGATTACGCTGGCTGCGACCCACAACACGCCCAAGGCCACCTGCATTAACCCCTGACAAGCCGCGAGAGTGCATGCAGTTAATAACCTGCTTTTCCATGATTAAGATTCTCCCCGGGCCTCTACATCCAGATAATTAATTAACGCATCCAGCCCTTCTCTGATATTCACAAGAGCGGGCCTTACATCGAATTTCTCTTTATTTGCGCCAGTATTCCGCTGAAGCTGACGATAAAGACGCCGCGTTCTGCGAATCTCTCGCTGTAGTGCCGTTTCATCGCCAACAGCAGAGCGGCAGCGGAAATTCTCTGGCGGGAGTGGCAATTCATCTGTCATCGGGTAATGCGATGACTGGCACGCACCAGTGCGCATTTCGCGCTCTAAACGGTCTTTGTCTGCGGGCTTCATCGGCGACACGGCGGACCGCCCAACGTAATAAGCCGCCTCGCAATAGAATTTGCCATCCACATACACATCGATCTCGTCATCACGCCAGACTGAGACCTCGACATATACGCCCTCAAGGCAACACAACTTAGGCGAAAAATAGAAATTATTATTAACCTCAACAAAACCGCGTTTAACCTGAACTTTCATGATATTTTCCTTATTTAATTCAAAATGGATTTAGCAATAGCCATTCTTTATATTCGTTGTGAGTCAGCTCAAGCGCTTTACGGGTATAAAGGTTGAGCCTTTTTCGTCTTCATCAACAACCGCCGGAAAATTATTACGTGCCTGAATTCTATTCAGTGCTTCAACTTCTTTAATTACATTTGCGTTCATTAAAATAATCCTCGCTGCTTAATTAACATCTTCCCAAATTTCTCAATTACCGCAGGTGATACTGCCAGCCTGCGCTCTTTATTAGCGCGTATCACTGAGCGTGCCAGCTTGAACATGCGGCGATAGTTGCCGCCTGACTCTTTTCTGAATGCCTGCAGCACATCACTCGTCAGCTCATAATCTGGCAGGCCACTATTGAGGATATTGTTCAGGATGTCGGTAAAGTCGGACTCTTCGCTGAGCTGCTTCATATCGTCCAGGTCCAGAGCCAGACTGACGCGACTGTATAACTGCTCGTATTCACCTCTGGACCCCATGAGATTCAGCAGCAGACGTGGCATGCCCGCCAGTACCAGACCGCACCGCGCCCGGTCCTGTATGCGCCGCATGACTTCCAGTGCGCGGTGGGGAAGCAGCTCAGCTTCATCAATCAGCACAATCCAGCCCGTTCCCTTTAACGCTTCCACGCATCGCTCACTCAGTTCATGGATGGTCCCGGTGGTTTTCTTAACCCGCAGTTTGATACACAGCTCCTGCAGCAGTACTTTGGCCGTATAACCCGGATCAGCTTCAATCAGGATGGCCGCGCTGTCCCGCAGGGCATACTCCCGGAGCACCATGCTTTTACCCATACCTGCAGCACCGTAGATCACGCCGATATCGCAGTCTGAATGGATATTGTCAATTACCTCCAGCGCTGTTTTCGCCAGCGTGGTTGGTACAAATTCAACATCACCGTGCAGACGCTTGGCTTCACGCATCAGGAATTCACGCAACTTAGTTTCAGTTGTAGCGATATTGCCTTTATAGCTACCACTTAAATATTGAGAAACCGTGGCTGTACTTAATTTGGATTTAGCCGCTACCTGTTTCTGGGTGTAGCCGCTCCTCTCCATAAACTGGATTAAATTATCTTTAATGCTCATTTAAATACCCTTTTAATAGTTTCCGGCTTTTTTAGCCGCGAACTTTTCCTGGCTGGCAAATAAGTAGATTTCCTCTTCTTCCTCTGCTGGCTGAGGCGTTGATAACAAGCCGAAGTCCACATCGGGCTTGTGCTCAATAGCGGGCCGCAGCGAATCTTTCGCATCCAGTATCACTGCCTGACCACGCTTAATCTGGCGCTGGGCGCGTTCATGGAGGGCTTTATCAACTTTCGTCAGCGGCACCGGTGCGTTAGTGTTGCCGTTCCATATCGCCGTACAGACAAACGTGCCATCCAGCCTGCGGATATACACTTCTTTTGCATCCAGCGGATTAAAGGCAACGCGCACTTTTTCCTGGTCAACCTCAATAAGCTCTCTGGCAAAGTAATTATTCGTACCCAGCTGAATCCATCCACGCGCTGCCGTGCGGGTTTCCTCTGGCAGGAACATATCGTGCAGATCGTTCGCGGTAAGGTACTCAATATCATCACCCTCACTTTCAAGTACGTGCCTGCGATACGCCAGTGGCGACAGGTGCTTACCATTCACCTTTGGCAGTTCACTGTGCTCATGTGACCGGTTGTAGGCGTCGATCTCATCCTGAATGGCCACCGTCAGTGCCTGCCAGTCAGGTATCAGCCCCAGCGTTCGCTTTTGCTCGGTGGTCAGCTCTTTACCCTGACGCAGGGCATGGGTCAGGCTGACCATTTTTTTACTCATTACCCGCTGATGTTCAGGATCAACGTTGTGGCCGTTGTAGGTGGCGAACCGCCGCGCTATGGCGACAGGCACCACGCCATTAAGCCGCTCAATAATGCCGCGCGCCTGCGGATTCCCCGGAATACCCGTCATGTGCGTTATCCCCATGCGGGGAAATATCCCGGTAACCGCTGCATCGAGCATATTATTTTTTTCACCGCCGCCATTATCGGAATACACAAACAGCGGTTTGCCGTATTTCTCCATGCCGTGACGGTAAGCCTCCGCTACCGCAAAGCGGTTTTCTGATAATGACAGGCTCCACCCAACGATTACGCGTGTCCGGCCATCAATAACCAGGGTCAGCTCCGGCGTGAACGGACGGTTATAAATCGGGTGTAATACTTTCATGTCCAGCGACTTACCATCCGCTATCCAGATGCCATTAACCGGCATTACTGACCAGTCGCGCTTGCTGTAGACGTCATACGCCCTGGCAGCAGAACCACTGACCCGGCCCCGCATACGCTTATAAAGCGGCTCTTTCTTCAGCATCCGGCGCACAATATCGTAAGAGGGCATGGCCGCCAGCACCGCTGGCTGATCGCGATACTGCTCCTCCCACCATTTTTTAAACCTGCGCCAGGTGGCTTTGATGGAATCACCCGTTGGTGTGCCGTAATACTCCTTAAAGGCTATCCACCAGGCGCAATCATCAGGCCGCAGCTTTTTAGGCTGACCGGGCGCCAGAAGCACCAGTCTTTCAATACTGTTTTCTGTTGAATGGTAAAGCGAGTACCAGTCCTGCAGGCTGCGAACACTGACACCGGAGCGCTTACCCTTACGGGCATTGGCCAAATCAGCCGCCTGCTGCAGGCGCTCAGACCTGAACCCAATGCGTGACTGCTCAGAGATATGAGCAATGGCACCTGACCGGGTTACTTTGATCCCCTCCAGGGAACGCAGGCGATCAACCTCCATCACCAGCACACAGCGCGCATCGGCAACCTTACGCTGCTGTTCAGTCAGCTTGCCCGCCTCACGCTTTGCCAGCGCCGGACAATCCTGCATCAGCCGCAGCTCCAGCCGGGGCTTAGCCACCACCCCCGCAGACACAGCCACCTCACCAGCATCATCAGACTCAATAACCCGCTGCAGTAACCGCTGCTTAACCACCTCACGCGCCGCATCAGGCAGACAGTCAATGTGATACTCAAAGGCTTTTGTGCCTTCACGGCGGCGCAATAAGCTCTCATTTCCTGCGGTATAGCGATTCAATGCTTCGCGCATACCTTTTTCGGTCACCGGAAGACCCGGAATACCTACCAGCTCTTTAGCGACAAAAAACATAATCAGGATGCCCTCTGAATATAACTTTCAGCCTGGTAGCGGCTTGGCCAGATGATTTCTGGTGCCACACCCAGCGCATCCGCAACGATGCGCTGATAAGGCTTGCAGGGCGTCCGCAGAACTGACTTCAAAGAACCTGGCGCATAACCATTTCTGCGGCTCAGTTCACTGAGCGACAGACCACGCTTGTGTAACCCCGATTTGATGTCTTCAGGATGCCAATCCACACCCAGCTCTTCTTTTTGGTTCATGGTTCATCTATCCTAAAAAGTTAACCAAAGGGATAACCAGTTGGTTATCTCTGTGGGTAAAGTATTGATCACGAAAAACACGACATCAAGGTATTTTTCGTTATTTTATTGCTTCTTAATTAAGGTGCTGATTTTTTTGCACTTTATAGGGAATAAAACGTGTCATGAGAAAAGAACGCCAACGTTCTTTTGCTGTTGAGGCAAAAGAACCTGTAATTGATAGGATCTCTCGGTTAGCAATGAGGTATAGCTCTAGAAGTGCCGCAGCTAGGGCTTGGGGGATCAATATTAATACGCTGAACAGCTACTTTAAAAATGACGCCGAGCCACCAATGCCACGAGATAATCTTTTAACCCGCATAGCCTCGTGCGAAGGGGTGAGCTTAGAATGGTTGAAATATGGGGAGGGTGAATCACCAGTAGAAAAACCAAAAACACGAACTGGTGATTTACTGTCTCAGATGCTTGACTTTTTATCACCTGACGAGCGCCAGCAACTGGCGGTCACTCTGGGCCGTAAAGGAATTGAGACCGTCCTTTACCTCTTGGATGAGAACAACATAAGGCTTATGCAGCTTGATAATGTTGTTAAGGAGAAAATCCTCGGCATACAGCCCAGAACGCCAGAGGAAGCGGCTCGCGCTGATGATAAGGCCAGAGAGTGTGGTGCCGATAATTCGAAGCAAACACCCGCCGACAGCCTAGCATCCGAAAAGAGGCAGGCTGGATAAATGAGAATAGGCTGGTACTAATCAGTTTGTAATAGTTTCAGCTTATGATTTATTTGACTTAAGCTAAGTGCGTGATGGATTTCTCAAAATCCGTTTAAACGCCTTTCAAACTCGCTCAAACTAAAGTCATTCGAATGCAAAATAGATCGCAAAAAAGTCATTTTTCGGTCATTTTATTGCGGCCAGTGCAAAATCTCTAAATCCCTTCAATCCCGCGCAGCTCAAGGGCTGACGCTCAATTCACATGTTCTCCGATTAGTGCAGAAATGATTGCCACCCCATAACCAGCACGGCAATCAACACAATGACGCGCCAGTCCCAGCCGGTTGACCAGGCGGCCCCAATGGGGGCGGGCGTCGTCCACGGAGCCAGTGAGATCACGTGATTAATCAGGTTCGTTTTGGTGGCGATCCAGGCAATGACGGCGTTGACTAACGGGGCAAGAATAAAAGGGATAAACAGAATGGGGTTCATCACGACCGGTGAACCAAAAATCACCGGTTCGTTGATGTTGAACATGCTGGGCACCACACTCAGTTTTCCAATCGATCGCAGATGTGCTGACTGACTGCGCAAGTAAAGCAACACCAACCCCATCGTCGAACCGGAGCCACCGATAACAATAAAAAACTGCCAGAAGGGTTCAATAAACACGTGGCTGATGGGTTCTCCCGCGTTCAGCGCCTGCTGATTCAGACCGAGATTGGTCAGCCAGAAAGCCTGCAATATGCCCCCGACAATCACCGCCCCATGAATGCCTGCAAACCACAGCAGATGGCACAGCAGTACCGCCACCAGCACGGCAGGCAGCGAATCAGAGGCAGAGATGATGGGCGAGAAAATGGCCATGATGGCCTGAGGCAGCAACATGCCGAACTGCGCCTGTACCCACAGGCTCAGGGGAAACAACGTAATAAAAATCGTGATAATCGGGATGAGCAGATCGAACGACTGACGGATCTTCGGCGGCACCTGCTCGGGCAGTTTGAAACCGATGTTGTATTTCTGCAGAACGTGCATCAGCTCCGTCGCAAAGAGCGCGACCAGAATGGCGGTAAAAATGCCCTCCCCGCCCAGCGAACCAACCGGCAACGTTTTGCCGCTCTGCGGTGCCGCCACCACCAGAAACGCCATCAGCGACAGACTGGCCGCCATAAAGCCATTCATCTTGTAACTGTTTGCCAGGTTATAGGCGATGGCACTGGCGATATAGAGCGCCATAATGCCCATCGTCATGTTGTACGGCATCATGATTTGCTCTTCATGCGCCTTTACCATGCCCAGCCACCACTGTGCGAACGCCCAACTGCTGTCTGCCGAAAAAGGCGGATGAGCAAACAGCAGCATAAACGAGCCCACGATCAGAAACGGCATGGAGGCGATAAATCCGTCCCGGATAGCGATGACATGACGCTGGCTGGAAAGACGGCCCGCCAGTGGGCTAATACGGTTTTCGATGACGCCGAATAGAGATTCACTGAAGTGGCTCATTGCCTGACTCCTTGCTGAGGCAAAAGAGAGTAACCTGCCTGACGCAGTGCGGATTTCGCGTGATATATCCCGGACCTCCCTGGTGTCAGGTATGAATAAGCTTTAGTGCGTCGCTTAATATTTTTTCACCATTCATCATGCCGTAATCCATACTGTTGATGACCGCAACCGGCTTGCTGTATTGCTGGGCGATCGGTTGAAAATCGGCCAGCTTGTATTTGATTTGTGGCCCGAGCAGGCAGCAGTCGTAATCGGCGATATCGTCTCTAAACTCTTCAATCCCCACAGCTTTTATCTCGACGTCCAGCCCTTGCTGTTGCGCCGCCTTTTCCATTTTCTGTACCACCATACTGGTGGACATACCCGCAGCACAGCACAGTAAAATCTTCGTCATGGTGTATTCCTCTTTGTGGTGAATGATTAACGAATACACAGGGTGAAAATTTTCTGCAACCGGTTTCAGATTTGCTTATCAGAAGTGTGAGAAATATCAAAACGCGAGCATTAAAGAGGTTCAGGACGAATAAACACCTGAATAAGCCTTATCAGGAAGCCCGTTTCTCGTCATGCTGAAGCTATAAAACGGCGGTTCGCCCACCCATATCGTCGGCGCTGTCCATCGCAGTGATGGGTAAGAATTCACTGCCTGATAAGCGGGGAACGCGTATAATTGCTCAGAGCAATCCGATACCGACTGCCGTGACACGGGCGTCCGACGGCAATTAGCTATACTGGTGATATATAAAGGAACACTCACCCTTCTCGCAGTACGCGGACCGGGATAAGGAGTCGGTTATGTTAATTGGTTTTGTGTTATTGGTCAGCGCGTGTGGACACGATGCCTGTGAAGCTTTACCGGTATCAGAACGCATTTATCCGACGAAAACCGCCTGTGAAGTCATGGCAAATCGTATCCATAAAGTGCGTCCTAACGTCGTGCTGATATGTGGCGAAGTGCATCGTTAAGAAAGCGGTACAGGGCGAATGGCACAAAAAGTAGCCGATGACATTGCAAGGTTGCCGCTTAACGTTCAAAATATAAGCTGTTCTACACCAACACAGTCGTGAATCCCATGAAAAGTAGTCGTCCCCGCCGTCCTACCGGGCGTTGGGTTTATTACATTTTGTATGAAGGCATTCTGTGGCCCTGTCCGGTTCGCTGGGAATGGGAAAGCGGATACGGTGGCTGGCTGCCGTTTTACTACTCACCTACGTTTGAGTTTGTCGCGGGCGATCCCGGCAAGGCGTACCGTATTGCGCGCACGGATGTACGTGTGAAGCGGAGTGAAGAGATTTACGCCTGATTGCTGTCATGCATTCCATGGCAGCCACGAGGCGGTAAGAAGGAAACAGATTACCTCCAGCAGCAGTACCACCATCAGCAACACGCCGAGTTTGTGGCGCGACAGCCAGGTTTTCAGCCCCATAGCATTGCGGCCCTGTGGATCAGCAGCAGTCCGCCACCCATGCTCAGCAAAACCCGCACCCCTTTTCCGTCTTTTTTGCCATTTCAGTGTCCCTCTGAAGAAAGCGAAAATGCGCCCTGAGGCGCATCCGGATGCTGCAAGATTGCTGCGGGAGCCGCCAGAAGGCGACTCAGGTACGCAATCAGTTATTCAGCGTGTAATCGAGTGTGATTTCTGCATTGAGCACCTGCGAAACCGGACAGCCGGCTTTAGCTTTATTGATGATTTCATCAAAGGTGTCGTTATCAATGCCCGGCAGCGAGATGGTGCTGGTCAGCGCCACTTTCGTAATCGCGAAGCCTTCACCTTTTTTGTCCAGCGACACATCGGCACTGGTATCAATGCTTTCAGGTTTATGGCCTGCGTTACCTAACATGAGCGACAGTGCCATTGAAAAACAGGCGGCATGTGCTGCGCCGATAAGCTCTTCCGGATTGGTGCCTTTCTGCCCTTCGAAACGGGTGTTAAAGCCGTAAGGTTGCTGGTTCAGTACACCACTTTCTGTGCTGACTGTGCCTTTGCCTTTGATATCGCCTTCCCAATGCGCCGAACCTTTCTTATGAATGGTCATATCATTCCTCCTGTTGGTAAAGAAGGTAAGTATAGACAACGTCGCTCAGTTTGCCGGGCATGAGGCCGGATGCAGGGCCACTTCGCCCAGCAACGCATTCGCCTGCACCAGCGACGTCTGGTTGATATCGGCTATACACTTCGCGCCTGTTAAGGTCATCGCGACTTTCATTTCGTTTTCAATCAGCGTCAGCAGATGTTCGACGCCACGTTGGCCATGTGTGGCCAGCGCGTAAACAAAGGCCCGTCCCAGCAGAACAGTATCTGCGCCCAACGCAATCATGCGCACCACATCAAGCCCATTACGGATGCCGCTGTCGGCAAGAATCGTCATATCCCCCTTCACCGCATCCGCGATGGCCGGTAAGGCACGAGCCGAAGACAACACGCCGTCCAGCTGGCGTCCGCCATGGTTTGAGACCACAATGCCATCGGCACCAAACCGCACCGCATCGCGGGCATCTTCCGGATCCAGAATGCCTTTAATCACCATTGGCCCGTCCCAGAACTCACGGATCCATTCCAGATCTTTCCAGGAAATCGACGGATCGAAATTCTTTGCCAGCCAGCCAATATAGTCTTCCAGCCCGGTCGGTTTGCCCAGATAGGTGGAAATATTGCCCAGATCGTGTGGTCGGCCCTGTAGCCCAACATCCAGTGCCCAGCGTGGGTGCGTGACAGCCTGCCAGTAGCGGCGCAGGGCCGCGTGCTTGCCGCTCATGCCCGAGTGCGCATCGCGATAGCGTGCGCCCGGCGTTGGCATATCAACGGTAAATACTAATGTGGTACAGCCCGCCGCTTTTGCCCGCTCAAGGGCGTTACGCATAAAGCCGCGATCGCGCAGCACATACAGTTGAAACCACATGGGCCGACTGATTTGCGGTGCCACTTCCTCAATCGGGCAAACGGAGACGGTCGATAAGGTAAACGGAATCCCTTTGCCCGCCGCAGCGCGCGCGGCCTGCACTTCCCCCCGACGCGCGTACATGCCACACAGCCCAACCGGTGCCAGCGCGACGGGCATGGACAGCGTTTCACTGAACAGCGTGGTTTCCAGGCTGAGCGCCGACATATTCCGGAGAATGCGCTGGCGCAGCGCCACGTCTGACAGATCGGCAACATTCCGCCGTAGCGTATGCTCTGCATAGGCACCGCCATCCAGATAATGAAACAGAAAAGGCGGTAAAATGCGCTGCGCGGCGGCGCGATAGTCACTGGCGGCAGAGATGATCATCAGCGGTTTTCCTTGTGATTGGGCAGGTCATGACCCGGCAAACGCGTAATTCGCGCCTGCCTGGCTTCGTCTTCATCAAGTGTTTTCATCGTGGTGTGAACAAAACCCAGATGATCCATGGCGGCTGACCGGGCAGCCTCGGCATCGCCCACTAAAATCGCGTCGAGCATCGCCCGGTGCTGATCGGTCAGGCGGTCAAAAATCACGGGTCTGATGTACATCAGCTTACGACTGTGCAGCATGGACGAGTGCAGTAAATCGAATAATCCCCGCATGGTTTGCAGCAGCACGATGTTATGTGAGGCTTCTGCGATGGCCAGATGAAAGCGCAGATCGGCCTGCCCGGCCAGATGGGGATCGTCACTCTCTTTCATCGCCAGCGTGGCATCAAAGGCGTACCGCAGACGCTCTTTATCTGACTCGGTAGCCCGTAGCGCCGCATGCCAGGCCGTGCTTCCCTCTATCGCATGGCGCGCTTCAAGAATGTCGTAACGGTAGTCCGGATCGTTGGCGAGAAGCTGACGAATGGGCTCGACGATGCGCTGCTCAGACCAGGGCTCCTGCGGCTGACGCAGCCAGGTACCGTCACCGCGCCGACTCATCAAAACGCCGCTGCTGATCAGTTGCTGAATAGCTTCACGCAGCGACGAACGGGAAACGCCCAGCGCGGCCGCCAGCTGACGCTCGGCGGGCAAACGCATGCCCGGCTCAAGCTGATGATCGCGGATATAGTGCTTAAGCCGCATCGGTAAGGGATCGTTTGGTGTCATGGGATCATCCAGGGAAAAACGTAAGCCTGCAGCGTGGTCATCACCCCAACCAGCCCGGTAAAGATCAGGCTGTGCTTTACTGTGAAGCGGAACAGATCGGACTCTTTGCCGACCAGACCGACCGCTGCACAGGCAATAGCGATCGACTGGGGAGAGATCATTTTACCGGTGACGCCACCCGTGGTATTCGCTGCCACCAGCAGGATATCGGAAACGCCAATCTGCTGCGCCGTGGTGGCCTGCAACGCGGCAAACAGCGCGTTGGAGGAGGTATCCGAACCGGTAAGAAACACGCCAAGCCAGCCCAGAAAGGGGGAGAAAAAGGTAAAGGCATGGCCCGTGTGCGCTAAGGCCAGCGCCAGCGTGGCTGATAAACCCGAGTAGTTCGAGATAAAGGCAAAGGCCAGCACCATACCAATGGAGTAGATGGGCAACATCAGGGATTTCAGTGTTTCGACAAATGTCCCGACTGCCGCTCTGGGTTTCATTTTCAGAAAGATAATCGCCACAATTGCCGCAATCAGAATGGCAGTGCCGGTTGCAGACAGCAGATCCAGTTTAAAAATGGCTGGCCAGGCGCTGGGCTGTGCCACAACCGGCGGTATCCGGGTAATCCAGTCATGCAGGCCAGGGACGGGAATGCTCATCACCCAGTTGGCCAGTGCACCCCCTTTGGCAAACAGCGCTTTAAAGGGCGGGATACTCCACAGCGTTACCGTTGCGGTGAGAAACAGGAAGGGCATCCAGGCGCGAATGACCTGCTTTGTCGTATACGTCTGCTGACGTGCGGGTTGCGTCGCCGTCTGATTTTCGGCATCGCTGAAGCGAAAGATGCGAACCGGCTGCCAGACGCGCAGAAACAGAGTCAGGGAAACCAGTGATGCCAGCGAAGAGATAATATCGGGTAACGCCGGGCCCAGGAAATTTGAACTCAGGAATTGTGCTATCGCGAACGACCCACCCGCAACCATCACCGCCGGCCAGGTTTCTTTCACCCCGCGCCAGCCATCCATGATCGCCATGATCCAGAACAGCACGATGACGGTTAAAAAAGGCAGCTGGCGTCCGGCCATCTGACCGATGGCAAAGCTGTCCAGACCGGTAACCTGCCCCGCCACAATAATGGGAATACCCATCGCACCAAACGCCACCGGCGCAGTATTCACGATCAAGCATAACCCTGCGGCATAAAGCGGATTAAAACCCAGCCCTACCAGCAACGCAGCCGTGATCGCCACCGGCGCACCAAAGCCTGCCGCGCCCTCTAAAAAGGCACCAAAGGAAAAACCGACAATCAGCATCTGTAAGCGCTGATCCGGCGTGATCGACAAGATGGACGCGCGAATGATATCGAACTGCCCGGTCCTGACCGAGATTTTATAGACAAAGACCGCGGCCACGATAATCCAGGCAATGGGCCACAGACCGTACAGGAAGCCGTAGGCCGCTGAGGCCAGCGCCTGCTGCCACGGCATATGATACAGCAGCAGCGCAACTCCCAGCGCCAGCATGACAGTGATGGTGGCAGCCTGATGGCCTTTCATCTTTAGCTTAAAGAAAAACAGAACAGGCAGTAACAACGCAATCAGGCTGGAGAGCCAGATGTTATTGAGCGGATCATAATTTTGCTGCCAGACCTGCATGCCGTTATCTCCAGAAAGGTGATGAGAGCGATGCGCGACGGGCATAGACACAGGGCGCATCTGTCACGCCCGCTCTGCTTATTGGTCCTACCAATTTTGCCAGTTGGGGCTTATCCGTTACAGATACTTAACCCACTGTTAAACCAAGGCAACAGTTACGGCTTTAATTTTAACGTTATGTGAAGCACTGAAAAGGTTTAGCTGTTTTGGTCGGACCAATCACGGTTGTGGAAAGGCGTATTTGTAACTTTGCGGATGAAAACGCAGATTCAACCCGACCAGCCCAATCGTAACGCCGCACTGGAGCCACCAGATCGTGGAGAAATCCCCGGTCAGTGCATGCAACTGACCGGCGATAAACGGCATACTGCCGGCAATAATAAAGCCAATCCCTTGCATGAACGCCACCAGTAGCCCGCCCGCCTGCGGATGCGCCAGATGGTCCAGCGCCAGCACCAGCGCCAGGGGAAAGGCACCACCCAGCCCCACGCCCGCCATGCCCACCCACAGCCATGGATGGTAAAGCGGTGCAAACAGGAGGCCAAGCATACCGCTTAGCTGAAAAATCAGCGTTAACAGCAACAGCGGCCGCCGATCCGGGCCGCGCGTCAACAGCGGAAACACCATCGCCCCGGCGACCTGGCAGGTAATCATCACGCCCAACAGGCTTCCGCCCGCCTGTGCGCTCCAGCCGAGCTGATGGTAGAAATCAGGCAACCATGCCACGCAAATGGCATAACCGCCATTCACTAAACCAAAGCTGAGCGCCAGCATCCAGGCGCGCGCGTTGCGCCATAGTGAAGGCATCACGACCGATGCGCGCGCTGGCGACGTCACCCCGGGCATCCACGCCCAAAGCAGGATGGCCAGCAGCGCAGGCACGGCCCAGCTGCTGAGGGCCATCTGCCAGCTCAGGTGAGCACTTAACCACGGTGTTAATGCGGCACCCAGTCCGCCCCCGCCCATCAGGGCCGCAGACCACAGCCCGGTCATCATCGCACTGCGTTGTGGAAAGCGTTGGCGGATAAAGCCCGGCATCGCCATTTGCACTATCCCGATACCAATGCCGCCCGGTAGCGTGCTCCCTACCAGCGATTCGCCTTGCGACACAAAAAGGCGGCTGAGGAGCGCCAACACTAACAGCGCCAGTCCGCCACACAGCAGTCCGCGCAGTTGAACACGCTGCATAAGTGGTGCGCTGATTAACGCTATCGCTCCCATCATCATCATGGGAATCGCAGGCAGCAGTGACGCTGCCAAGGCGGAGAGTCCAATGCTTTCGCGTAACTGATCCAGCAACGGACTGACGGAGGTCATCAGTGGACGCATATTCAGTCCCGCCAGCACCAGGGCGGTAACGATCACAATATTCTCTTTTTTCATGGGCCATCCTGGAAGTAAACCTTGTCAGCCTGGCAGCTGTCGTTACTATTTGGAAATGGAATATCATCATGACAGGCAGTGGAAAAATGAATCGCCAGCCTATGTTCACGCCCCAGCAGCTTCTGAGCTTTGTTGCGGTCTGCGAAACCGCCAGCTTCACCCGTGCCGCCGATCGCGTGCACCTGTCGCAATCAACAGTGAGCCAGCAGGTGCGGCGACTGGAAGAGAAGGTGGGAAAAGCACTGCTGGCCCGCTCATCACATCAGGTAACCGTCACGGAGGAAGGCGATAAGCTGCTGGGTTATGCCCGCCGTATCATTGCCCTGAATGGCGAAGCACTCGATGTGTTGAGCGATAAGTGGCGCGATGGTGTGCTGCGGCTTGGCGTTCCGGAAGATTTTGCGGCCCCCACGGCAGCCCTGCTGGCGCAGTTCAGTCGCGAACATCCCCATATGCGGCTGGATGTGATGAGCGGGATGCAGGTAGAACTACGTCGGGCCTGGCAGCGGGAGGAACTGGATATCATGCTGATTAAGCAACCTTACGGTGAACGCCCGCTGGCTTCCCGACCCGAGCCGCTGTTATGGCTGGACAGCGCCGCATATCCCTGCTTTGAGCATTCCCCGGTGCCGCTGGTCCTGTTTCCTCAACAGGGACTTTATCGCGAGGAGATCTGCCAGACGCTGGATGGGCTGGGCCGCAGCTGGCGCATCGGTTACAGCAGTGCCAGCCTTGTGGCCCTGTCTGCCGCCAGTGCCCAGGGCCTGGGCGTTACGCTGTTGCCTGCCAGCTGTCGTCTGCCTGCACACCGTGTGCTGGGCGACCAGCAGGGCTTGCCGGTGATTGACACTTTTGAGCTGGCGATGTTCTGTCGCCAGCCGGATGACGCGCTTCAGCGCCAGCTGGCAGAGGCACTGGTGACATTTGCGGATCTGCACTGGCAGTGAGTTTTTCACTGACAGGCAGTGGTAAAGGACTCTGTAAAACCAGAAACCGCGTGCAGATGCGGACGCGCCCCCTGTCAGAGAGCTGGCATGGGGCGCGGACAGCCGAATGAAGGCGACGCTAAACCCGAGCCTCCCTCGTCTGTGACATTAACGCCATCGCAAGCGTATAGAGATGGGCGCCATCAGAAGCCACCGGATCGTCTTCGGCATAACATCCAATCATAGAGGCCACTTTATCTGCCGATAAGCTTTCCCCATAGAGATGCAATGTCAGGACTGCACGACCTACGATTTTAAGTACGTCTTCATGCAAGATCTGCGGGATATTATTCAATGAAAAAATCCTCTGCCAGTAGTGATATCGATGTATCTTCCTCAATATAAAGGCGTTTACAAGTCGTTTTCATCTTCTCTTCTGGCGATACTTTTGCATTATTAATGCGTTAATTCCGTCGCAAATGTGGAATAATCTGATTAACTTAAAATTGTGTATTACAAAGAAAATATTAGAAAAAACATTCTTAATCTTAATGACTTAGTCCATGTAAGCGGTTTCACACCTGACGCTTTAATTGATTAAAATTTCCCAACTAATCTTTTTCATCTTCAGTTTATTCTTAGATAAAAGCGCCGCCCGGCGCAGGGTTTGCAGGTTAACATTGCTGTTGTGTACGCTTTCTGACAGACTTGCGCTCGCAATGATGCCCCAACTTACAGCCGCAGAGGCCGCACCCGTGACCGCTTTTTCCTCGCTTAATTCTCTTCCCGATAGTCAACTCGATAACCTGCGCGAGATGGGCTATACCAGCATGACGCCGGTTCAGGCCGCCTCGCTGCCCGCTATCTTAGCCGGACGCGACGTTCGTGCGCAGGCAAAAACCGGCAGCGGCAAAACGGCCGCATTTGGTATTGGCCTGTTGCATCATATCGACAGTGCGCGTTTTCAGACTCAGGCGCTGATTTTATGTCCGACGCGAGAACTGGCCGATCAGGTCAGCAACGTTCTGCGGCAGTTAGCGCGCTTCACGCGCAATATCAAAATTCTGACCTTATGCGGCGGCCAGCCCATGAGTGCGCAGCGCGATTCGCTGGTGCATCCGCCGCAGATTGTGGTCGGTACGCCGGGCCGTATTCTTGACCATCTCAAGCGCGAAACGCTGCAGCTCGACAGTCTGCGCACGCTGGTGCTGGACGAAGCCGATCGGATGCTGGAAATGGGCTTTCGTGACGATATGGAAACCATTATCGCCGCCACGCCCGCCGCGCGTCAGACGCTGCTGTTCTCTGCCACCTGGCCAGACGGCATTGCAACACTGAGCCAGCGCTTTCAACGTGATGCGCTGAGCGTCGTGACGGAAGAGGTCAGCGAACTGCCGGCAATCGAACAACAATTTATTGAAGCGACGCACGGCGAAAAATTGTCGCTGCTGATTAGCCTGCTCAGCGAACGCCAGCCATCGTCCTGTGTGGTGTTCTGCAACACCAAACGCGAATGTGATGATATTGCCGCCGCGCTTAACGCCCGCGATATCAGCGCCCTGCCCCTGCATGGCGATCTCGAACAACGCGATCGCGAACGTGTGCTGATCCGGTTTGCTAACGGCAGTGGTCGCGTGCTGGTGGCGACGGACGTCGCGGCCCGCGGCCTGGACATCAAGTCGCTGTCGCTGGTGGTGAACTACCAGCTGGCGTGGGATCCCGAAGTGCATCTGCATCGTATCGGCCGTACCGCGCGGGCGGGCGAAGAAGGCGCTGCCGTGAGTTTTGTCGCGGCCGATGAAATGGCGCGCGCGCATGCGTTAGAAGATTTCCTGCAGCAGAAGCTGCCATGGGTTGCCGCCAGTGCGCTCAGGAAAAGCAGTAAACCGTTGCCGGCAGCCATGATGACGATTTGCATTGATGGTGGGCGTAAAGCCAAGATTCGGCCCGGCGATATTCTGGGTGCGCTGACAGGAGAAGCAGGCTATCGCGCCGATCAGATCGGTAAGATTGATCTCACCCCGACGCACGCTTATGTAGCGATTGAAGCGGCTCAGGCAAAATCTGCGCTGGTCAAACTTAAGCAGGGCAAAATCAAAGGCAAAACCTGCCGGGCTGTACTGCTGAAAGACTAAAAGAAAGGGCGAGAATCATTCTCGCCCTGCCGATTATGGCTCATCGATCCGCATAACGTGCAGCGTGGTTTTGTCACCTTTCCCGTGCACTTTACCACTGACGCGAACTTTGTCGTCAGCGGAATAGGTTTTGCCATCGAACGTTTTCTTCGGCGCAATAATGGTTAAAGTGCCGGTGCTGTCACGAAACTGATAATTATTGTCCGCGACTTTTTTTACGATATAACCTTCCAGCGTGACGTAACCGCCCTGCCGAAAGTCACGAATCTGATCGATGTGCGTCTGTCCTGTGTCTTCTGACCCTTTGTAGCCTGCATCCTGTTTATGCTGTGGCGGCGGCGTATCACCTGCCTTGAAGCCACCTTCTTCCGCGTAAGCCCCTGTGGTCGCTACCGCCAGTAAGGTCGCCAGTACTAATTTTTTCATCGCTTACTCCTTTACAGGGAAAAGTATCCATGCTGCGTTCTCACTGTTAAGCCTGGCACAATAATCTCTTAACGTGCGTTTTCCCCTCTCACCTTTTTCCGAAGGCTGCCGATAACTTCATCACACCCTTTTTCACCTGCTGCGCTGACGCTGAGGCAACGATGGATAATTTTCAGAAAGAGATCGATGAGAGAGCGAATCTCGCCTTATCGAATAAGTTTGAGCTGCTGCTGTTTCGCCTTGGCTCTGACCAGTTAAAAGGTAAATCAGAGCTGTTTGGGATAAACGTATTTAAACTGCGTGAAATTGTTCCGATGCCGCCGATTACGAAAGCTGCGGGTATGCGTTCGCCGTTGCTGGGCATGGCGAGCATTCGCGGACAGTTCATTCCTGTTATTGACCTGCCTGCGGTAGCCGGTTGCGTGCCTGAAACGGGACTGAACCTGCTGCTGGTGACCGAATACGCGCGTAACACGCAGGCGTTTGCCGTCGAATCCGTTGAAAACATCGTGCGTCTTAACTGGAGCCAGGTTCATACCGCTGAAGCCGGTATCGGTGGACGTAACATCACCAGTATCGCGTGCCTGGATGACGACGAACAAAAAAGCAATCTGGCCATGGTGCTGGATGTCGAACAGATTCTCTATGACATCATCCCGTCCGTTCGTGGCGTGGAGCCAGAAGCGCCGAAAGAGCGTCAGTATAAAATGAAGCCCGGTTCCGTCGCGATTGTGGCTGAAGACTCCAAAGTTGCCCGCCAGTTGCTGGAGCAGGGCCTGAAGAGCATGGGCATTCCTGCCGTCATGTGTAACACCGGCCTGGAAGCGTGGGAAAAAATCAAAGCGATCCACCAGCAGGCTCAGTCGCAGGGTGAATCCATTCACGACAAGATCGCGCTGGTGTTAACCGACCTAGAAATGCCGGAAATGGACGGCTTTACGCTCACGCGTAACATCAAGCGCGACACCACGTTGCGTCATATTCCCGTCGTGATCCACTCCTCACTTTCGGGCAGTGCTAACGAAGATCACGTTCGCAAAGTCGGGGCTGATGGCTATGTTGCCAAGTTCGAATTAAACGAACTGTCGGATGTCATTTTCAAAGCGCTGGAAGCCGCAAGCTAAAACGTAGCGGGCAGCACAACCCTGCCCTGCTGTCACCTAACGTTCAATACATGAGACTATGAAAATGCAGAGTGAAGCGCTTCCTGTCGTACGTAAGCCCCTGTTCCGCGGGCGTTTACGTCAGCTGAGCTGGATTGCAATGGTGATAGCCTGTCTGGCGTTCTTGTGCTGATGGTATAAGCGCAGCCTGGAAACCGGCTTCTACATTTCGCGAAAAGGGAATGAAAAAAGGCTGCCACTGGCAGCCTTTTTGATTACGGTAAATGCACAACGCTATAACGCTCTTTAGCCTTTTCAGAGCGCCTGTGGCTGACTCTGAGTTACAATCCTTGTCGCGTTAATCTGAACAACGACCGTTTTGCAAAAAATGCATTTTGCTCCATGCGGGTTGGCTCTTGTCATATCGAAATGTGATGTACGGTACTGCGAGCCATTACAGTGAGGACACTTGAAACGCGTAATTTTCAGTCCTTAGAGACCAACAACGTTTGCAGCAGCTGGGCCTTTAGCACCATTTTCTACTGTAAATTCAACTTGTTGACCTTCATCTAAAGTACGGAAATCAGTACCCTGGATTGCAGAGAAGTGTACGAATACATCTTTGCTGCCGTCCTGAGGAGAGATGAAACCGAAGCCTTTCTCAGCGTTGAACCATTTAACGGTACCGCGGATTTTGTTAGACATGTTTAATTCCTTAAATAATTGAGCCTTCCGGCGTAATGGCCTGAGAACAGATTTCAATCAGAACGTAAGAGAAGACTCAAAAAGAAGGAATGTCTCGCGACAGGCTTAGAGATGAGAACTGCTGTAGATACTTACTTTGATAGCGTCTGTTAATCAAACCGACGATTCATTAGGTCACATCCTCGCGTTGCATGCAAGGGTTATTTTGAAATCGATGCAAACAGGGCAGATAAGCCAGACGACGTGCCTCTGCCCTGTTCTGCCCTCAGCCTTGGCGAATGTGGATTCTGTGGCCATGCTCACCGGCAGCCAGATCGTCACGCAAGGTTAACTCGGGGATCGCGTAATCCCCGCCGTTTTGCCGATAATAGCCAACAGGTGAAGTAATAAACAGGTTATCGAGCCGCTTACTCAGTTCCTGACACAGCGCATCAAAACGTACGCTATCGATCCGGCCGGTACGGTAAACCGTGAACGGCGGCAGCACGTCAAAGCCGGGGTAAAACAGAATGCCATGCTGAATGGGAAACAAAATGTCATCAATATGCCCATTGATGCCGCGAGGACCGTAATGCGACGCCCATCCGCCCATCGTGACCACCAGCATGGCGCGCTTCCCTGCCAGCGTACCTTCACCGTAGCGATCGCCCCAGTGCGTATCTGAATGTTCGCCTACGCCTACGCCGTAGGCAAACCCGCAGGCATAAACACGATCGATCCAGCCTTTCAAGATGGCGGGCATCGAGAACCACCATAACGGGAACTGCAAAATCACCGCATCGGCCCACAGTAGTTTTTCCTGTTCCTGCTGGATGTCTTCGCTTTGAAAGCCGCCTTCAAAAGCCTGAGTGGATTCCAGTGAGGGAGTAAACCGTTCGACATGTTGGCGATGTTGTGTGTCGGCAGGCGTTACGCGCGCCTCCCAGTTCATGGCATAGAGATCGGAAACGCGCACCTGATGGCCCAGCTGTTGCAGATGACTGACGGAAAAACGCGCCAGCGCACCGTTAAGCGAGCGGGGTTCAGGGTGAGCAACAACGATTAACACATTCATAAACTATCCCGTGTTGATAAAAGAGACAGGTAGCCTGCGCCTGATTGTGCTATCAGTAAAAGTAAAGGAGCGGATAGTCGCTATAGACAGGACTGATACCATGAAGCCCGATCTGAATTTGTTGATCACGTTAAACGTCCTGCTACAGGAAAACAGCGTCAGCCGTGCCGCTGAACGGTTAAACCTTTCCCAGCCTTCCGTCAGTGCCCGGCTGGAACGCCTGCGTACTTTATTTAACGATCCGCTACTGATTCCGGTTTCTCACGGTATGCGCCCTACGGCACGAGCAGAAGGATTACGCCCTTCGCTTGAAGAACTAGTTGCCAGAATCGATGAAGTCGTAGCCGAGCCGGGACCTTTTGTGCCGGCAGAGGCAGACATCACCTGGCGCATTGCCGCCACGGATTATGGTGCGCAGACCACGCTGGTGCCGTTGATGAATACCTTACGTCAGGAAGCGCCGGGCACCCGGCTTGCCATTCTGGATATGAAACCTGCGTTGATTGCACAGCAGTTAGAAAAAGGCACGGTCGATCTGGTGCTTCATCTGCGTGAAGGCGTGCCAGAGGGATTACATGTCCGCCCACTGTTTCAGGAGCGCTATGTGGTAGCAGGCCGTCAGGGTCATCCCGCCCTGCATTCTGCTATCACCGCCGAAGCGCTCTGCGCACTGGAGCATGTGGTGGTGTCGCCAGACGGCGGCGGCTTTTGTGGGGTGACGGATAGCGTGCTGGAAGCCAGAGGATTGAGCCGGAAAGTGGTACTCTCTGTACCCCACTTTCTGTTGATGGGCAGCGTGCTGAGCACGACTGACCTGGTCGCGTTGATGCCGGAGAGAGTGGCGGCGATGATGCCGGGATTGATGACCGTGCCGCCCCCGATGGCGATCCCGGGCTTTGAGCTGGTGATGCTATGGCATGCGCGATCGCACCGGGATTTGGGGCACAGGTGGTTGAGGGAACGGGTGGTGGGGAGGTTTTAATAGAAGGTTGGAATGGAGCGGTTCTGAATTAGAACTGAATCTGAAGATATTTAACTTTGGAGAATAATGAAGACGACTAAATGAATCGCCACGGGTTTAACAGACACCTCAGAGCCATTTAAGATGACTCAAAGAACTCAAAGGGAGGTGCCAATGAGCGGTAAACGTTATCCCGAAGAGTTCAAAATTGAAGCGGTCAATCTGGTGCACCAAGGTCGCGGTCAGAGCGTAAACCATCTTGATCGGGATAACTTCACTCATCGCCCGATCCAGCGCCTTTTTCATCGCTGTGCTGTCGGCTAGAACATCACAATATTTCTGCTGGCAGGCGGCCGGGCTGATTGCGCAGTCGCTGATAAGCTGATTGTGCTTTTTGTCTGGATGCAAAGAACGCAGGGCAAAAATCCCGCCTGTAATGGACGGGATATCTAAATAACTGCTCGGAATAGTAGATCCCTTAGAGGGAACTCAGTCCGGTTTATGCGATCTGATCAATCGCTGAATATCCCAAATCACCAGCCGGACTGAGCAATGTCGATCATAGCACCAATACCCAGAACCGAACGACGCCTGATGCAGAAAACTATCCATAAAACAAAGGACAAAAACCACGCCCGGCGGCTCACCGCCATGCTGATGCTGCATCGTGGTGACACCGTCAGTCATGTTGCCAGAACACTCTGCTGTGCCCGCTCATCGATTGGT
>NZ_VZPF01000080.1 GCF_008801695.1 Pantoea stewartii subsp. stewartii
AATGGAGGCGAAGCGCCTCAAGGAGCCATGTCCGGTGTTTCACGCGATAGTGTCCATTAAAAAATGATGGACACTATTTTCCCGGAACCGGAGCCCGCTGCACAGACGGTTTAAATGTGACGCTTACTTTCCGCCGTCACACTTGCCCGAGCATTAGCTTCCGTCACCCGTCGCTAAAACAGTTTAAAGCGTTTCTCCGGGGTGCAGATTGGCATTTTCTGTTGCAACGCCAGTGTAATAATGTCGGGAATCCCTCTTTTCCCGACCGCGTTTTAACACCATTGCGCCAGTCGGGAATCGTTCGTCTGACACGACCCGAGGACGCATGAAGACCTTATTACTCACCAAAGAAGATGTCCGACAGCTCATCAGCATTGATGATGTCATTGAAGCCGTCGACGAAGCCTACAGGGCCTTTAACGGCGGCCTGGTGGAACAGCCTGACTATATCGGCCTGCACCTGCCCGCCCCCCCGTGGCGAGATTGATTTTAAAACCTGCTATTACCGCACCAACGAACTGATTTCGATGAAAGCCTCCTCCGGCGGTTTTTCAGAAAACCCGTCCCGTCCTAGTCTGCCGGGCGGTATGGGCACGATCATCCTGTTTGATGCCCAAAGCGGCGCCCTGTGCTGTGTGATGGACGGTAGCCTGATTACCGGTCTGCGAACCGGTGCGTCGGGCGCTGTTTCCGTCAGAGCAATGGCACGTAAAAATGCAAAAAAAATCGCCGCGATTGGCACTGGCAATCAGGCGAGAATGCAAATCCAGGCGATCGCCCGGGTAATGGATATTGAGGAAATCCATGCCTGGAGCCGAACGCCAGCCACCCGTCAGGCTTTCAAAGCGGACATTGAAAGCACCACAGGTATTCCGGTCATTATCGCGGACAGCTGTCAGGCGGCGGTCGGGCAAGCCGATATTCTTATCACCACTACCCGGGGCAAAGGTCCGCTGATTGAGGCCGACTGGATTCCGCCCGGCACGCATATCATCGCCATTGGCACCGATCAGCGCGGTAAACAGGAGTTTGACCCGCAGATTTTTAGTCGGGCAAAAGTGATCGTGGATTCCCTGCCCCAGTGCACGCAGAAAGGAGAAACCTGGCATGCGCTGGACAGAAATATCATCAGTGAAAACGCGATTCATGCCGAAATCGGGGAAGTTTTGTCCGGGAAGAAATCGGGCCGGGAAAACGATCGGGAAATTACCTTCTTTGACTCCACCGGGCTTGCCATTCAGGACAACACGACAGCCGGGCGCATTTACCGCAAGGCCCTTGAAAAAGGCTACGGAACCGGATTTGCATTTTTTGAATAACGTTTCGTTCAGACGAAGGTAATGTATATGACGCGTTCGTACCCCACCCTGCAGGACATTCATGACGCGCAGCAGCGCATCGCTGCCCATATTCGCCATACGCCGTTACTCCGCGCTGAAAAAATTGAAAAACGGGTCGGCTGTGAGCTTTACCTCAAGCCGGAGACGTTGCAGATTACCGGCGCGTTTAAAATACGGGGCGCACTGAATAAGGTCCTTTCTCTGCCCGTTGAGGCGTTTGCCAACGGCATGATTTCCAGTTCATCAGGCAATCATGCCCAGGGCCTGTCTTATGCAGGCAGAATGCTGGGCGTAAAGGTCATTCTGGTGCTGCCGGTCACAACGCCGCAAATCAAAATCGACAATACGCGCGCCCTGGGCGCAGAGGTGATTCTCTTCGATAGCGACAATGCGTCCCGCTGGAAGAAGGTGTATGAAATTGCCGAGCTCAACAATTATGCGGTGGTGCATGGCTTTGAAGATCCGATGGTCATGGCGGGCCAGGGAACGATCGGCTGCGAAATCCTGCATGATTTGCCGGATGTGGATACCGTGATTGTGCCGCTGGGCGGTGGCGGACTTCTCTCCGGTGTGGCGACCGCAATCAAAGAAACCCGCCCTGCCGTCAGAGTGATTGGCGCGGAACCCGCTCTGACCCCGAAATATTACCAAAGTCGGATCAACAAACAGCCAACGTCACTGCCGCTGCTCAATACTATTGCGGATGGCTTAAGACTCAGCGTGCCGGGCCGCAATCCCTACCCGATTATTGAAAAGTACGTAGATGAGATTGTGCTGGTTGACGACGAGCATATTACTCAGGGCATGCGGGTGCTGGCCAGTGAGGCAAAATTGATTGCCGAGCCCGCGGCCTCCATCGGCCTTGGCGCGTTGCTGGCGGGATCGGTCAGCCTGAAGCCCGCTGAGAAAGTCTGTGTACTGTTAACGGGCGGTAACTGGGATCTGGCCGACCTCGCCGAAATCTATGCCGTGAAGTAACCGCGACGGATGCGATGCGTTCTGCACGTGGTGAAGTCTGCGACAAAACCACGTCGCATTTTCCGATCCTGAGATAAAAGCGCATCCGTTTAAAAAAGACTGACGCCCAGGCGCAGCATAATCCGCTGGGTTAAGGCGACTTCTTACCGTTAAATCACCAACTTGCTGCGCTTAGTCAGCTTTAGTCGCCATTATGTCCAGATGTCTGGATGGCTAATAAATTTCTGTGCTAACTTATGCGCTTTCGTTAGTTGCCGCACCGGTAGCTTCGGGAAAATATGCGATCAGTGACTTTAATGGAGAGCTCCGTGATGCGTGCAGTCAATCGCCTTGAGATGCGTAACATCTCTATCGATTTCGGCGGATTTGCCGCGTTAACCTCAGTGGATTTTCTGACGGAAGGTCACTCGGTTCATGCCCTGACCGGGGCCAATGGCGCGGGTAAATCCACCCTGATGGCGGTACTCTCCGGTGCCCACAGTCACTATCACGGTGAGATTCTGCTGGACGGCCAGCCTGTGTCGATTCGCAGCCCGCGTGACGCCAAAAAGCTCGGCATTCACCTGGTGCAGCAGGAAGTGGATGTTGCGCTGGTGCCCCAGTTAAGCGTGGCCGAGAACATTCTGCTGGATCAACTGGCCGAACCGGGCCATGGCTTTCGCTGGGGCGATATGCGTCGTCAGGCGCGAGACCTGCTGGCGCAGCTGGATGCCACGATTGATGTCAAACGTCCGGTCGAACGTTGTTCGCTGGCGGAAAAGCAGCAAATCCTGCTGGCCAGAGCCCTGTCGCACCATTGCCGCTTTCTGATTCTTGATGAACCCACTGCCCCACTCGACCAACACGAAAGCGAGCGCCTGTTCGCCGTAGTTCGTCGCCTGCAGACCAGCGGTATTGGCGTGATATTTATCTCTCATCGTATTCACGAACTGAAAGCCATCTGCGATCGCCTGACGGTACTGCGCGATGGCCGCCTGGTGGAAAGTAGCCCAATGGCTTCCCTGAGCGGTGAGCAAATCGTTGAAAAAATGCTGGGTCATCCGTTGACCGATATCTATCCTCCGCGCCGGCCATTGCAGTCCTCATCCGTACTCATGGCGGTGGAAGGATTACATGATGAACACCTGCTCCGGGACATCTCACTGCGTTTACACAAGGGCGAGATTCTGGGTATTGCCGGGCTGGCCGGGGCTGGCAAAACCGAACTCTGCAAAGCGTTATTTGGTGCCAGTAAAAGCCGGGTTACCCGCGGTGAACTGCACGGTAAACGCTGGAAACCGCGATCGCCACACGATTCCGTGAGTCAGCGCATGGCACTGGTGCCGGAAGAGCGCCGCAAAGAGGGCATCTTCATTGACGAATCGGTGGCGATGAACCTCAGTATCAGCGCAGACGACAGTTTTTCCCGCTGGAGCCTGTTCGGCCATCGTCAGGCCTGGCGCTGGGCGGAAGCGGTGATCCGTCGTCTTAACGTGCGTACGACTGGCCCCGCCCAACCGTTACGTCGGCTTTCCGGCGGCAATCAACAAAAGGTGGCGATTGGCAAATGGTTACGCAATAACGCCGATGTCCTGATTTTCGACGAACCGACCAAAGGCGTGGACGTAAAAGCCAAAACGGAACTGTTCACGCTAATCAGCAACCTTGCCCATGAAGGCAAAGGGATTATTTACGCCTCTGGCGAATTTTCTGAACTGGTCGGCTTATGCGACCGTATTTGTGTGCTCTGGGACGGACGTATTGTGGCGGAATTAGACGGACAACGCGCCACGGAAGAGACACTTTTGCTCTATTCCACCGGAGGAACCCCTGCGTGAGCAGTAAAGAGTTAGCCCTGAATTCCGCATCGCCATCGCTGCGCCATCAGCTGTTCGATTTCCTCTATAAGTGGGGCATGTTGCTGACAGTGGTGATATTGATCGCTGCCTTTGGCCTGGCTTCCGACAGCTTTCTGGAGCCGAACAATATCATCAATATTTTGCGGTCTATCGCCATCGTAACCGTGATTGCCGTGGGCGTTTCTGTATCCCTGACCGTTGGCGGCTTCGACCTTTCGGTGGGCTCTACCGCGTCACTGGCAAACGCCCTGGTCATTTCGCTGTTTGTCTGGTACGGCTTCGATACCACGGCGGCGATCGCCATCACTCTGGCGCTGTGCACGCTGGTGGGACTGTTTAACGCCTTTCTGATCGTCGTGCTGCGCATTCCCGACATGCTGGCCACACTGGCCACCCTGTTTGTGATTCAGGGCGTCGCCATGACCTACAGCTTTGGCGGCTCGATTACGGAAAACATGGTGCTGCCCAGCGGCGATATGGCGGAAGGCACCATTCCTGCTGCCTTTAACCTGTTGGGTCAGGTACCCACGATCGTGATTATCATGCTGGTGGTGACCGTGGTGGCACAGTTGGCGCTATCGCTGACCAAACACGGCCGCCGCATGTATGCGCTGGGCGGAAACCCCGAAGCCGCCCGACTTTCCGGTATTCGCACCACGCGTTATCGCGTTCTGGCCTATGTGATTGCCTCACTACTGGCCGGACTGGGCGGTATTCTGCTGGCCTCACGCATTGGATCGTCCCAGGTTAACGCCGGTAGCGGTTATCTGATGGACGCCGTGGCTGCCGCCTGGATCGGCTTTTCACTGGCCGGCTCCGGTAAGCCAAATGCGCTGGGTACGCTGGTCGGGGCCGTCATTTTAGGGGTTCTGCAAAACGGCCTGGTAATGTTATCCGTGCCCTATTACGCCATGGACATTATCAAAGGATTAGTGCTGGCCTTAGCGCTGGCCATCACTTATGTACAGCGTCGTTAAGACGCGTTCTTCTACTGGAGTTAAGAATAATGAAAAAGATAACACTCTCGCTGCTGGCCCTGAGCCTGTTAAACGCCAGTGCCGCGTTTGCCGACACCATAACACCTGTCCCTGCCGCCATCGCCAATCATGAAGGGCCGATTCGTATTGCCGTCATCCGTAACCTCGGTTCCGACGACAACACGACCCAGTTTGTGGCAGGCGCGATTCAGCAGGGTCGCCAGTTGGGCTTCAAAGTCAGCACCTTCCTCAGCAACGGTGATGACGCGCGTTTTCAGGATTTTGTTAATCAGGGGATCAGCCAAAAATACGACGGTATTGTGCTGTCACACGGCAAAGCGCCCTATGCCAGCGCACTGGTAAAACGCATCGCTGACGCGGGCATTAAAGTGTCGGTATTTGACACCCCGGTAGACAACCCGATTCCCGGCGTGACGGTGACCGCCCAGGATGACGCCTCGCTGGCGCAGCTCTCCCTGGGGCAGTTGATCAAAGACTTCAACGGCAAAGCGAACATCGTGAAGTTATGGGTCGCCGGTTTCCCGCCGATGGAACGCCGTCAGGTGGTGTATGAAAAATTATTAAAAGAAAACCCAGGCATTCATCAGCTGGAGTCCATTGGCGCAGTATCAACGGATGTCCAGGGCGACACGGCCAACAAAGTGGGCGCGATTCTGGCGAAATACCCGAAAGGCAAGATTGACGCCATCTGGGGCGCATGGGATGCCTTCAGCCAGGGCGCGTATAAAGCGTTGCAGGAAAATGGCCGCACCGAGATCAAGCTGTACAGCATTGATGTTTCCAATCAGGATTTGCAGCTTATGCGCCAGAAAGGCAGCCCGTGGGTGCAGACCGTCGCGGTCGATCCGAAAACTATCGGTGCCGTGAATATGCGCCTGGTGGCGAACAAGATCGCCGGGGAAACCACGCCTGCGACGTATGAATTTAAAGCGTCGTCGATTTCACAACAGGCGCTCGACAGTCATCCTGGCGCTGTGAATGTCGCGTCGCTTAACAAGATCATTCCTGGCTGGGGCAGCAATAACGATTTTGTCCAGCCGTGGTTTGCGACACTGGAAGCGAAATATAAGAAATAATGGGTTGTTGGTGGCGCTTGCGCGGGGCGGTTAATTCGCTGCGCGAGGTGGCTGGTTTGCGTCGCTGACGGCTTGTGAAACGCTGAGAGGGTTTCGCCCGCCAGGCGGCCGGGAGTTTCAGTCTGCCCGGTGCGGGCGACCAACAAGGGCTCCCGTCCTGCCCAACTCCCCCACTTTGAGATTTGCGTCTGTTCAGGCGTTTTTATTGCTTTGGATACCGATAATTGATGCTTGTGCGAGAAGTCTTTTCAGGCGTTGAGAAGGTTTGAGTCGCTGACAGCTTATGAAGCGCTGAGGGGGTTTCGCTCGCCAGGCGGCTTGGAGTTTCAGTCTGCCCGGTGCGGGCGACCGACAAGGGGCCGCCAGCCGCCGCGGCCCCTTGACCCCGGGCTCCCGTCCTGCCCACCCGCCGCTTCGCGGTGCCTTCGCTCCTTCAGGATTTCTGCGGACCGCCAGGCCGCGCCATCCGTGGCGCGGCCCGGCTCTCGCCGACGTCCTGTCGGCTCATCCGGAAATCCCTCATCCGCTCAGCGGGTGGGAAGGCCGCCCAACTCCCCCGCTTTGAGATTTGCGCCCGCTCAGGCGTTTTTATTGCTTTGGATACCGATAATGAGTTGCAGTGATGCTTGCGCGAGCAGGCGTTGAGAAGGTTTGAGTCGCTGACAGCTTATAAAGCGCTGAGGGGGTTTCGCTCGCCAGGCGGCCAGGAGTTTCAGCCAGCCCGGTGCGGGCGACCGACAAGGGGCCGCCAGCCGCCGCGGCCCCTTGACCCCGGGCTCCCGTCCTGCCCACCCGCCGCTGCGCGGTGCCTTCGCTCCTTCAGGATTTCTGCGGACCGCCAGGACGCGCCATCCATGGCGCGGCCCGGCTCTCGCCGACGTCCTGTCGGCTCATCCGGAAATCCCTCATCCGCTCAGCGGGTGGGAAGGCCGCCGGGATTGTTAAGGGGCTGGCGCGAGCCCCTTAACCCGGCCGCCTGCACGGACAGGCTGAAACTGCCATCGCCTGGCGGGCGGAAAACTCCCGGTGCACGACCGTAATCTCCCCCGCCCCGCGGGCAAAAAGATAAATCCTCAGATAACACCAAACCAAATCAGTAACACGATCACACTGGCAGGGGTTTCCTGGCGGCATCCGGCGCGCTAAAGAAAGAGCGGCCGCCGGGATTGTTAAGGGGCTGGCGCGAGCCCCTTAACCCGGCCGCCTGCACGGACAGGCTGAAACTCCCTGTCGCCTGGCGGGCGGAAAACTCCCGGTGTACGACCGTAATCACCCCCGCCCCTTGGGCAAACAGACAAATCCTCAGACAACACCACATCAGTAACACGATCCCACAGGCAGGGGTTTACTGCCGACATCCGGCGCGCTGAGGAGGGAACGGAGGCCAGGACGGTCCGTCAGGCCGCAGTGAGAGACGAAGGAACAGCGACGGCTGCCGGCCGCCTGCACGGACAGGCTGAAACTGCCATCTCCTGGCGGGCGGAAAATTCCCGATGCACGACCGTAATCTTCCCGCCCCGCGGGCAAACAGACAAAACCTCAGACAACACCACACCAAATCAGTAACACGATCCCACAGACAGGGGTTTCATGGAGCCGGAGCACAACCGTAATCCCCCCACTCAACGCGAAAGCGCCCCCTCTATAATCCCAGCAGCAACTGTCTCTCCAGCTGCGGATCCACCAGCGTCACATGCAACCCCACCAGCCGGACGCCACGTCCGGCGCGGCGCTCGTCCCAGGTCTTACGGGCCACGGCAATCATGTCCTCTTTATTGAGCACGGGCCAGACATGTTCCTGAGTGGTCTGCTGGAAATCACTAAACTTCAGCTTCACGCCCTGGCGCGCAATGTGCTTATCGGGTCGAATCTGCGTCAGGCGACGATCAAGCTCGGCATAGAGGTAATCAATAATTTCCAGACAGCGCTCCCAACTGTCGATATCGTCAGCCAGCGTCCGCTCTACGCCCAGCGATTTCCGTTCGCGTTCAACCACCACGCCCCGTTCGTCAATGCCGTGACTGCGCTCCCATAACACTCTGCCGAACTTGCCAAAACGCTTAAGCAGCAGCGCCAAATCGGCTTTTTGCACGTCCGCGCAGGTGTGCAGACCCAGCTCTTCGAGCTTTTTTGCTGAAACTTTTCCTACACCGGGAATTTTTGCCAGCGGTAAGGCCAGCAAGAAATCGGACATCTGGGCCGGTGTAATCACATACTGACCATCAGGCTTGTTTAAATCGGAGGCGATCTTGGCAAGGAATTTTATGGGCGCGATGCCCGCAGAGGCAGTGAGCTGCGTTTCACGAAAAATGGTGGCGCGGATGTCCTGCGCGATAAGCGTGGCCGATCCCTGACAGTGCTGGCTGTCGGTGACATCCAGATAGGCTTCGTCCAGTGAGAGTGGCTCAATGAGCGAGGTATAACGCGAAAAGATGGCACGGATCTGACTGGAGGCTTCTTTATAGACGTCATACCGTCCGGGCAGTAGACGCAGATGCGGACAAAGCTTTAAGGCCATACCGGTCGGCATCGCGCTGCGTACGCCATATTTGCGGGCCGGATAATTAGCGGTACTGATAACGCCACGTCGATCGCGGCTGCCGCCGATGGCCATGGGAATATCGCGTAACGAGGGATCGTCACGCATTTCCACCGCCGCAAAAAAGCAGTCCATATCAACATGAATGATCTTACGCATCGCCCCTCCAGTACTGGATAAGTATACAGTCCTGAAAGGCTTGTGCAATATTTCTTGCAATAACAAACAAAGTTTACAAATTTTTGGCGTCATTCCGCCAAAGAAATAGACATTTTGCGCCGTGCTGTATTGCTAAAAAAACAGACAATGTTTAATGTTGCGCTGCGGTAGCGGAAAGTTCCGATAATGCAAACAGAGGCGCACATAACGCGCCATTGTTCTTCTTCACTTCAAGGTATACACAGCATGGGCAAAATCGCACTTCTGTTTGCGATGCTTTTACTGCCAGCCCTCAGCATGGCAATGACTCCCGAGCCGGTTCAGCAACTGGCCCCTGTGAGTAAAGAGTTAAAGAAACAGCTAATCGGCACGCCGGTTTATATTCAGATCTTTAAGGAAGAGCGGACACTTGAGCTGTACGGCAAGATTGGTAACGAATACCGCTTGCTGGATACTTACCGCATCTGCAATTTTTCGGGCGGTCTGGGTCCAAAACGCCGTGAAGGCGATTTTAAAAGCCCGGAAGGTTTCTACAGCGTAAAACTGAATCAGCTTAAACCGGACAGCCGTTTCTATCGCGCGATTAATATTGGCTTTCCGAATCAATACGACCGTGACCAGGGCTACAGCGGCAACTACCTGATGATTCACGGCGACTGTAAGTCGATTGGCTGCTATGCCATGACCAATGCCTATATGGATCAGATTTTCACGTATGTGAACGCGGCATTGCGTAATGGTCAGCAGGAAGTGAATATTGCAATTTATCCGTTCCGCATGACGGACAGCAACATGCAGCGCCATCGTTATTCGGCCTACGCGGATTTCTGGAAGCAGCTTCAGCCGGGTTATGTCTACTTTGCGAAGTATCATCAACCGCCGACAGTCAATGTCGCCAGCGGCAGATATGTGATGAACAGCAGCCCGGTCATCACCCAACCCGAAGCGGCATCACAGTCGTTCCTGGCGCTCTCCAAGGTAAAATAAGGCCCACTCGCCTGGCACGATCCGGTGCCAGGTTTCATTCCCCGTCAGCGGCTGTGTGGCAATGACCGTGACCACGTCGTTCGCCCCGGTATGTTTCTGGAAATCAATTTCCACATCCTGATCGAGCAACTGCGCCCGGCCAAAAGGGGCACGGCGAGTGATCCAGAACAGATTGGTCGAGCAGAAGGCCATCAGATAGCGCCCGTCCGACAGCAACATGTTGAACACGCCCTTTTGCCGCAGCTCGCTCGCCAGCTCGCCGATGTAGCGGAAAACCGCAGGCCAGTTTCCCGGCGTGCGCGGATAGCGCGTGGCCAGCTTATGCAGAATCCAGCAAAAGGCCTTTTCGCTGTCGGTTTCGCCTACCGGCCGAAACGTGCCGGTTTCCAGTTGCCGGTAACCTTTCAGTTGTCCGTTGTGGGCATAGGTCCAGTTGCGTCCCCATAACTCCCGGGTAAAGGGGTGCGTATTTTCCAGCGAAACCGGGCCGCGATTCGCCTGGCGAATGTGCGCCACGACGGAGTGGGATTTGATGGGATATTCCTGCACCAGGCGCGCAATGGGGGAATTAAAACTCGGCAAGGGATCTTTAAAGGTGCGGCACCCTTTATCTTCATAAAACGTAATGCCCCAGCCGTCTTTATGCGGCCCTGTTCCGCCGCCGCGCTGCACCAGTCCGGTGAAACTAAAACAAATATCGGTGGGAACGTTAGCGCTCATCCCGAGCAATTCGCACATAGCAACCGCCTTAGAGTAAAAGCCTCCTGTCGGTCAGGAGGCGACACACGCTGTTACCTGACCATCTCTTTTTCAATCAGCAGCATCAGGATATGAATCACTTTGATGTGGATCTCCTGAATACGGTCAGCATAACCGAAATGGGGCACACGAATTTCAATGTCTGCGCTGCCGGCCATTTTACCGCCATCTTTACCGGTCAGCGTGATCACTTTCATCCCCTGGGCGCGCGCCGCTTCAACGGCTTTGATGATATTAGCCGAGTTACCTGAGGTTGAAATCCCCAGCAACACGTCGCCCGGGCGCCCTACCGCTTCTACATAACGGGAAAAGACATGGTCATAACCAAAATCATTACTCACACAGGAAAGGTGGCTGACGTCTGAAATGGCAATCGCCGGGTAGCCCGGACGATTTTCACGGTAACGGCCCGTCAGTTCCTCCGCAAAATGCATCGCATCACAGTGTGATCCGCCGTTGCCACAGGAGAGCACTTTGCCGCCCGCTTTGAAGCTGTCCGCCAACATCACCGCTGCACGCTGGATGATATGAATGTTCGCGTCGTCATTCAGAAAGTTATTCAACGTTTCTGCAGCTTCGTTGAGCTCTGAACGAATAATGTCCTGATACATAGACTTGTCCTTTGTAGGAGAGGGTAATCACAGCAAGTTTAACGGAATGGCTGACGCACGCATAGCATCACCCCGCCGGATCCTTTTCGCGCCGCGCTTTTTCGCGACCACAGCCTGGGCGTTGCTCGCGCTTTCGCTGATTTTGTGAGTCAGGTTGTAATTGCGATGTAAACAAATTGATAAATGCCCTCATCTGAATTACACCTTCATCATAACAGGTCAGACCTCTTACTACTTACGGAGCACTTCATTATGATGGTTGTCTCGATTCTTGCGACAGTGCTGCTGACTGGCGCACTGTTCTATCACCGCATCTCGCTGCTGCTCAGCAGCGTCATCCTGTTGCTGTGGACCGCAGCAATGGCGGTGGTCCATCTCTGGACGCCGTGGCTGCTTGTGCCGCTGGCGATTATCCTGTTACCGCTGAACCTCACCAGCCTGCGCCGCAGCCTGTTTTCCAAACCGATGCTGCACCGCTTTCAGCAGGTGATGCCGCCGATGTCTCGTACGGAAAAAGAGGCGATCGATGCAGGCACCACCTGGTGGGAAGGCGACCTGTTTCAGGGCAAACCCGACTGGCAGAAACTGCATAACTACCCGCAACCGCGACTGACGCCGGAAGAACAGGCGTTTCTTGACGGGCCGGTAGAAGAAGCCTGTCGTCTGGCGAATGATTTCCAGATTACCCATGAACTGGCCGATATGCCGCCAGAACTGTGGGCGCATCTGAAAGCCCATCGCTTCTTTGCCATGATCATCAAGAAAGAGTACGGCGGCCTGGAGTTCTCTGCCTATGCACAGGCGCGCGTGTTGCAGAAACTGGCCGGCGTCTCAGGCATTCTGGCGATTACCGTGGGCGTGCCTAACTCACTGGGCCCTGGCGAACTGCTGCAACATTACGGAACGGAAAAACAGAAAGACCACTATCTGCCGCGTCTGGCGCGTGGCGATGAAATCCCCTGTTTCGCCCTGACGAGCCCGGAAGCCGGTTCAGATGCGGGTGCGATTCCGGATACGGGCGTTGTGTGCATGGGCGAGTGGCAGGGCCAGCAGGTGCTGGGCATGCGCCTTACCTGGAACAAGCGCTATATTACGCTGGCCCCGATTGCCACTGTGCTGGGCCTGGCGTTTAAACTTTCCGATCCAGACCATCTGCTGGGCGACAAAGACGAACTGGGCATTACCTGCGCCCTGATCCCCACCAGCACACCGGGCGTGGAAATCGGCCATCGCCATTTCCCGCTTAACGTACCGTTCCAGAATGGCCCAACCCGCGGTAAAGATATTTTCGTGCCGATCGATTTCATTATCGGTGGCCCGGAAATGGCCGGACAGGGCTGGCGGATGCTGGTGGAATGTCTGTCGGTGGGCCGTGGAATCACCCTGCCGTCTAACTCAACCGGCAGCCTGAAAAGCGTAGCGCTGGCCACAGGCGCCTATGCGCATATCCGCCGTCAGTTCAAACTGTCTATCGGTAAAATGGAAGGGATTGAAGAACCCCTGGCGCGCATTGCCGGTAATGCCTACGTGATGGACGCTGCCGCGACGCTGATTACCACCGGCATTATGCAGGGCGAGAAACCTGCAGTGCTGTCTGCGATTGTGAAATATCACTGTACCCACCGCGCCCAACAGTCAATTATCGATGCAATGGATATTGCCGGGGGTAAAGGTATCATGCTGGGCGACAGCAATTTCCTGGCCCGGGCTTATCAGGGCGCGCCTATCGCCATTACCGTGGAAGGCGCGAATATCCTGACCCGGAGTATGATCATCTTTGGCCAGGGTGCTATCCGCTGCCATCCGTATGTGTTGCAGGAAATGGCGGCCGCCGCCAGCAATGATGTGGCGGGCTTTGATAAGGCGCTGTTTAGCCATATTGGCCACGTTGGCAGCAATGCGATGCGCAGCCTGTGGCTGGGCCTTCTGGGCGGACGCACCAGCGCCGCGCCAACGCGTGATGCCACCCGTCGCTATTATCAGCATCTGAACCGTATCAGTGCCAATCTGGCGTTACTGTCGGACGTGTCCATGGCGGTGTTAGGCGGCAGCCTGAAACGTCGCGAACGTATGTCAGCCCGCCTGGGCGATGTGCTGAGCCAGCTGTATCTGGCCTCGGCGACGCTGAAACGTTATGAGGATGAAGGCCGTCATGAAGCCGATCTGCCGCTGGTGCACTGGGGCGTGCAGGATGCCTTGCACAAAGCCGAGAAAGCTATGGACGATCTGCTGAGCAACTTCCCGAACCGTCTGGTCGCTGGCGTCATGCGCCTGGTGGTCTTTGCCGGTGGTCAGCACTGCCCGGCACCGTCCGATCGCCTGGATCATAAGCTGGCAAAAATGCTGCAGGTGCCGTCGGCGACGCGTACGCGCTTAGGTCGTGGTCAGTATCTGGCTCCCAGCGAGCATAATCCGGCGGGCCAGTTAGAGCAGGCGCTACAGGATGTGATGGCGGCTGAGGTGATTCACGATCGCCTGTGCAAACAGCAGAAAAAACACCTCTCGTTTACGCGCCTGGATGCGCTGGCTAAACAGGCGCTGGAACAGGGCTGGATCGATCAGAAAGAGGCAGAGGTGCTGAAGCGTGCCGAAGAGAGCCGTCTGCGTTCAATCAACGTGGACGAGTTTGAGGCCGATGCGCTGGCCGTGCCGGTCAGACAGGATGTGACTAAGCCCGCGCGCCCCAGCGAGGCGGCATAACCCATCAGGCCGACATCACGTCGGCCTTTTTTTATCCCGCCTGGCGGATGCGGGCAATCAGTGCATCCACATCGTCCACGTGCCCGGCCGCCAGAATCAGGGTGCGGCCCAAGGTAATCGCATTGCGAATGCAGTCAGTCCGCATCTCCTCATCCCGAATCAGTTTCATGTCCGCCACATGCGACATGCCAACGGTTCTGCGAATCAGTTCGGTGCCACAATAGCCAATGGTATCTGCCCACACTTTACGCAGAAACGCCTGCGCATAGCCGGGATAAGCCATGGCCACATCCTGCGTCTTGCTCTCCGCCAGCGCCAGAAAACGCGTTTCGAAGGTCTGCCAGACATCATGCACGTCGCTCAGGCGCTGCTCACGCGCATCCGCGGCTTCACGGGGCGGCAGCAGTCCTGGTAAGCCACAGTAGTTAATCAGCAGATTGCCCAATGCCGTACCGACATCAAATCCCATCGGTCCAAAATAGCCAAACTCTGCGTCGATCGCTTTTAGGCTACCGTCAGCCACAAAAATGGAGCCGCTGTGGATATCGCCATGCAGTAAGGCTTCTGCATGACTGAAGAAACGGTGCTTCAGCCCGGCGACAGCAATGCGCAGCGCCTCATCGGTACGAAGCGATGCCACCAGGGGTTCCAGCGCCTCGGGATAGCTGTTACGCACATGATCGGTATAGGGATCGTTGAAAAAAAGATCTTCTGTGATTTCACACAGTTCGGGATTGATAAAGCGCGCCACTTCGGCTTTTTTCACATGCGGATGCAGAATGAAGTCTGAGGTATGGAATAACGTCTGGGCCAGATATTCGCCAAGCTGACGCGGCGCCTCCGGATAGTAAGCGCCCTTCACCAGCTCACTGCGCCAGATACGGTGACTGGACAGATCTTCCATGATCATCACCGCCAGGTCTGCATCGTAATGCGTGACGTTGACCGTGTGCTGCGGGCAATATTTGTAATGCTCGACCAGCGTCTGCGCTTCAATACGCGCACGATCAAGAGTTAACGGCCAGGATTCACCCACACAGCGCACATAGGGCAACGCCTGCTTGACCACAATGCGGCTGTTGCCCTGGTCGTCGTAAATTTTGAACACCTGGTTGAGGTTACCATCACCAATCTCTTCCGCACTGCGTAAAACCGAGGGATCTTCCAGCCCACCAAACTGTTTGGCATATTCAACCGCATCAGCAGCGGTGAACGTACGGTATTGCGACATTGACCTTTCCTCATCAACAAACGCCGGTGTGCGTCGGAGCTGATTAATCTTTCGTAATAAGCCGTTCAGACGTCTATACATCCGTTACGCATGTTGGCACAATATCCGTCATCAACGCAACATGGATTTCACCGACAATGCAGACATTCCAAACCACAAGCTTACAGGTTCGCAACAACCAGCTCTGGATACTGGATCAGCAGGCCCTGCCTCAGCAAAAGAACTGGCTGCCCGCCCATACTGTGGCGCAGTTGGTTGACCATATTCATGCCCTGCGGGTGCGCGGCGCGCCGTTAATTGGTTTATCTGCATCACTGCTGCTGGCTCTGCTGGCAGAACAGGGGGAATCACGCGAGCAACTGGCGCAATCGCTGGACACCCTGCGGGCCGCCCGCCCTACTGCCGTGAACCTGATGAATAACCTTGATCGTATGAAACAGGCGCTGGCGCAGCCAGAAATGGCAACGAGCCTGATGGAAGAAGCGTTGCGTCTGGTGCATGAGGATAAACAGCTGTGCGATCGCATCGCCGATGCCGGCAGCGCGCTGGTCAAACCCGGCAGTCAGTTGTTAACCCACTGCAACACCGGCGGTCTGGCGACTGCGGGTGTGGGTACGGCACTGGGCGTTATCGCGCGTGCGCATCAACAAGGCCACGTTCACAATGTCTGGGTTGATGAAACGCGCCCGCTGTTGCAGGGGGGACGCTTAACCGCCTGGGAACTGGGCGAGCTGGGTGTGCCTTACCAGTTGATCACGGATTCGATGGCCGCCAGCCTGATGGCGGCGGGCAAGGTTGATGCTGTCTGGGTCGGCGCGGATCGCATTGCCGCCAATGGTGACGTGGCGAATAAAATCGGCACCTACAGCCTGGCGGTACTGGCGCACTATCATGGTATTCCGTTTTATGTTGCCGCGCCGCATACCACGCTGGATCGTCAATGCCCGACGGGGGATGCCATCCCGATTGAGCAGCGTGCCGCCAGTGAAGTTACCGGTGTGTCGGGAAGCTTCGGCAGCGTGCAGTGGGCGCCCGCGGATGCGCAGGTTTCTAATCCGGCCTTTGATGTCACGCCTGCGGCGCTCATCAGTGGTTGGGTACTGGATACCGGCGTGATCACACCGGCACAGGTGGCTGCTGGCGTTTTTCAGCCACAGTAAACAAAACGGGCGGCTGAGTCAGCCGCCCGCAGAACGCACCGTCATAATTACGCCAGGCGCGGGTAGGCATCGGCGATCCTGTCGCCTGTGAAGTTGGCGATCCAGCCTTCCTGATTATCAAAAATACGAATCGCCGTAAAATGCGGGGATGATCCCATATCAAACCAGTGCGGCGTGCCTGCGGGCACCGAGATCAGATCGTTTTTTTCGCACAGGATCTGCAGGATTTCACCGTCCAGATGCAGGCAGAACAGCCCGGCGCCTTCGACAAAGAACCGCACTTCGTCTTCACCGTGCGTATGTTCTGAGAGGAATTTCTGGCGCAGCTCGTCTTTTTGCGGATTGTCTGCCCGCATACTGATGACGTCCCAGCTCTGATAGCCTTTTTCGGCGACCAGGCGGTCAATAGCGTGCTGATAGGCGTTGATCACCGTTTCCGCATCGGGATTCTCGCCCAGATCGCGGTCTGCCTGCCAGCGCTCGAAGCGAACGTCTTTGGCGTTCAGACGCTCACGGATCGCCTCGGGATCGGTGCTGTGCCACAACGGCTGGCTCGGATCGCTATCGCTAAAAATGGTCAGTGCACTCATTTCAAATCGACTCCGGGTTAATCTGAGAAAAATCAGCGACCTGACGATGATGGCTGTCATCATCCGCCGCGTCACGAATCAGCTGCAACGTGTGCCAGCCAGCCTGTCTGGCGGCGTCCAGCTCCTGATGAATATCAGAGAGGAACAGCAATTGTCCGGCCGGCAAGCCCGTTTGCGCCGCGATGTTTTGATACGACGTTACCTCGCGCTTGGCGCCCACGTGGGTATCAAAGTAACCGCTAAACAAACCAGTAATATCACCTTCATCGCTGTAGCCAAATAACAATTTCTGCGCGGCAACCGAGCCAGAGGAATATATATAAAGTTTAATGCCTTGCGCGTGCCAGGCCGTGAGCGCAGGCAGGACATCCGGATAAAGGTGCCCCGTAAAACGTCCGCTCAGATAGCCCTCGCGCCAAATCATCCCCTGCAGCGCTTTCAGGCCGGTCGATTTGCGGTCCTCATCCATGTAAGAAAACAGGATGGCGATCACGCTGTCGACGTCGGCATCGGGCTGTCCGGCCTCCGTACGCACGGCATTGAGCGCGTCCTGAACGGCGGGCTGCGCCTGATGCTGGCGCACATAGTCGGCCAGATGGGCACGGGCATAGGGAAACAGGACGTTATGTACAAAACGGATATCGCTGGTGGTGCCTTCAATATCGGTAACAATGGCCTTAATCATGCCTTCTCCAGCAAGCGACGTTGACGTTCGCATTCAAATAAAAACTCCAGCCCTTCCAGATGGCGGCGCGCTTCTGCCACATCGTTGCCCCAGCAGGTCAGGCCATGGCCACGCAGCAGAAAGCCGTAACGCAGCGGAAAACGGGCTGCATAATCTTCAATTTCTGACGCCAGCGCGGCAACATCCTGGCGGTTATCAAACACCGGAATCGCCACGGTATCCTCATGCGTGGACTGACCGCTCAGCGACTTTTGCATCTCATAGCCGTACAGCAGTAGCGCCGCGCCCTGCTCTACGCGCGACAGAACGGTGGAATTGACCGTGTGCGTATGCAGTACTGCGCCCGCCTCCGGAAACAGGCGGTAGATCAGCGTGTGCAGTGCGGTCTCGGCAGAAGGCCTGCGACCCGAGGGTGCCTGGCTGGTGGCAATGTCGACCTGAATAAAGTCATCCCGCGTCAGGCTGCCTTTATCTTTGCCTGACTCGCTGAGCAGGCAGAAATGCGCATCCTGGCGCACCGACATATTGCCGCCGGTGGCGGGCGCCCACCCCTTCGCACCTATCCAGTGACAGGCGGCAACCAGCTGATCTAAAGCATGAGAATCGGACATTACTCTTCCTTTTAGCCGTCTAAGCGTCTTGATTGCCAAATACTAGCATCCTGTTTATAGTGGCAGCAACTCAGCGTTTCTCCGTAACCGTTTTTGCGCGTAAGGCAACCTAATCATGACGCAATCCATCCTCACGCCTGAGAGCAAGTTACCCGCCCTCGGCACCACGATATTCACGCAGATGAGCGCGCTGGCACAGCAGCATAACGCCATCAATCTTTCCCAGGGTTTTCCGGATTTTGATGGTCCGCGCTACCTGCAGGACAGGCTGGCTTATCATGTCAGTCAGGGTGCCAATCAGTATGCCCCTATGACCGGCGCACAACCGTTACGCGAAGCCATTGCCGACAAGACCGCTGCGTTGTACGACTATCGTCCCGATGTGAACAGCGATATCACCGTGACCGCAGGCGCAACCGAAGCGCTGTATGCCGCGATCACTGCCCTGGTTCGCCCGGGTGACGAGGTGATCTGCTTCGATCCCAGTTACGACAGCTATGCGCCCGCGGTGCAACTGGCGGGCGGCGTACTGAAACGCCTCACCCTGCAGCCGCCCACGTTTGCAGTTGACTGGCCGGCGTTCTCCGCGCTGTTAAGCGATAAAACCCGACTGGTTATCTTAAATACGCCACATAATCCCTCGGCCAGCGTCTGGCACCAGGCTGACTATGCGGCCTTATGGCAGGCGATTGCTGACCGGGAAATCTATGTGCTGAGCGATGAGGTTTATGAGCACATCTGTTTTGCCAGGGACGGTCATGCCAGCGTGCTGGCGCACCCCGAACTGCGTCAACGTGCGGTGGCGGTTTCCTCGTTTGGCAAAACCTTTCACATGACCGGCTGGAAAGTGGGTTACTGCGTCGCCCCCGCGGCGATCAGCGCAGAAATCCGCAAGATCCATCAGTACCTCACTTTTTCCGTCAACACACCCGCTCAGCTGGCGATTGCCGATATGCTGCGCCAGCATCCTGAACATTATCGTGAGCTGCCCGACTTCTATCGCGCGCGCCGTGACCGACTGATACAGGCACTGAGCCGTAGCCGTTTCCGCATTTTACCATGCGAAGGCACCTACTTCCTGCTGGCGGACTACAGCGCTATATCGGCGCTGGATGACGTGCAGTTTTGCCAGTGGCTGACGCGCGAAGTGGGCGTGGCCGCGATCCCGCTGTCGGTCTTCTGTGAAGCGCCTTTCCCACACAAACTGATCCGGCTGTGCTTTGCAAAACAGGAAGCGACGCTCGACGCCGCAGCGGAGCGTTTATGTCGTCTCTAGCCATTACGTTGTTGCAAGCGCCGCTGACGTGGATGGATGGCGAGGCTAACCTGCGCCATTTCGATAATCTGCTGGCTGACATGACAGACCGGGATGTGATTATTCTGCCGGAGATGTTCACCACCGGTTTTGCGATGGAGGCTGCACAGCAGGCCCTGCCGCAACAGCAGGTCGTGACATGGTTACACCGCCATGCGAAGCGCACGAATGCGCTGGTGGGCGGCAGTGCTGCGATACATACGCCAGCGGGTGCCGTGAACCGTTTTTTACTGGTTGAGCCGAATGGCACGCTGCATCACTATGACAAGCGACACCTGTTTCGCATGGCGGATGAACAGCAGCATTACGTCGCGGGCACGGCGCGCACGGTGATTCAGTGGCGCGGCTGGCGCATTTTGCCGCAAATCTGTTACGACCTGCGCTTTCCGGTCTTTTCGCGCAACCAAAATGACTACGATCTGGCGTTGTATGTGGCCAACTGGCCTGCGCCGCGCGCGCTGCACTGGCAGGCGCTACTGCTGGCCCGGGCGATTGAGAATCAGGCGTTTGTGGCGGGCTGCAATCGCGTGGGCAGCGATGGCAACCAACATCAGTACAGTGGGGACAGCCAAATTATTTCACCGCAAGGCGAGGTGCTGGCTGCAGGTGAGCCCTTTACGGCAGGTAAGGTTGAGACGTCGCTGTCGCTCGCCGATCTGCAGGCTTATCGCGAGCGGTTTCCGGCGTGGCGGGATGCGGATGGCTTTACCCTGGCAGAATAAAAGCGCCCCCGGCCTGGCCGGGGCGCTTCAGTCAGTTATTGCAGGTCGAAACGGTCCAGATTCATCACTTTTGTCCAGGCCGCCACGAAGTCAGTAACAAACTTCTGTTTCGCATCGCTGCTGGCATAGACTTCCGCCAGGGCGCGCAGGATGGCGTTGGAACCGAATACCAGCTCGGCACGCGTGGCGCTGAACCTGACTTCGCCACTCTGACGGTCACGACCTTCAAAGATCTCTTCACTGCTGTCGGTCGCACGCCAGGCGGTGCGCATATCCAGCAAGTTTACGAAGAAGTCGTTACTCAGGACGCCGACGCGGTCAGTAAAGACGCCATGATGGCTGCCGTCAAAGTTGGTCCCCAGCACACGCAGACCACCCAGTAACACCGTCAGTTCCGGCGCGCTCAGCGTCAGCTGCTGTGCTTTGTCCAGCAGCAGGGTTTCGGTTGACGAGCCGCCTTTCACGCGACGGTAGTTACGGAACCCGTCCGCCAGCGGCTGAAGCACGTTAAAGGATTCGACATCAGTTTGATCCTGACGAGCATCCACACGACCTGGCGTAAAGGGGACCTGCGCGGCCACGCCCGCAGCGGCGGCGGCCATTTCGATACCGACGCTGCCCGCAAGGACGATGACGTCAGCCAGCGAGGCCTTGCCGGATTCCTGCTGAATCTGCTGCAGTTTCGGTAACACGTCGTTAATCACGCTGGCGTTCACAGCCCAGCTATTCTGCGGTGCCAGGGCCAGACGGGCACCGTTCGCTCCGCCACGTTTGTCGCCACCCCGGAAGGTTGATGCCGACGCCCAGGCCGCTGAAACCAGCTGGCTCACGCTCAGACCTGACGCCGCGATTTTCGCCTTCAGCTCACTGATATCCGCTGGCGTGGGCTGATGAGTCGGCTGCGGTAACGGATCCTGCCACAGTAAATCTTCTTTCGGCACTTCTGGCCCGATGTAACGTGCTTTTGGCCCCATATCGCGGTGCGTCAGTTTAAACCAGGCGCGGGCGAAGGCTTCGTTAAAGGCCTGCGGATCGTTAAGGAAACGGCGAGAGATTTTCTCGAACTCCGGATCAAAACGCAGCGTCAGGTCCGTAACCAGCATGGTGGGTTTACGCTTTTTCTCAGGATCGAACGGGTCCGGAATAATGGCTTCTGCGTTAACGGCTTCATACTGAATGGCCCCTGCCGGGCTATGGGTTTTCACCCACTCATATTTAAACAGGTTCTCAAAGAAGTAGTTACTCCACTGAGTTGGCGTCTGCGTCCAGACGACTTCCAGACCCGACGTAATCGCATCGGCACCGACACCGCTGCCGTAGCTGTTGTTCCAGCCAAAGCCCTGAGCTTCGATGGGTGACGCTTCCGGATCGACGCCCACATGGCTGGCCGCCGCCGCACCGTGGGTTTTACCCAGCGTATGCCCGCCTGCGATCAACGCGACGATCTCTTCATCGTTCATGCCCATGTTGCCAAAGGTGGCGCGAATCGCTGGCGCGGCAGATGCCGGATCGCCGCTGGCTTCAGGCCCCTCTGGGTTCACGTAGATCAGCCCCATTTCGGTTGCGCCCAGCGGGGCGTTAGCCAGACTTTCGGGATGACGGTGGGCCAGCCACTCGGTTTCGTTACCCCAGTCCACGTCCATATCCGGTTCCCAGACGTCTTCACGACCGGCACCAAAACCAAAGGTACGGAAACCTGAGTTTTCCAGCGAAACGTTACCCGCGAGAATATAGAGGTCGGCCCAGGAAATTTTCTGGCCGTATTTCTGTGTGCGCCCGGCATGGGCGCACTCCTGCGGGTGTAAGTCCCGCCATGAGTTGATCACAGCAAATGAAGTGAAGCGCAACTGCATTAGGGTGACCGAGTGTGGGGAGGAAGCGTGGAGCATAAATCG
>NZ_VZPF01000081.1 GCF_008801695.1 Pantoea stewartii subsp. stewartii
AGCTGCCAGAAGGCGTTGAAATGGTTATGCCAGGCGACAACATCAAAATGGTTGTTACCCTGATCCACCCAATCGCAATGGACGAAGGTCTGCGCTTCGCAATCCGCGAAGGTGGCCGTACCGTTGGTGCGGGCGTTGTTGCTAAAGTTATCGCTTAATTGTGATCTCTGATGTGGCCACATGAGTGGCTACTGCAAAATAAAAAGAGCACTTCGGTGCTCTTTTTTTATGCCTGTCATTTAATCACGCAGGCTTTCTCCTCACAAAAGGTAGGTTTGAAATAAAAACGATTCGCATTTGCACTGTGCGCACGAAATAGACCGGGTGATGAATAAATGTACGTCTGTCTGTGTAATGCCATCAGTGACAAAACGCTCCGTGAAGTCGTGCGCCGTTATCAGCCCAAATCTATCCAGCAGTTGCGCCAAATCGTGCCCATGGGAAAGCAATGTGGAAAATGTATTCGGGATGCCCGCGCGATTATGGATGAAGAGATGCAGCACGCTCCGCAATATAAAGAAATCGCGTAAACGCACACACACCACCGGCTTGATAATACCCACAATTTTCATCGCGTTTTTTTGACTTCTTTTTAACCGCATCTACGCTCAAATAAACATGAGCGGAGGAAGCGAAATGAAGGGCGATGCGAAAATCATAAGTCATCTCAATAAATTGTTGGGGAATGAACTGGTTGCAATAAACCAGTACTTCTTACATGCACGGATGTTCAAAAACTGGGGACTGATGCGTCTTAACGACGTTGAGTACCATGAGTCCATAGATGAAATGAAGCATGCGGATAAATACATCGAACGTATTCTGTTTCTTGAAGGCATTCCTAATCTACAGGATCTGGGACGACTCAGGATTGGAGAAGATGTCGGGGAGATGTTGCAGTCCGATCTCAATCTTGAACTCGAAGGCGCAAAAGACCTGCGAGAAGCCATCGCCTATGCGGATAAAGTTCATGATTACGTAAGCCGCGATATGATGATCGCCATCCTCGAAGATGAGGAGCATCATATCGACTGGATTGAAACCGAGCTTGATCTCATTAGTAAGATGGGCATTCAGAATTACCTGCAGGCGCAAATCAAAGAAGAGTAAGGCTTTGACTAACGATAACTCCCCAGCCCGCGACGGCCAGGAAAGGGCCAAAGGGAAGCGGGCTGTTCAGGTACCACGCCCGGTTCCTTATCCGCAGCGCGCCGAAAGCGATCAAGGCTGTCGTACAGGCGGTCAGGGCAATGAAGGGCAGGGCCTGCCAACCACACCATGCGCCCAGTGCGGCAAACAGTTTAATATCCCCACAACCTAATCCCTTCCGCCGTGTAACCTGTTGAAAAATTCCGGCAAGCAACCAAAGTGAACCATAGCCAAACATGACGCCACCGATGGCCGAACTGACCGTGAGTGGCTGAAAGAACATGAAACGTGAAAGACCCAGCCACAGGAGCGCGTGGGTGAGAACATCTGGCAGCAGGAAGTGGCGCTGGTCGATGGCCGCAAGGACGAGGAGCAAACAGGAAGCCAGAAGCGGAAACAGCGCATGAATGAGATTGTCGTGAAACAGGTAAGCCAGCAACAGGCAGAGCAGGGCGCCTGTCAGCTCAAACAGCACGGGCAGCAAACCGACCGGATGCGAACAAAACCGACAGTGCCCCCGCAACCACAGCCAGCTTATCAGCGGAACGCTGTCGTGCCACAGGATCGTGCGGCGACAGTAACTACAGTGGGAAGGCGGCGTCCACAATGACTGCAGCCAGCGACGTGGTGAAGCGGACGTATGAAAACGTTGACAGGCCAGGGCGAGAAAGCTGCCAAGCGCGCCGCCTGACAGGGAGACAGCAACGATGATGAGCAACACGATGACCTCCGGTTAACCTGATGTGATGACTGAGTCTGTCTGAACGCGTCCTCTGCGTCGCGGATAAGAAAAAGAGAATGGAAAACCGCGCCCAGAAAAAAAAGGGGCGAAGACATCCGTCCTGCAGGGCTTTTGTGCAGACGTGCACAAAAGCGTTAAACACAGTTTTCTGTGGCAAATGTGCATCGTGGGTTGCTTCCTGAGCAAATCTACGTATAATGCGCGGGCCTGCCGATATTGGTAGGCGCGATTCGAGCTGAATCGCAGACGGCAGTTTGTTGGGCCGTCTGACAATACTCCCAACTGTGGAGTTATATGCTGAACGATTACACTCTCCCATCAATCGTAATGGGTTCGAGTAGTAATTTTTTTCGTCTATAAAATGTTTGGAGCCTTGGTCTCATGTCGAACCAAAGAATCCGTATCCGTCTTAAAGCGTTTGATCATCGTCTGATCGATCAATCAACCGCGGAAATCGTCGAGACTGCCAAGCGCACTGGTGCGCAGGTACGTGGTCCGATCCCGCTGCCGACCCGCAAAGAGCGCTTTACCGTTCTGATCTCTCCGCACGTTAACAAAGATGCGCGTGACCAGTACGAAATTCGCACTCACAAGCGTCTGGTAGACATCGTTGAGCCAACTGAAAAAACCGTTGATGCTCTGATGCGTCTGGACCTGGCTGCCGGTGTTGACGTGCAGATCAGCCTGGGTTAATCAGGTCATCGAGCGATTGAGAGGTTGAAACAATGATTGGTTTAGTCGGTAAAAAAGTGGGTATGACCCGCATCTTCACTGAAGATGGCGTATCTATCCCAGTAACCGTAATCGAAGTTGAAGCGAACCGCGTTACTCAGGTCAAAGGCCTGGAGAACGATGGTTACCAGGCAATTCAGGTTACCACCGGTGCTAAAAAAGCAAACCGTGTGACCAAACCTGAAGCTGGTCATTTTGCTAAAGCTGGCGTAGAAGCTGGCCGTGGCCTGTGGGAATTCCGCACCGCTGAAGGTGATGAGTATTCTGTAGGTCAGAGCATCAGCGTTGAAATTTTCGCTGACGTTAAAAAAGTAGACGTAACTGGCACCTCTAAAGGTAAAGGTTTCGCAGGTACCGTTAAGCGCTGGAACTTCCGTACCCAGGACGCAACCCACGGTAACTCCTTGTCTCACCGCGTTCCGGGTTCTATCGGTCAGAACCAGACTCCGGGCAAAGTGTTCAAAGGCAAGAAAATGGCAGGTCAGCTGGGTAATGAGCGCGTAACTGTTCAGAGCCTGGACGTAGTACGTGTTGACGCTGAGCGCAACCTGCTGCTGGTTAAAGGTGCAGTTCCCGGTGCTACCGGTAGCGACCTGATCGTTAAACCAGCTGTGAAGGCGTAAGGGGATAGCAATGGAATTAGTATTGAAAGACGCGCAGAGCGCGCTGACTGTTTCCGAAACTACCTTCGGTCGTGATTTCAACGAAGCGCTGGTTCACCAGGTTGTTGTTGCTTACGCATCAGGCGCCCGCCAGGGTACTCGCGCGCAGAAAACTCGCGCTGAAGTAACCGGTTCAGGCAAAAAGCCTTGGCGTCAGAAAGGCACCGGCCGTGCGCGTTCAGGTTCTGTAAAGAGCCCGATCTGGCGTTCAGGTGGCGTGACCTTTGCTGCTAAGCCACAAGACCACAGTCAAAAAGTTAACAAAAAGATGTACCGCGGCGCGCTGAAAAGCATCCTGTCCGAACTGGTACGTCAAGATCGTCTGATCGTTGTCGAGCAGTTCTCTGTTGAAGCACCGAAAACCAAGTTGCTGGCACAGAAGCTGAAAGACATGGCGCTGGAAGACGTGCTGATCATCACCGGCGAACTGGATGAAAATCTGTTCCTGGCTGCGCGTAACCTGTACAAGGTTGACGTGCGTGATGCAGCGGGTATCGACCCAGTTAGCCTGATCGCCTTCGACAAAGTCGTTATGACTGCTGATGCAGTTAAGCAAGTTGAGGAGATGCTGGCATGATCCGTGAAGAACGTCTGCTGAAAGTACTGCGCGCGCCGCACGTATCTGAAAAGGCATCTAGCGCGATGGAAAAAACCAACACCATCGTACTCAAAGTAGCTAAAGACGCGACTAAAGCAGAGATCGTTGCTGCTGTTGAGAAACTGTTCGAAGTAGAAGTTAAAGACGTTAACACCCTGGTAGTTAAAGGTAAGGTTAAGCGTCACGGACAGCGTATCGGTCGTCGTAGCGACTGGAAAAAAGCTTACGTCACCCTGAAGGAAGGCCAGAATCTGGACTTCGTCGGCGGCGCTGAGTAAGTCGGAGGAGAAAGACAATGGCAGTTGTTAAATGTAAACCGACATCTCCGGGTCGTCGCCACGTCGTTAAAGTGGTGAACCCAGAGTTGCACAAGGGCAAGCCGTTTGCTCCATTGCTGGAAAAAAACAGCAAATCCGGTGGCCGCAACAACAACGGTCGCATCACTACCCGTCACATCGGTGGTGGTCATAAGCAGGCTTACCGTCTGGTTGACTTCAAACGCAACAAAGATGGTATCCCGGCAACCGTTGAACGTCTTGAGTACGATCCGAACCGCTCTGCGAACATCGCACTGGTTCTGTACAAAGACGGCGAACGCCGTTACATCCTGGCCCCTAAAGGCCTGAAAGCCGGCGACCAGATTCAGTCTGGCGTTGATGCTGCGATCAAAGCAGGTAACACACTGCCGATGCGTAACATCCCGGTGGGTTCTACCGTTCACAACGTAGAAATGAAACCAGGCAAAGGCGGTCAGATTGCTCGCTCAGCCGGTGCTTACGTGCAGATCGTTGCGCGTGAAGGTTCCTACGTTACCCTGCGTCTGCGTTCAGGTGAAATGCGTAAAGTCGAAGCTGACTGCCGCGCTACACTGGGCGAAGTCGGTAACGCTGAGCATATGCTGCGCGTTCTGGGTAAAGCTGGTGCAACCCGTTGGCGTGGTGTTCGTCCGACCGTTCGTGGTACCGCGATGAACCCAGTAGATCACCCGCACGGTGGTGGTGAAGGTCGTAACTTTGGTAAGCACCCGGTAACTCCGTGGGGCGTTCAGACCAAAGGTAAGAAGACCCGTAGCAACAAGCGTACCGATAAATTTATCGTACGTCGCCGTAGCAAATAATATTAGAGGATAAGCCATGCCACGTTCTCTCAAGAAAGGTCCTTTTATTGACCTGCACTTGCTGAAGAAGGTAGAGAAAGCGGTGGAAAGCGGTGACAAGAAGCCTTTGCGCACTTGGTCCCGTCGTTCAACGATCTTTCCTAACATGATCGGTTTGACCATCGCTGTCCATAATGGTCGTCAGCACGTTCCTGTCTTTGTTTCCGACGAAATGGTTGGTCACAAACTGGGTGAATTCGCGCCGACACGTACTTATCGCGGTCACGCGGCTGATAAAAAAGCCAAGAAGAAATAAGTAGGAGGAAGAGATGGAAACTTTAGCTCAACATCGCCACGCTCGTTCTTCTGCTCAGAAGGTTCGCCTTGTTGCTGACCTGATCCGCGGTAAGAAAGTGTCGCAGGCACTGGACATTTTGACCTACACCAACAAGAAAGCGGCTGTACTGGTCAAGAAAGTTCTGGAATCTGCCATTGCTAACGCTGAACACAACGATGGCGCTGATATCGACGATCTGAAAGTCGCGAAAATTTTCGTCGACGAAGGCCCAAGCATGAAGCGCATTATGCCGCGTGCAAAAGGTCGTGCAGATCGCATCCTGAAGCGCACCAGCCACATTACTGTGGTTGTGTCCGATCGCTGAGACTCTGGAGACTAGCAATGGGTCAGAAAGTACATCCTAATGGTATTCGCCTGGGTATTGTAAAACCATGGAACTCTACCTGGTTTGCGAACACCAAAGAATTCGCTGACAACCTGGACAGCGACTTTAAAGTACGTCAGTACCTGACTAAGGAACTGGCTAAGGCGTCTGTATCTCGTATCGTTATCGAGCGTCCAGCTAAGAGCATCCGTGTGACCATTCACACCGCTCGTCCTGGCATCGTGATCGGTAAGAAAGGTGAAGACGTAGAAAAACTGCGCACGGTCGTCGCGAAAATCGCTGGCGTTCCTGCACAGATCAATATCGCCGAAGTCCGTAAACCGGAACTGGACGCAAAACTGGTTGCTGACAGCATCACTTCACAGCTGGAGCGTCGTGTGATGTTCCGTCGTGCTATGAAGCGTGCGGTTCAGAACGCCATGCGTCTGGGCGCGAAGGGTATCAAAGTTGAAGTTAGCGGCCGTCTGGGCGGCGCCGAGATCGCACGTACCGAATGGTACCGTGAAGGTCGCGTGCCGTTGCACACTCTGCGTGCTGACATTGACTACAACACCTCTGAAGCGCACACCACTTATGGTGTAATCGGCGTTAAGGTATGGATCTTCAAAGGCGAGATCCTGGGTGGTATGGCTGCTGTTGAACAACCGGAACCGGCTGCTCAACCTAAAAAGCAGCAGCGTAAAGGCCGTAAGTAAGGAGAGTCGCTATGTTACAACCAAAGCGTACGAAATTCCGTAAAGTGCACAAAGGCCGCAACCGCGGTCTGGCGCAGGGTACGGATGTTAGCTTCGGGACTTTCGGTCTGAAAGCTGTTGGCCGTGGTCGTCTGACTGCCCGTCAGATCGAAGCAGCACGTCGTGCTATGACCCGTGCAGTTAAGCGTCAAGGTAAGATCTGGATCCGTGTATTCCCGGACAAACCGATCACCGAGAAGCCGCTGGAAGTGCGTATGGGTAAAGGTAAGGGTAACGTTGAGTATTGGGTTGCCCTGATCCAGCCTGGTAAAGTCCTGTATGAAATGGACGGCGTACCAGAAGAGCTGGCCCGTGAAGCATTCAAGCTGGCAGCAGCAAAACTGCCTATCAAAACCACCTTTGTAACTAAGACGGTGATGTAATGAAAGCAACAGAGCTGCGTGAAAAAAGCGTTGAAGAGCTGAACACTGAGCTGCTTAATCTGCTGCGTGAGCAATTTAACCTGCGCATGCAGGCAGCATCTGGCCAACTGCAGCAGTCTCATCTGCTGAAGCAGGTTCGCCGTGATGTTGCACGCGTTAAGACTTTACTGACTGAGAAGGCGGGTTCGTAATGACCGATAAAATCCGTACTCTGCAGGGTCGTGTTGTTAGTGACAAAATGCAGAAATCTGCTGTTGTTGCTATCGAGCGTTTCGTGAAGCATCCAATCTATGGAAAATTCATTAAGCGTACGACTAAGCTGCACATCCATGACGAGAACAACGAATGTGGAATCGGCGACGTGGTAGAAATCCGCGAATGCCGTCCACTGTCTAAGACTAAGTCCTGGACACTGGTTCGCGTTGTAGAGAAAGCAATTCTGTAATAGAATTTGCCCTCTTTAAAAATCTAATGAACGGCTCGAAAGAGCCGTTCATTTTTTCTACCCATCTGCGAGAACCGGTGTTATAATGCCGCGCCCTCAATTATGGGGCTTTCAATCGACCTGAGGTCTAGGTCCCGAAGTAGTAGTTGACATTAGCGGAGCACTGAAATGATCCAAGAACAGACTATGCTGAACGTCGCCGACAACTCCGGTGCACGTCGCGTAATGTGTATCAAGGTTCTGGGTGGCTCGCACCGTCGCTACGCAGGCGTCGGCGACATCATTAAAGTTACCATCAAGGAAGCAATTCCACGTGGTAAAGTTAAAAAAGGTGATGTCCTGAAGGCGGTAGTGGTGCGCACCAGGAAGGGTGTTCGTCGCCCGGACGGTTCTGTCATTCGCTTCGATGGTAATGCATGCGTTATTTTAAACAATAACAGCGAGCAGCCTATCGGTACGCGTATTTTTGGGCCGGTAACTCGTGAACTTCGTACTGAAAAGTTCATGAAAATTATCTCTCTGGCACCAGAAGTACTCTAAGGAGCGAACAATGGCAGCTAAAATCCGTCGTAACGACGAAGTTATCGTGTTAACCGGTAAAGATAAAGGTAAGCGCGGTAAAGTTAAGAACGTCCTGTCTTCTGGCAAGGTCATCGTTGAAGGTATCAACCTGGTTAAGAAACATCAGAAGCCTGTTCCGGCTCTGAACCAACCAGGCGGCATCGTTGAAAAAGAAGCTGCAATTCAGGTTTCTAACGTTGCTCTCTTCAATGCGGCAACCGGTAAGGCTGACCGTGTAGGCTTTAGATTCGAAGACGGTAAAAAAGTCCGTTTCTTCAAATCTAATAGCGAAACTATCAAGTAATTTGGAGTAGTACGATGGCGAAACTGCATGATTACTACAAAGACGAGGTAGTCCAGAAACTCATGTCTGAGTTCGGCTACAATTCTGTCATGCAAGTCCCTCGGGTCGAGAAGATCACCCTGAACATGGGTGTTGGTGAAGCGATCGCTGACAAGAAACTGCTGGATAACGCAGCAGCTGACCTGGCAGCAATCTCCGGTCAAAAACCGTTGATCACCAAAGCACGCAAATCAGTTGCAGGCTTCAAAATCCGTCAGGGCTATCCGATCGGCTGTAAAGTAACTCTGCGTGGCGAACGCATGTGGGAGTTCTTTGAGCGTCTGATCACCATTGCTGTACCGCGTATCCGTGACTTCCGTGGCCTGTCCGCTAAGTCATTCGATGGTCGTGGCAACTACAGCATGGGTGTACGTGAGCAGATCATCTTCCCAGAAATCGACTACGACAAAGTCGATCGCGTTCGTGGTTTGGATATTACCATTACCACTACTGCGAAATCTGATGATGAAGGCCGTGCTCTGCTGGCTGCCTTTGACTTCCCGTTCCGTAAGTAAGGTAGGGTTACTTAATGGCTAAGCAATCTATGAAAGCACGCGAAGTTAAGCGTGTGAAATTAGCAGACAAATTCTTCGCAAAACGCGCTGAACTGAAAGCGATCATTTCTGATGTGAACGCTTCCGACGAAGACCGTTGGGATGCCGTTCTCAAGCTGCAGAGTCTGCCGCGTGATTCCAGCCCTTCACGTCAGCGTAACCGCTGCCGTCAAACAGGTCGTCCGCACGGTTTCCTGCGGAAGTTTGGGTTGAGCCGTATCAAGGTCCGTGAAGCCGCAATGCGCGGTGAAATCCCGGGTCTGAAAAAGGCTAGCTGGTAATTGTCACCAATTGAATCACGGGAGTAACACAGATGAGCATGCAAGATCCGATCGCGGATATGCTGACCCGTATCCGTAACGGTCAGGCCGCGAACAAAGTTGCGGTCACCATGCCCTCCTCCAAGCTGAAATTGGCAATTGCCAATGTGCTGAAGGAAGAAGGCTTTATTGAAGATTTTAAAATCGAAGGCGACACCAAGCTGGAACTGGAACTGACTCTTAAGTATTTCCAGGGTAAAGCGGTTGTAGAAAGCATTCAGCGAGTAAGCCGTCCCGGCCTGCGCATCTATAAGAAAAAAGATGAGCTGCCAAAGGTAATGGCTGGTATGGGTATCGCTGTCATTTCTACATCGAAAGGTGTTATGACTGATCGTGCAGCGCGCCAGGCTGGTCTTGGTGGCGAAATTATCTGCTACGTAGCGTAATCGGAGGATACTATGTCTCGTGTTGCTAAAGCACCTGTCGTTGTTCCTGCCGGCGTAGAGGTAAAACTCAACGGTCAGGTAATTTCGATTAAAGGTAAAAACGGCGAGCTGACTCGTACTATCAATGATGCTGTTGAAGTTAAGCATGCTGACAACACTCTGACTTTCGCTCCGCGCGAAGGTTATGTTGACGGCTGGGCGCAGGCGGGTACTTCTCGCGCGCTGCTGAACGCAATGGTTATCGGTGTTACCGAAGGCTTCACTAAGAAGCTGCAGCTGGTTGGTGTTGGTTATCGTGCTGCCGTTAAAGGCAACGTAGTTAACCTGTCTCTGGGCTTTTCTCATCCAGTTGATCACCAGCTGCCCGCGGGTATCACTGCAGAGTGTCCGACTCAGACTGAAATCGTGCTGAAAGGCGCTGATAAGCAGGTGATCGGCCAGGTTGCAGCTGACTTGCGCACCTACCGTCGTCCTGAGCCTTATAAAGGCAAGGGTGTCCGTTACGCCGACGAAGTCGTGCGTACCAAAGAGGCTAAGAAGAAGTAAGGTAACACTATGGATAAGAAATCTGCTCGTATCCGTCGTGCGACCCGTGCACGTCGCAAGCTCAAAGAGCTGGGTGCTACTCGCCTGGTGGTACATCGTACCCCGCGTCACATTTACGCACAGGTAATCGCCCCGAACGGTTCCGAAGTTCTGGTTGCTGCTTCTACTGTAGAAAAAGCTATCACTGAACAACTGAAGTATACCGGTAATAAAGAAGCCGCAGCTGCTGTAGGTAAAGCTATTGCAGAACGCGCAATCGAAAAAGGCATCACTGGTGTTTCTTTCGACCGTTCCGGTTTCCAATATCATGGTCGCGTCCAGGCACTGGCAGATGCTGCCCGTGAAGCTGGCCTTCAGTTCTAAGGTAGAGGTCTAAGATGGCACACATCGAGAAACAAGCTGGCGAACTGCAGGAAAAACTGATCGCGGTAAACCGTGTATCTAAAACTGTAAAAGGTGGTCGTATTTTCTCCTTCACCGCACTGACTGTAGTGGGTGATGGTAACGGCCGCGTTGGTTTTGGTTACGGTAAAGCGCGTGAAGTTCCAGCAGCGATCCAGAAAGCGATGGAGAAAGCCCGTCGCAACATGGTTAATGTCGCGCTGATCAACGGCACCCTGCAGCACCCTGTTAAAGGTGCGCACACTGGGTCCCGTGTGTTCATGCAGCCGGCTTCAGAAGGTACCGGTATCATCGCCGGTGGTGCAATGCGCGCCGTTCTGGAAGTCGCTGGAGTACATAACGTTCTGGCAAAAGCCTATGGTTCTACTAACCCGATTAACGTGGTTCGTGCAACTATCGACGGCCTGGGCAATATGAAGTCTCCGGAAATGGTCGCTGCTAAGCGTGGTAAATCCGTTGAAGAAATTCTGGGGTAATCACGATGGCAAAGACTATTAAAATCACTCAAACCCGTAGTTCAATCGGCCGCTTGCCTAAGCATAAAGCCACTCTGGTTGGCCTGGGTCTGCGTCGTATTGGTCATACCGTAGAGCGTGAAGACACGCCAGCTGTACGCGGCATGGTCAACGCGGTTTCCTACATGGTTAAAGTGGAGGAGTAAGAGATGCGTTTAAATACTCTGTCTCCGGCCGAAGGGTCTAAGCACGCTACCAAGCGTCTGGGTCGTGGTATCGGTTCTGGCCTCGGAAAAACCGGTGGTCGTGGTCACAAAGGTCAGAACTCACGTTCTGGCGGTGGCGTACGTCGCGGTTTCGAAGGTGGTCAGATGCCTCTGTACCGACGTCTGCCGAAGTTCGGTTTCACCTCTCGCAAAGCAATGATCACCACAGAGATTCGTCTGTCTGATCTGGCGAAAGTTGAAGGCTGTATCGTCGACCTGAACGCGCTGAAAGCAGCCAACATTGTCGGTGTCCAGATTGAGTTCGTTAAAGTCATTCTGTCTGGTGAAGTTTCTGCACCGGTAACGGTTCGCGGCCTGCGTGTCACCAAAGGTGCTCGTGCTGCAATCGAAGCTGCTGGCGGTAAAATCGAGGAATAAGTAGCAGATGGCTAAACAACCGGGATTAGATTTTCAAAGTGCCAAAGGTGGCTTTGGTGAACTGAAACGCAGACTGCTGTTTGTTATCGGTGCACTGATTGTCTTCCGCATTGGCTCTTTCATTCCAATCCCTGGTATTGATGCCACTGTACTTGCCAAACTGCTTGAGCAACAGCGTGGCACCATCATTGAAATGTTTAACATGTTCTCTGGTGGTGCTCTCAGCCGTGCTTCTATTTTTGCTCTGGGTATCATGCCGTATATTTCGGCATCTATTATTATCCAGCTGTTAACGGTGGTTCATCCTGCCTTAGCAGAAATCAAGAAAGAAGGGGAGGCTGGCCGTCGTAAGATTAGTCAGTACACCCGTTACGGTACGTTGGTATTGGCCATATTCCAGTCGATCGGTATTGCTACCGGTTTGCCGAATATGCCTGGTATGCAAGGCCTGGTAATGAATCCAGGCTTTGCATTCTATTTTACCGCTGTTGTAAGTCTGGTTACCGGGACAATGTTCCTGATGTGGCTGGGCGAACAGATTACTGAACGTGGTATCGGTAACGGTATCTCGATCATTATCTTCGCGGGTATTGTTGCGGGACTTCCGCCGGCCATTGGCCATACCATCGAGCAAGCGCGGCAAGGTGACCTGCACTTCCTTCTGTTGCTGTTGGTTGCAGTTCTCGTATTTGCAGTGACCTTCTTTGTTATTTTCGTTGAGCGTGGTCAACGCCGCATTGTGGTGAACTATGCGAAACGTCAACAAGGTCGTCGCGTTTACGCTGCACAGAGCACACATTTACCGTTGAAAGTGAATATGGCAGGGGTTATCCCGGCAATCTTCGCTTCCAGCATTATTCTGTTCCCGGCAACGATTGCATCGTGGTTCGGGGGCGGTACCGGTTGGAACTGGCTGACAACAATTTCGATGTATTTGCAGCCAGGACAGCCGCTTTATGTGCTACTCTATGCGACTGCTATCATCTTCTTCTGTTTCTTCTACACGGCGTTGGTTTTCAACCCGCGTGAAACAGCAGATAACCTGAAGAAGTCTGGTGCATTCGTACCGGGAATTCGTCCGGGAGAGCAAACGGCGAGATATATCGATAAAGTAATGACACGGTTAACCTTAATCGGTGCCCTCTACATTACCTTTATTTGCCTTATCCCGGAGTTCATGCGTGATGCGATGAAAGTTCCTTTCTACTTTGGCGGTACATCGCTGCTTATCGTAGTGGTCGTCATCATGGACTTTATGGCTCAAGTGCAAACTCTGATGATGTCAAGTCAGTACGAGTCTGCATTGAAGAAAGCTAACCTGAAGGGCTATGGCCGTTAATTCAGGTGGTTGAGAAGTTACGGAGAGTAAAAATGAAAGTTCGTGCTTCCGTCAAGAAATTATGTCGTAACTGCAAAATCATTCGTCGCGACGGTGTCGTTCGTGTGATCTGCAGCGCCGAGCCAAAGCATAAACAGCGCCAAGGCTGATTTTCACATATTTTTCTTGCAAAGTCGGGTTGAGCTGGCTAGATTGGCCAGCCAATCTTTTGTATGTCTGTACGTTTCCATTTGAGTATCCTGAAAACGGGCTTTTCAGCATGGTGCGTACATATTAAATAGTAGGAGTGCATAGTGGCCCGTATAGCAGGCATTAACATTCCTGATCAGAAACATACCGTTATCGCATTAACTTCGATCTTCGGTATTGGTAAAACTCGTTCTAAAGCCATTTGCGCTTCAACGGGTATTGCTGAAAATGTTAAGATCAGTGAGCTGTCTGAAGAACAAATTGATCAGCTGCGTGATGCAGTTGCTAAATTCGTTGTTGAAGGTGATCTGCGCCGTGAAATCACCCTGAGCATCAAGCGTCTGATGGACCTTGGTTGCTACCGTGGTTTGCGCCATCGTCGTGGTCTTCCGGTTCGCGGTCAGCGCACCAAGACCAACGCACGTACCCGTAAGGGTCCGCGTAAACCGATCAAGAAATAATCGGGGTGAGTAAATAATGGCAAAGGCACCAGTTCGTGCACGTAAGCGTGTAAGAAAACAAGTCTCAGATGGCGTGGCTCATGTCCATGCGTCTTTTAACAACACCATCGTTACCATTACTGATCGTCAGGGTAACGCACTGGGTTGGGCAACCGCCGGTGGTTCCGGTTTCCGCGGTTCACGTAAATCTACGCCGTTTGCTGCTCAGGTCGCTGCAGAGCGCTGTGCAGAAGCTGTAAAAGATTACGGTATTAAGAACCTGGAAGTTATGGTTAAGGGTCCGGGTCCAGGCCGCGAATCAACGATTCGTGCTCTGAACGCCGCTGGTTTCCGCATCACGAACATTACTGATGTGACTCCGATCCCTCACAACGGTTGTCGTCCGCCGAAAAAACGTCGCGTATAACGTCCGTTTTTTAGGTTAGTTGGAGAAAGAAAATGGCAAGATATTTGGGTCCTAAGCTCAAGCTGAGCCGTCGTGAGGGCACTGACTTATTCCTTAAGTCTGGCGTTCGCGCGATTGATTCCAAGTGTAAGATTGAACAAGCCCCTGGTCAGCACGGTGCGCGCAAGCCACGTCTGTCTGACTACGGCGGTCAGTTACGTGAAAAGCAAAAAGTTCGTCGTATCTACGGTGTGCTTGAGCGTCAGTTCCGTAACTATTACAAAGAAGCAGCACGTCTGAAAGGCAACACCGGTGCAAACCTGTTGGCTCTGCTGGAAGGCCGTCTGGACAACGTCGTTTATCGTATGGGCTTTGGCGCCACGCGTGCGGAAGCACGTCAGCTGGTCAGCCATAAGTCTGTTCTGGTAAATGGTCGCGTTGTTAACATCGCTTCTTATCAGGTATCTCCGAATGATGTCGTTAGCATCCGTGAGAAAGCCAAAAAGCAATCTCGCGTGAAGGCCGCTCTGGAGCTGGCTGAGCAGCGTGAAAAGCCAACCTGGCTGGAAGTTGATGCAGCTAAGATGGAAGGTGTGTTCAAACGTATTCCTGAACGTACTGATCTGTCTGCGGACATTAACGAACACCTGATCGTCGAGCTTTACTCTAAGTAAAGCTTAGTACCAAAGAGAGGACACAATGCAGGGTTCTGTGACAGAGTTTCTAAAACCGCGCCTGGTAGATATCGAGCAAGTGAGTTCGACGCACGCCAAGGTGACCCTTGAGCCTTTAGAGCGTGGCTTTGGCCATACTCTTGGTAACGCGCTGCGCCGTATTCTGCTTTCATCAATGCCGGGTTGCGCGGTGACCGAGGTTGAAATTGATGGTGTACTGCATGAGTACAGCACCAAAGAGGGTGTACAGGAAGATATCCTGGAAATCCTGCTCAACCTTAAAGGTTTGGCGGTAAGAGTTCAGGGCAAAGATGAAGTTATTCTTACCTTGAATAAATCTGGCATTGGTCCTGTGACTGCAGCCGACATTACCCATGATGGTGATGTCGAAATCGTCAAGCCGCAGCATGTGATCTGCCATCTGACCGATGACAACGCATCTATTAGCATGCGTATCAAAGTTCAGCGTGGTCGTGGTTATGTGCCGGCTTCTGCCCGAATTCATTCGGAAGAAGATGAGCGCCCAATCGGCCGTCTGCTGGTCGACGCTTGCTACAGCCCTGTAGACCGTATCGCCTACAATGTTGAAGCAGCGCGTGTAGAGCAGCGCACCGACCTGGACAAGCTGGTCATCGAAATGGAAACCAACGGCACAATCGATCCTGAAGACGCGATTCGTCGTGCGGCGACCATCCTGGCAGAACAACTGGAAGCTTTCGTTGACTTACGTGATGTACGTCAGCCGGAAGTGAAAGAAGAGAAACCAGAATTCGATCCGATCCTGCTGCGCCCTGTTGACGATCTGGAATTGACTGTCCGCTCTGCTAACTGCCTTAAGGCAGAAGCTATCCACTACATCGGTGATCTGGTACAGCGTACTGAGGTTGAGCTGCTTAAAACGCCTAACCTTGGTAAAAAATCTCTTACCGAGATTAAAGATGTGCTGGCCTCACGTGGTCTGTCTCTGGGCATGCGCCTGGAAAACTGGCCACCGGCAAGCATTGCTGATGAATAACCCGATCACAGGTTAAGGTTTCACTGAGAAGGATAAGGTCATGCGCCATCGTAAGAGTGGTCGTCAACTGAACCGCAACAGCAGCCATCGTCAGGCTATTTTCCGCAACATGGCTGGCTCTCTGGTTCGTCACGAGATCATCAAGACGACTCTGCCGAAAGCCAAAGAGTTGCGCCGCGTAGTTGAGCCGCTGATTACTCTTGCCAAGACCGACAACGTAGCTAATCGTCGTCTGGCATTTGCCCGTACTCGTGATAACGAGATCGTGGCAAAACTGTTTAATGAGTTAGGCCCGCGTTTCGCGAGCCGTGCAGGTGGTTACACTCGCATTCTGAAGTGTGGCTTCCGCGCTGGTGACAACGCTCCGATGGCATACATCGAGCTGGTTGATCGTCCAGAAGCTCAAGCAGAAGCTGCAGCAGAGTAATCTGTTGCAACGTGAAAAACCCGCTTCGGCGGGTTTTTTATTGCCTGTCATTCAGCGTCTGCTACGCTTGTGGTGTCATGAAGGAGGTGAACAATGTGGTTAATTGATCAGCTTGCAGAACAGCATATTAAAGCCGCGCAGGAGAAAGGTGAGCTGAGTGATCTGCCGGGCGAAGGCGCACCGCTGAATCTCGAAGACGACAGTCAGGTTCCACCTGAACTACGAGCAGGATACCGACTGTTAAAAAATGCAGGTTTTCTTCCACCCGAACTTGAGCTGCGCCGCGAAGCACTTCAGGTCAGCGATCTTTTACAGCATTTAAATCCTGACGATCCAGAGGCGCTGATCCAGACACAACGTTTACGGCAACTGAAGATAAGGCTGAACCAGGCCGGTATGCGCACTGATTTTCTTGAGGGTGAATATGGCCGCGCGATTAAGACTAAACTCGTGCCCGATTAAGGTGTATTTTTTTGTCGCTGTTGTGCGCATATAATGAGTTTGCTTCATCTTTTCACCGCATTATTCCATTACTCAACCGGAGAAGTTATGTCCAGATACCGTCATACGAAAGGACAAATACAGGATAACGCCTTACAGGCATTGTTACACGACCCGCTGTTCAGGCAACGTGTTGAAGAGAAACAAAAAGGCAAAGGCAGTTACAGGCGTAAAGAAAAACATGGGAAAGGCTGGGAGGCCAGTGATAAGCAAGGCGTTTATCACTGGCCTTCTGCTTTACAGGCACAAAAAAGCCGCTTCAGAGCGGCTTTTTATTTTAGATTTTCGTATTCTGTTGTTTGAGTAAATCGCGGATTTCTGTCAGAAGCAGTTCTTCATTTGTAGGCTTAGGTGCCGGTTTTTCCACTTCTTTCTTCTTATACAGTTTGTTCATCAGCTTAATCGCCATAAAGATAGCAAAAGCAACAATGATGAAATCAAATACGGTTTGCAGGAAAATGCCATATTCCATAACGACAGCCGGTGTGTTGCCGACGGCAGGTTTAAGCACCCAGCTAAACGATTTGAAATCAACGCCGCCAATCAGCAAGCCCAACGGTGGCATAATGATGTTCGCGACCAGTGATGAAACAATCTTACCGAATGCCGCACCGATAATCACACCGACGGCCAGATCAACCACGTTGCCACGCATCGCAAAATCACGAAACTCTTTGAATAAACTCATACTTCTCTCCTTGCCTTAGCCAATGCCATAAAGTTTAACAAAGCTCACAATATTTGCCATTAACCACAGACAATAAGCCACTGACATGTCAGTGCTGGCTTTTTATGTGTTATAGGAAAAACGGACTGGGCTGGAACAGGCGCTCGACGTCCGGCACAAACTTTTTATCGGTTAAAAACATCACAACGTGATCGCCCTGTTCAATACGCAGATTGTCATTCGCTATCATCACATCGTCGCCGCGCACCACAGCACCAATCAGTGTGCCTGGTGGCAGCTTGATATCATCAACTGACCGTCCCACAACGCGCGATGTGGTTTCGTCGCCATGCGCGATGGCTTCGATGGCTTCGGCAATGCCTCGACGTAATGACGAGACACCCACAATATCGGCTTTGCGCACATGTCCCAGTAAGGCCGAGATGGTCGCCTGCTGGGGTGAAATGGCGATATCAATGACGCTGCCCTGGACCAGATCGACATAAGCACGGCGTTGAATCAGCACCATAACTTTCTTGGCGCCCATTTTTTTGGCCAGCATGGCAGACATGATATTGGCTTCGTCATCGTTGGTGACGGCGATAAACAAATCCACCTGCTCAATATGCTCTTCCGCCAGTAGTTCCTGATCGGAGGCATCACCGTAAAAGACCACCGTGTCGTGCAACTGTTCAGCCAGTTCGGCCGCGCGCTGGGGATTGCGCTCAATAAGTTTCACGCTGTAGTTTTTCTCGAGCTTTTGCGCCAGGCCAAAGCCAATGTTGCCGCCGCCTACTAACATGATGCGTTTATAAGGCTTTTCCAGGCGCTGCATTTCACTCATCACCGCGCGAATATGCTGGCTGGCGGCAATGAAGAAAACCTCATCACCGGCTTCGATAATGGTGGAGCCCTGTGGCCGGATAGGGCGGTCCTGACGAAAAATCGCCGCTACGCGCGTATCGATATGGGGCATGTGATCGCGCAGGATCGACAATGGATTGCCCACCAGGGGGCCACCGTAATAGGCTTTCACGACTGCGAGGCTCACTTTGCCTTCAGCAAAATTAACTACCTGCAACGCGCCCGGATATTGAATCAGGCGGTAAATATTGTCGATAACCAGTTGCTCAGGCGAAATCAGATGGTCGATAGGCACTGCTTCGGGGATAAAAAGCTTATCTGCATCGCGCAGATAGTCAGCCGCACGTATACGGGCGATACGATTTGGCGTGTTGAAGAGCGAATACGCGATTTGACAGGCTATCATGTTGGTTTCGTCAGAGCTGGTAACGGCGACCAGCATATCGGCGTCTTCCGCGCCCGCCTCACGGAGAACCCGTGGGTGGGAACCATGACCCTGCACAACACGTAAATCAAATTTATCCTGTAACTGACGTAAACGTGCTGAATCTGTATCAACAACTGTTATATCGTTGTTTTCGCCAACCAGATTTTCGGCCATTGTGCCTCCAACCTGGCCAGCACCAAGAATGATGATTTTCATCGCTTTTCAAAGCCTTTTCATTATGCGTTAGCGTCTTTAATCAGCTTAGCGTAGAAAAATCCGTCTCCGCCTTCAGCGTCAGGGAACACCTGCCAGCCCGTTTCGGGCGCGCCTGAAAGGGAGACAGCCTGTGCATCCGCATGTCGCTGTAAGAAACCGCTGATTTGCTCATGGTTCTCTTCCGGTAGGACAGAGCAGGTCGCGTAGATCATCGTACCGCCTGCTTTAAGAAGCGGCCATGTGGCCTCCAGAATGTCACGCTGCAAAGCGGCCAGTTCGCTGATATCGCGATCGCGGCGTAACCATTTGATATCCGGATGGCGGCGAATCACGCCTGTGGCTGAGCAGGGCGCATCCAGCAGGATACGATCAAACTGCCGTTGGTCACACCATTGCTGCGGAGTACGGCCATCACCTTGTTTGACCTCGGCGGTCATTCCCAGCCGTGTCAGGTTTTCGGTTACGCGCTTCAGTCGTTGTGCGTCCACATCCACAGCAAGGACCTGCGCGTCAGGGGCTATTTCTAAAATATGCGTCGTTTTGCCGCCTGGCGCTGCACACAGATCGAGAATATGTTCGCCATTTTTAGGCTCAAGCAGAAGCGCACAGCGCTGTGCTGAGAGATCCTGCACCGTAACCCAGCCCTGGTCGAAACCGGGTAACTGGTGAACCGGCGCTGGCGTAGCCAGGCGTAATGCTTCCGGCACATCCTCTGCAGCCATCGCCTCTCTTTCACTGGCGGTCAGCAGAGCAAGCCAACTGTCACGGGTATGGTGCTGACGGTTAACCCGCAGCCACATCGGTGGGCGTTGGTTATTCGCGTCAACAATCTGTTGCCAGCGATCTGGCCAGGCAAGCTGCAGTCGGTTCAGTAGCCATCCGGGATGAAGATGGCGCTGTGGACCTTCCTGGATGCTGGCAAGGAGTTCCTCCTGACGGCGCTGGAACTGACGTAACACACCGTTAATCAATCCTTTCAGATTGGCACGTTTCAGCACTTCAGCACCAGCAACGGTCTCGGCTAATGCCGCATGTGCCGGGACGCGCGTGTAGAGCAACTGGTACAGGCCCACCATGATCAGAAAATGCAGCGTACGCTGTTTGCCGGTCAGAGGGCGCTCCATCAATTTCCCGATAAGCGCTTCCAGATGCGGTAACGTTCGTAACACACCAAAGCAGATCTCTTGCACCAGAGCGGCGTCTTTATCGGCGACTTTTTTCTGTGCGGCAGGCAGCACAGTATTGAGTGACTCGCCCTTATCGACAACACGTTCAATCAATTGTGCAGACAGGCTACGAAGGTTGGATGATTTAGTCATAAGATAGTGCCATCAAACAAAAGGCCCGGATTTACCGGGCCTGAATGTCAGTCCAGAAGAGAGCCAGGTTCAAACCATTCCCGGCGCGAGTTGAGCAGATCCTGTGCCGACATCGGTTTTTTACCGGCGGGTTGCAACTGAAGTAAATTGAGTACGCCGTCGGCGGTGGCAATGTGAATGCCCTGTTTGTCAGCCTTAACGATCTCGCCTGGTCGTTTATTGACATGAGGTAAAACACCGGCTTGCCATACTTTTACTGGCTGATCATTTACCATAAAAAAGCTAACCGGCCAGGGATTAAAGGCGCGAATGCAGCGTTCAAGCTGTTCCGCGGGTAACTGCCAGTCAAGACGTGCTTCCTCTTTACTGAGCTTCTCAGCATAATTTGCCAGGGTTTCATCCTGTTTCACCGGCTGGGCGTTGCCCTCACGCAATTGCGACAAGGTTGTCAGTAGCCCTTCTGGTCCGAGGCTGGCCAGTTTGTCGTATAACGAAGCACTGGTGTCTTCAGCAGTAATAGGGCAGGCTAGTTTTACCAGCATATCACCGGTATCCAGCCCGACATCCATTTGCATGATGGTGACACCGGTTTCCTGATCACCCGCCCAAAGCGCGCGCTGAATAGGCGCCGCGCCGCGCCAGCGTGGCAGCAACGAACCATGTACGTTGATGCAGCCCAGACGTGGCATCTCAAGCACGGCTTTCGGCAGGATAAGGCCATAAGCCACCACGACCATGACATCGGCCTGCAAATCGGCAACCAGCTGTTGGTTTTCCGCAGGGCGCAACGATTTGGGCTGAAAAACCGGAATGTCGTGGGCAAGAGCCAGCGCTTTTACCGGGCTCGCGGTCAACTTATTGCCGCGCCCAGCTGGGCGGTCTGGTTGGGTGAAAACGCCAACGACCTTATGCTCAGATGCGAGCAACGCGTCAAGGTGACGCGCCGCGAAGTCTGGTGTGCCAGCAAAGATTATATTAAGCGGGGCAGACACGTTTATCCCTTTTTCAGATCTCAAGAGGCCTGGGCGTTTTGCCGCGCCAGTTTTTCTAACTTTGTCTTGATTCGCTGACGCTTTAAAGGCGACAGATAATCGATAAACAGTTTGCCATCCAGATGATCAATTTCATGCTGAATACAGATAGCCAGCAGGTCACCGGTTTCCAGTTCAAACGGCTTACCTTCGCGATCTAACGCCCGCACTTTTACCCGCTCTGCACGAGGCACAAAGGCGCGTTGCTCAGGAATGGACAGGCAACCTTCTTCGATACCTGTTTCACCACTTTTTTCCAGAAGCTCGGGATTGATCAATACCAGTCGCTCGTCCCGGTTCTCAGAGACATCAATCACAATGATGCGCTGATGAATATCCACCTGCGTAGCGGCAAGGCCGATACCTTCTTCGGAATACATGGTTTCGAACATATCATCAACGATACGCTGAACTTCTGCGTTAACTTCTTTGACTGGCGCGGCGATCTTGCGCAGGCGCTCGTCAGGAAAATGTAACACCTGTAAAACTGACATAAATATCCAGATCTATATTCTAAAAGGAAAAGATTACTGCCTCATATTGTAGACTTTTTAGTACCTGATTGACAGCATTCTGCGGAGGGATGCGACGGTTATCAGGAGGCCGTGACGATGGAAAAAAGGGCGCGATTACTGCGGCTGGCCGCGATACCCGGCCTGACGGGCCGACGCTGGCTGAACGCGGCGCAGCAACTGTGCGCAGGTCAGGATATTGATGTGATATTAAGCCAAAAGGGCTTCGAGACAGCGCAACATCATTTTGCCCATCAGAAAACCACGGACTGGCTGGCAACCGTTAACAATTGGCTGGCACAGCGTCCAACGCATCACCTGATTACGGCGCTGGATGCGCATTACCCCGCTCAACTCCTTGAAGCGGCCTGTTTCCCTCCGCTCTTATATGTAAACGGTGATCCAACCGTATTATCTTCACCTCAACTGTAAGCGTCGCATTCAGACCGTATTGACGTTCAGGCAGAGGGAAGCTCGACCTTCCATGGCAGCAGATCGCGGACCCGGTTCACCGGCCAGTCCTGTATATGACCGATGACGTAACGCAACCACGTC